>DAIOGQ010000269.1:0-5869 GCA_036745175.1 Kineosporiaceae bacterium
TGCCGGCCTGCTCCTGCGGCGTGGCCCGGCGCAGGACGAGCCGGGTCCAGGCGCCGAGGTAGACCCGGTCGTCCTCGGCGAGCTCCTCGCGCTGGCCGGGGGTGACCGGCTGGGTGGGCAGCGCGGCGCCGGAGGCCGCGACGTAGGTGCCGTTGGCCGACTGCAGGTCCTCGACCCACCAGCGCTGGCCGTCCGTCGTCAGCTGGGCGTGCCGGCGCGAGACGCCGGTGTCGGCGCTGATGTCGATCTGCGGGTGGATGTTGCGGCTCGCCGACGTCCGGCCGACGAGCAGGCTGCTGCCCACGAGCGGCACGACGACCGGCATCCCCGGCGACGGGCACGCGTCGGCGGCGTCCTGCGCCGCGTGCCAGTCGGGGTCGACCCAGACCTCGGCGACCCACTCGACCGGCCCGGCCGCCGGGCCGCCGGGCGCACCCGGCGGGGGCGCCAGCGGGGCGAGGTCCGGCGTCGCCGGAACGGCCCGGGGCATCTGGCCGGTGGTGAAGTCGTAGCCGCAGTCCTCGCAGAACAGCGCGTCCGGCAGGGCCCTGGCGCTGCAGTTCGGGCACGCCCGCCCGGCGGGTACCTGGGCGTTGCCGGACGGCGGGGTGTCGAGGTCGAGCGACGACGCCGGCGCGGCGGGCGTCGCCGCGGCGCTCGCCCCGGGGGCCGGCAGCGGCGGCGGCGCGGCGCCTGCGCCGGTCGGCGGCGCACCACCCCCGGACGCCGCCGCGCCGCTGCCTGCACCGATGGGTGCACCGCACACGTCGCAGTAGTCGTCCGCGGACGAGGTGTGCCCGTCCGGGCAGGTGTACGTGGTCACCGCACCGACTCCAACCGTCGTCCCGTCATGCCCTGCGCCCCGCTCCCGACCGTCATCACCCTGAACCCGACCGACCCGACCGCCGCGTCGTCCGTGCTGCCGACGGACCCGCCGGACGGACCCGCTACTTCTTGACCCGCGTCGTCTTCGTCGAGCTGGTGTCGAGAGCCATCTCGTCCAGCTTGTCGACGCCGCGCTTGAGCCTGACCGTACCCGTGCCCGCGTCGTCGATGTCCACGACCTTGCGAAGTCGTGACGTGGCCTCCTCGTTGCCGGTGGCCTCGGCGAGCTGCACGGCGCGGCCGAGCTTCGTCGTCGCCGTCGCCTCGTCGCCCGCGGCCTTGGCGGCCAGGCCCTCCTGGATGGCGTCGGCGAGCTCCGCCTGGCCCGTGTAGTGGGCGACCGCCGGGTTGATCCGGGTGGTCAGCGTGTCGTCCGACGACCACAGGGCCTTGACGAGCCCCTGGGCGACGACCTCGTCCCGGACGGCGAGCATGACGCGCGCGGCGAGCTGCTCGGCGCCGATCGGCTTGGCCGCGAGCCGGACGGCGACGTGGTAGTCGCGGGTCTCGTCGCCCCAGGCACCCGTCGGGAAGGCGCTCGTCAGCGCGTTGAGGTCGCTGCGGCGCGGCGTGAGGTCCTCGACCTGCGGCGAGACCTGGCGGACGAAGAGCACCTGAGCGCCCTGCGGTGCCCACACCCGCAGCTGGGCCTGCGCGACACCACGGCCCATGGCCTGCTGCATGAGGTCGGCGAAGGCCCGCTCCATGGCGGCCGGGTCGGGGATGAGGTCGACGGTGCCGAGCAGGGCCTGCGCGACGCCACGTAGCTCGCCGACGTCCCAGTCGGCTCCGACACCGCGGCAGTCGCACTGGAAGACGCCCTTCGCCTGCCGGATCCCGGCCTGCAACGCCTCGTCGGTCTCGCTCTGGTTCTTGCCGTCGGTGAGCAGGATCGCGTGCCGCTGGGTCGCCTGCGGCACCGTCGAGAACAGCTGGGTCGCCAGCCGCAGCCACGACCCGATGGCCGTCCCGCCGCCCGCGACGAGCCGGCTCACGGCCTGCCGGGCGGCTGCCCGGGCGCCGGGCTCCATCCGCACCATGGGCGCGACGGCGTTCGGGTACGGGAAGGCCCGGTCGGCGCCGTCGGTACCGGCGATGATCGCGAACCACGTGCCGTCACGGATCTGGTCGACCGCCACCGCCGCGGCGCGCTGCGCGGCGACGATCTTGTCGCCGGCCATCGAGCCCGAGGTGTCGACGATGACGATCTCCGCGGCCTCGTCGCCCTCCGCCTCGCCCGCGGCGCCGGCCCCGCTGCACGTGATCGACATGATCGCGTGCACGTCGGTGCCGCCGTCCGGCAGGAACTCGTTCTGGTAGATCTCCGCGGAGAACTCCGCCATCGCCGTTCCCTTCCGTCCTGCCCCCGATGAGGGCGAGCCTGCGTACTGGCCGGTCTGACGACCGGGTCACCCTGGCGGTCTCCCGCCGCACCGCGCCAGCGCGACGCTGATGTTGTCCTGACCCCCCTGCTCGTTGGCCCATGCGGTGAGCGCCTCGGCGAGCGGGGCGGGCGAGGGGCCCACCCGGGCGGCCGTCGTGGCGAGCAGGACGCCGAGGTCCTCCGGCGCCGAGCAGTAGTTCCACAGCCCGTCGGAGCACACCAGGAGCCAGCCGTCGGCGGAGACGTCGACGACGACGGTCCTCGGCGGGCCCGGCGGGCTGTCGGCACCGAGCCAGCGGGTGATCGCGTGCGCCTGCGGCAGCTTCTCGGCCTCTGCGCGGGACAGCCCGTGCGCCATCGCCTCCGCGGCCCACGAGTCGTCGGTGCTCAGCTGCACGGGCGGCCCGGCGTCCGGGAACCAGTAGGCACGGCTGTCGCCGATCCACGCCACGACGGCCGTCGTCCCGACGCCGGCGCCGTCCGGGTCCCGGTCGACGAGCGCGGCGACGAACGTGCACGACGGCGGGTTCGGACCCTGCACCGTCGACGCGACCTGGGTCGCCGCCGCGTTCGCGGCGTCGGCCGAGCGCGCGAGGAGCTCCTCGGGGGTCAGCGGCGGGCTGGTCGCGGGGGCGGCGAGGACGTCGCGCGCCGCGCGCGCGGCGGCCAGGCTCGCGACGTCGGACGCCGGCGCCGACGACACCCCGTCGCAGACCACGAGGACGGCGAACGAGCCCGGTTCGGGCCGGGCCGCGAGCGCGACGGCGTCCTCGTTGCGGGCGTGCCGGATCCCCTTGTCGCAGACCGCCGCCACCCAGTCCGCGGGCTCCTCGCGGAAGTGGTCACGCGGTCGCGCGGCGGGGGTGCCGCACTGCGTGCAGTACCCGTCGTCGGCGATCGTCCCCGAGCACGACCCGCAGGTCGTCGGCCGCAGGTCGAGGTCGGGCGAGTCGACGACGACGCCCGGCGCCCGCGGCGGTCCGGGTGGCGGACGGCGCCGGGTCAGCTCGATCGGTGCGGCGTCCGGGTCGTCGGGCTCCTCGGCGACCGGGGCCGCACCGGTCAGCTCGACACCGCAGTTCTCGCAGAACCGCTCGCCGGAGCCGGTCGGCGTCCCGCACGACGGGCACGCGACGGCCGGCGGCGCCGCGGGCGGCGCACCGTCGTCGGGCGGCGCGGCGTGGGGAGGCGGCGAGGCCTCGCTCGACGGGCCGGACCCGCCGGGCGGGCCGGCGTCCGTCGCCGGTGCGGCAGCCGCCTCCACGGGCGGCGCCTGGGGGTCGCTCATCGCAGCGTCCACCGCCGCACCCGGTTGGCCTGGTCCACGAGCCGCACGCGTTCCTCCCCGTCGTCCGTCATCTGTGCCAGCTGACGGTAGGCCGTCTCGAGCCCGTCGCGCAGGTGGGGCTCGGTCGCGGTCCGGCCGGCGATCCGCAGCGTGTCGTCCGAGCCGTCCGAGAGCACCTTCTGCAGGGCGACGTCGAGGACGTTCGCGGTGAGCCGGGCCCGGTCGAGCGGGTCGATCGTCACGCGCTCGATGCTGTCCATCGCAGCCGCCAGGCTCGGCAGGCCGCGGCCGGACCCGGCGAGCAGGCCCGCCCGCTGCCGTCGGGCCTCCACGTACGCCCGGCTCGTCGTCGGCACGAGGTCGAGCGCGGCGAGTGCGCCGTCGAGGTCGCCGCGGGCCCGGCGGAGGCGGGCGAGCCCGAAGGCGGCGGGTGCGGTGTAGTTCGCGTCGGTCCGCGCGCAGGTGGCGTAGAGCGACTGGGCGACGTCGGACTCGCCGCTCGTCTCGCACGAGAGCGCCAGCGCGAGCTTCGGGGCGAGCTCGCCGGGGACCTGCCCGTAGACCGCGTTGAACGCCGAGCGCGCCCCCACGGCGTCGTTCTTCGCGAGCGCGGCGAGGCCCTGCAGCCACACCGCGCGCCACTCCCACGGGTCGTCCGCGAGGGTCTTCGCGACGGCGTTCTCGGCGACGTCGAACGCGGCGGCCTCGAGCGCCGCGTAGGCCGTCGCGAGGTGGACCTCGACGGTCTCCTCCGGCGCGTTGTGCAACGCCGTGACACGCGCCGCGGGGTCGGCGACGGACAGCGCCGCGAGCCAGGACGCCATCCGGTCGCCCGGGTCGACGTGCAGCGTCGGCAGCTCGCGCCACGTGAGCTCGTCGCCGGAGACGACCGGCGCGCCGAAGAGCACCGACGGTGCGGAGTGCAGCGCGACGCCCGACTCGGGCTTGGCCGCGGCGACGATCTCGCGCAGCACGCCGAGCAGCTGGACGCGCATCTCGTCGGCCGACTGGAACCGGTCGGCCGGATCGGCCGCGCAGGCCTTGGCCAGCAGCCGGTAGAAGCTGTCGTGCTCGGCGAAGACCGGCACGTCGGCGACCGGCGGCAGCGAGGCGACGTACGTCGACTGGTAGCCGCGGAACTCCATGACGAGGACGATCAGGGTCCGGCCGATCGTGTAGATGTCCGAGGCGACCGACGGCCCGACGTCCGGCACCTCGGGGGCCTGGTACCCGACGGTCCCGTAGATGGCCGAGTCGAGGTCGCCGATCCGCCGGACGCCACCCATGTCGATGAGCTTGACCGCGTCGCCGACCTGGATGATGTTGTCCGGCTTGAAGTCGCAGTAGAGCAGGCCGAGGTCGTGCAGGTACCCGAACGCGGGCAGGATCTCGATCATGTACGCGATCGCCTGGTCGACAGGCACCGGGTCGTAGCGGCCGCCGGCGGCGCGCATCCGGTCCTTGAGGATCGACTTCAGCGACGTGCCGCCGACGTACTCCATGACGATGTAGCCGGCGCCCTCGTGGAGGACGAAGTTGTAGATCTCGACGATGAGCGGGTGCTCGACCTGGGCGAGGAACCGGCGCTCGGCGACGGCCGCGGCGTAGGCGTCCGGGTCACCGGAGTTGAGCAGGCCCTTGAGGACCACCCAGCGGTCGGAGACGTTCTTGTCCCGCGCGAGGTAGATCCAGCCGAGGCCGCCGTGAGCGAGGCACCCCGCGACCTCGTACTGGTGCCCGACGAGGTCGCCGGCGCGCAGCTTCGGGGCGAAGTCGAACGGCGTGCGGCAGTTCGGGCAGAAGCCGCTGGTGCGCCCCGGCTGTCCGTCGCGCGACCGGCCGACCGGCTTGCCGCACGAGGGGCAGTAGCGCCGGTCCTCAGGCACCATCGGGTTCTTCATGATCGCGACGTTCGGGTCGATCTCGGGCATCGGCGGGACCGTCGTCAGCCCGGCCCCGAGCCTCGAGCCGCGCAGCCGGGTCGAGCCGGTCCCGACCTTGCGGGTGGCCCGGGTGCCCTTGGCCCGCGCCGAGCCGATCGGCGCGCTCGCCAGCCGGTTCGACGACGAGGTCACCGACGACCGCGACGACGGCGAGGAGCCGACGGGGCTCCCCGAGCCGGCGAACGACGCCGGCCCCGGCACGGCCGCCGGCCCGGACGACGCGGGGCGGGCCACAGGGGCGGCGGCGCCGGGGACCGCGGTCGACCCCACCGCGGACGCCCCGCCGCCACCGGACGCCGCAGGTGTGCCGCAGACGTCGCAGTAGCCGTCGAGGATCGTCCCGGTGCATCCGGGCTGGGTGCAGCGCTG
>DAIOGQ010000270.1:0-5864 GCA_036745175.1 Kineosporiaceae bacterium
CGCCGGCGGCGCCTGCGGTCACGCCGACCGGCGTGCGGACGACCGCGAGGGCGACGAGCAGCGCCGCCAGGGCGACCAGCTTGGCCCCGGCGGACGCCCGGTGCAGCGGGGACGTGCCCGGAACGTAGGCGCCGAGCAGCGGCGGTCTCACGGCTCAGCCCACCAGCGACCGGTAGGCGGCGACGGCGGGGCCGGGCGCGTCGTCCGCGACGACCCGGCCCTCGTCGACGACGACGACCCGGTCCCAGCCGGCGAGCCGGTCGAGGTCGTGGGTGACGAGCACGACCTGCTGCGGGAGCTGGGACAGCAGGTCGGACACGAGCCGGGCGTTGCGCAGGTCGAGCAGCGTCGTCGGCTCGTCGCAGACGAGGACGTCCGGCTCGGTGACGAGGACCGAGGTCAGGGCGAGGAGCTGCTTCTGACCGCCGGAGAGCAGGTGGCAGGGGTGCTCGGCGTGCCCGCCGAGCCCGAACCGGTCGAGGGCGTCGCGGACCCGGGCGGCGACCTCGGCCCGTGGCAGCTTCGCGCGGCGCAACGAGAACGCGACGTCCTCGGCGACGGTCGGCATGACGACCTGCGCGTCGGGGTCCGTGAAGACGAACCCGACCCGGCCGCGGACGGCCCGGCCGTCCCGCGCGGTGTCGAGCCCGTCGAACCGCACCCGGCCACGGGTCGGGACGACGAGGCCGTTGAGCAGCCGGGCGAGCGTCGACTTGCCGGAGCCGTTGGCACCGACGACGCCGATCCGCCGCTCGGCGAGGGTGAGGTCGATCCCGGACAGGACCGTGCGGTCGCCGTACCGGTGCTCGACGCCGTCGAGGACGAACACGTCAGCCCACCCGCTCGACGAGCATCGCGACACCCTGCCCGCCGCCGACCGCGCAGGCCGCGACCCCGAGGTCACCGGCGGCGGCAGCAGGGGACCGGACGAGGCGGGCGAACAACCGGACGACGAGCAGCGCGCCGGAGGCGCCCCACGGGTGGCCCAGGGCGATCGCGCCGCCGTCCGGGCAGACCCGTTCGTCGTCCGCGCCGAACGGGTCGAGCCGCAGCGCGTCGGTGCACGCGAGGACCTGGGCCGCGAACGCCTCGGTGACCTCGACGACGCGCACCTCGTCGAGGCTGCGGCCCGCGGCGGCCAGGACGGCACGGACCGCCGGCACCGGGCCGATCCCCGGCGTCGCCGGGTCGACCCCGACGACGTGCGACGCGAGCACCCGCAGCCCGGGGACGCCGGCCGCGGCGCGGACCGCCTCGTCGACGACGGCGACCGCGGCGGCGCCGTCGTTGATCCCGCAGGAGTTCCCGGCGGTCACGGTGCCCTCCGGGGTGAAGGCCGGCCGGAGCCGGGAGAGGACGTCGACACCCAGCGCGCGCGGCCGTTCGTCGGCCGTCACCCCACCGACGGCGACGGTCTCGGCGTCGAACACCCCCCGCTCCCGCGCGGCGAGGGTCCGGGCGTGGCTGCGTGCCGCATAGGCGTCCTGCCGCTCGCGGGTGACGCCGCAGCGCGCGGCCAGGACGTCGGCGGCCGCGCCCATCTCGGGGTCGGGGAACCCGGCCGGGGTGAACGGCGCACGGGTGTAGGGCCGGGGCGGCCCGGTCGCGGACGCCGGCCGGGCGAAGCGCCACGGCGCCGTGCTCGCGCTCTCGGCGCCGCCGGCCAGGAGGACGCGGGCCGCTCCGGCCGCGACCGTGTGGGCGGCGAGCCGGACCGCCTCGAGCCCGGACCCGCACTGCCGGTCGACCGCCACCCCGGGCACGTCGGTGCCCAGACCCGCGGCGAGCGCCGCGATCCGGGCGACGTCGCCGCCGGGGCCGCAGCAGTTGCCCAGGACCACGTCGTCGACGCCGGCCGCACCCCCGTCGGGACCGCCGTCGGCGCCGGCCGGCCCGGCGAGGACGCCGAGGTCACGCAGATCGGCGGCGAGCGCGGCGAGGACCGGACCGGCGAGCTCGGCGACGTCGAAGCGGGCGAGCGAGCGGCCGGCGGTCCCGACGGGGGTGCGGCGGGCGGCGACGACGACGGGCGGGCCGGGCACGCTCAGCCGGCCGGCGTGCGGGGGGCCGCGACCCGGCCCGCGGTCCGGCCGGCCCGGGTCACGACCTCGCGCAGCGCGGCCCGGGCGACCTTTCCGCCCGCCGTCCGGGGCAGGTCGGCGAGCACGACGTACCGCACCGGGCGGGCGGCCGGCGGCAGTGCGCGGCGGGCCGCGGCACGCAGCGCGGGCACCGGGTCGGCGCCCGGCTCGGTGCGGACGGCGAGCACGACCCGTTCGCCGAGGCGCGCATGCGGCTCGCCGACGCAGGCGACCTCGGCGACGCCGTCGACGTCCCGCAGGGCGGCCTCGACGTCGGCGGCGACGACGGTGTGCCCACCGACGGTGACGCTGTCGCCGGCCCGGCCGTCGACGGCGAGCCGGCCGCCGGCCAGTCGGCCACGGTCGCCGACGCAGGCCCAGCCGTGGCCGTCGCGGCGCATCGGCCCGGTCTCGTCGGGGTCGAGGTAACCGAGCGCGACGTACGGCGAACGGACCCACACCTCGCCGTCCCGGACCTCGAGCTCGGCGCCGGGGAACGGCCGCAGGCCGGCGCCGTCGTCGTCGACCGCGACGAACGAGAGCTCGGCCGCGCCGTAGTACTCCACGAGCCGGATCCCGGCCGCCAGGGTCCTGGCCCGGAGCCGGTCCGGGGTAGCGGCCCCGGCGACGACCGCTGTGCGCAGGCCCGGGGCGAGTCCCGCGGCGCGGGCCTCGAGCACGTCGGCCAGGACGGCCGGGACGCAGTGGACGACGGTCACCCGCTCGACGGCCGGTCCGGCCGCGGCGACGCCGCGCCAGCGACCGGTCGCCAGCAGCGGCAACCCGCAGCCGAGCGCGTGCCACGCGGCGAACAGCGTGAGGGACGCCGAGAGCGTGCCCGGGGCCCACACGACGTCGTCCGGCGTCAGGCCGGCGACCCGGGTGAACGGAGCCAGGCTCGCGGTCCAGGACTGCTCGGTCCGCAGGACCGCACGCGGCCGGGCGCTGCTGCCGGAGGTCTGGACGACGAGGAGCGGCCCGGAGCCGACGTGGTCGGCCGCGGCCGCGTCGGTGCGGGACACGAGGTGATCGACCGCCGCGGCGTCGAGGTCGGCGTCGACGACGACCGGGACGGCACCGGCCGCACGGACGGCGAGCAGCGCCGTCAGCGTGGGCCGCGGGTCCTCGGCGGGCACGGCGACGCCGCCCGCGAGCCGCCGGTCGCTGCCGGCGAGTGCCGCGACCTCCGCGGCGAGGGCCGCCCGGGACAGCCACGAGGACCCGTCGACGCACAGCGCGTCGGCGTCGGGGGAGTGCTCGGCCGCGGTGAGGTCGACGACGAGAGCGTCGGTCCCGTTCAGCGCGCCGCCTCCGGGACGTGCCGGGACTGCCGGGTGGGCACGACGCCCGGGTAGCCGCGCAGGACAGCGAGGGTGATCACGGTGCTACCGGCGACCTTGAGCGCGTCGCCCGGCAGGAAGCCGACCCCGACGGCCGCCGTCTGGGCGAGCGTGAGGTGGCCGACCCAGGCCATCACGGGCAGCCCGACGAGGTAGACGACGCCGACACCGCCGACGACGTTCGCCAGGGCGATCTGGACCGGCACCGCTGTCCGGGCCCGGTGCTCGACGAGCCAGCCGATGACGAACGCGCCGAGCACCCAGCCGACGAGGAAGCCGGCGCTCAGGCTGGTGAAGACGGCGAGTCCGCCCTGCGGGCGGCTCCTGCTCGCGGGCAGCAACGGCAGGCCGACGGCGACGAGGACGAGGAACGTGACGACGGCGAGCGCCCCCCGGCGGGCGCCGAGGACCGAGCCGGCCAGCATGACCCCCAGGGTCTGCGCGGTGATCGGGGCCCCCCACGGCACGACCTGGAGCGCGGGCACGAGTCCGAGGGCGGCCAGGAGCGCCGCGAAGACGGCGACCAGTGCCAGGTCACGCGTGGGCCGCTGAGGTCGGGTCACGGTCGCCAGCGTAACGACCCGGACCGGCGGACAGGTCGGGCCGGCTCCACGTCAGGTCCAGGTCGGTCGGGACACGGCGCGGGCCCACGGGTCGGGCCACGACGCGGGCCACGGGTCGGTCAGCGGAAGGTGTCGCACTGGGCGATGTCGCCCGACCGGTATCCGGTGAGGAACCACGTGCGGCGCTGCTCGGCGGAGCCGTGCGTCCAGCCCTCGGGGTCGACCCGGCCCTGGACCTTCTCCTGGATCCGGTCGTCGCCGACGGCCTCGGCCGCCGTGACCGCCTCGGCGATGTTCGACTCGGTGAGCCCGATGCCGTTCTGGCCGCTCTTGTCGGCGAGGGTCGCCCACACCCCCGCGTAGCAGTCCGCCTGGAGCTCCAGGGCGATCGAGTACGCGTTCGCGTTGCCCGGGTCACGCTGCTGGGCGGCGCGCACCTTCGGCTCGGTGCCGAGCAGGGTCTGCAGGTGGTGCCCGTACTCGTGGGCGGCGATGTAGGCCTGGGCGAACTCGCCCTTCGCGCCGAACTGCTGCTGGAGCTGCTCGAGGAACCCGAGCTCGAAGAAGATCCCCTGGTCGGGCGGGCAGTAGAACGGTCCGACCTGGGCGGACGCGGCCCCGCAGCCGGTCTCGGTCTGGCCGCTGAAGAACACCAGGGTGGGCCGTTGCCACGTCAGGCCGCGCCGCTCGAGCTCTGCGCTCCACACGTCGTCCGCGACGTTGACGACCTTCGTCAGCCGGCAGTCGGTGTACTGGGTGAGCGCGCCGTCGGAGTTGCAGCGGGTGTTGAACTGCTCCTTCGTCTCGCCCTCCACCTGGCCGGGCTGGTTCGCGCCCGGCGCGGTCCCGATCTGCGGCAGGCTGCCGGAGTTGCCGCCGAGGAGCAGCACGACGACCGTGATGATGATCCCGACGATGCCGCCGCCGCCCGCGATGGCGATCCCGCCGCCGCCGCCGCGGCCGCGCCGGTCGTCGACGCCGCTGGTGTCGACGCGGCTGCTGTCGAACTCGATGCCCACAGCGGGAGAGTAGAGCAGGGCACGCCGGAGCACCCGCCGGCGGACGATCTTTCCTCCCGGCCTACGATGGAGCGTCCCCGTCGTCCGGTCTGGAGCTGTCGTCCCGCATGATCGTCGCCCACGACGTCGAGCTCCGCGCCGGGGCACGTGTCCTTCTCGAGCACGCGACCTTCCGGGTCGCGCCGGGGGACCGCGTCGGCCTCGTCGGCCGCAACGGCGCCGGCAAGACGACCCTGACGAAGGTGCTCGCGGGCGAGGCCCAGCCGGTCGCCGGCACCGTGACCCGGACCGGTGACGTCGGGTACCTGCCGCAGGACCCCCGTACCGGCGACCTCGAGATGCTCGCCCGCGACCGGGTCCTGTCGGCGCGCGGCCTCGACACCGTGCTGCGCCGGATGCGGGACACCGAGGGGGAGATGGCGAGCGCGGACGACGGCCGCCGGGACGCAGCGATGGCCCGCTACGGCCGGCTCGAGGCGGAGTTCACGGCGCGCGGCGGCTACGCGGCGGAGAGCGAGGCGGCGACGATCTGCTCGAGCCTCGGTCTGCCCGAGCGCGTCCTGGGGCAGCCGCTGGGCACCCTGTCCGGCGGCCAGCGCCGTCGCGTCGAGCTCTCCCGGATCCTCTTCTCCGGCGCGCAGACGCTGCTGCTCGACGAGCCGACGAACCACCTCGACGCCGACTCGATCGGCTGGCTGCGGGACTTCCTGCGGGTGTGGTCCGGCGGCCTCGTCGTCATCAGCCACGACGTCGCCCTGCTGGAGGTCGTCGTCAACAAGGTGTTCTTCCTCGACGCGACGCGCTCGGTCGTCGACGTCTACAACGTCGGCTGGAAGACCTACCTCGAGCAGCGCGAGACCG
>DAIOGQ010000271.1:0-5849 GCA_036745175.1 Kineosporiaceae bacterium
GTTGGCACGCAGCACCGGGATCGCCGCGAGCAGCTCGGACATCCGGGCCTGGGTGGCGGTCACGGCCTCGACGAGCATCGGCGAGCCGGCCAGCGTCGCGACCGCGAGATGCAGCCGGGCGTCGGCGACCCGGCGCGTCCCGTCGTCCGTGGCCTGGGTGACGGCGCGCAGCGCGTCGACGAGGAAGGCCCGCTGGGCGCCGGTGAGCGCGGCCGACGCCGCCAGCGCCGCCGCGCCCGGCTCGACGACCCGGCGGAAGACGAGGACGTCGAGCACCTCGGCGTCCGTGCGCGTCGGTGCGTCGACCGGCTGCGCGGCGTCCGGGCCGCGGTAGACGACGACGGTCCCGCCGGAGCGCCCCCGGCTCGTCGTGACGAGGCCGGCCTGGCGCAGCGCACCGATCGCCTCGCGCAGTGTCGCCCGGCCGACCCGCAGACGCTCGGCGAGCTCGCGCTCGGGCGGCAACCGCTCCCCCGCGGAGAACACGCCGAGCCGGATCGCGGTCGCGAGGTGCTCGACGGTGGACTCGAACGCGTTGCCCTCCCGGACGGGCCGCAGGACGGCCTCGGGCAGCCCGTGCGGCGGGGTCGGGACGGGCAGGTCGGCCGTCGCGCTCACCACACCTCCGCCTGGGTCCACCGGTCGGCATGGCCGGCGGCAAAGCCTCTGGATCAGACCATTGAGGTCGCATCCTGGCGTCGACCAGCAGAGCTGTCAACCGGTTCGCCCGAAGTCCCAGGACCCCGACCGAACCATTGATCCGGAGGCGCGATCCGACGGCTCAGTCCCGGACGCCGCTGGTGGCCCATGCCCGCCGGACGACGGCCATCGTCAGGCCGCGCCGCGGCAGCCCGTTGCGTGCCCTGACCGTCGCCCAGACCCACGGCGCGACGGCGAGCAGCACGGCGAGGACGAGGCCGAGCACCATGGTCGGCACCCCGAGCAGCTTGAGCGCGGAGGCGAGCAGCACGACGGCCAGCGCCCGGCGGATGACGCCGGCCGGCGCTCGCGACGACAGCTGGGCGCCGAGCCACACCCCCGGGATCGAGCCGACGAGCAGCGACGTCGTGAGCCCGAGCTGGAAGTCGCCGAAGAAGATGTGCCCGAGCGCGGCGCTCGCGACGAGCGGGACGGCCTGCACGAGGTCGGTGCCGACGAGGGTGTTCGCCCGCAGCGTCGGGTACACGGCGAGCAGGGCGATGATGATGAGCGAGCCCGAGCCGACCGACGTCATGCCGACGACGAGCCCGCCGGCGGCACCGATGAGCAGGGTCGGCAGCGGCCGGACGACGACCGGGCCGTGCGGGCGGTCCGGGGGCACCTCGCCGCGGGCGCGGGCGGACTCGGCCCGCGCCGTCTCGACCATCGACAGGTACGCCTTGACGACGAGCCCGGCGGCGGCCAGCAGCAGAGCGGCGCCGAGCGCGGTCTTGACGACCTCCTGGACCCGCTCGCCGTTCCCGAGCGCCTTGAGCACGAGAACTCCGGCGAAGGCGCTCGGCACCGAGCCGACCATGAGCCAGCCGACCAGGCCCCAGTGGATCGTGCCGCGACGCATGTGGACGAACGAGCCGACCGGCTTCATGACCGCGGCGGCGACGAGGTCGCTCGAGACGGCGGCGAGCGGGGCGACGTTGAAGAACAGCACGAGCACGGGCGTCATGAGCGCACCGCCGCCCATGCCCGTCAGTCCGACGACGAAGCCGACGAGCAGGCCGGCGACGACGATCTGGAGATCGAGGTCCACGTCTGTCCTACGACCTCCGCGCGCCGGGACTTGAGCCGAGATGGCCGCGTTCGTCGAGGAGCTGCCACACCTGCGCGACGACGTCGTCGACCGCGCGGCCCGTCGTGTCGACGACGAGCTCGGCCCGGGCGGGCATCTCGTACGGCGAGGAGATCCCGGTGAAGTCGGCGATCTCGCCCCGGCGGGCCCTGGCGTACAGACCCTTGCGGTCGCGCCGCTCGCACTCCTGCAGCGGGGTCGCGACGTGGACGAGGAGGAAGTCGCCGCCCGCCGCCTCGACGAGGTCGCGGACCTCCGCGCGGACGGCGTCGAACGGCGCGATCGGCGCGGCGACGGCGACCCCGCCGTGCCGGGAGACCTCGGCGGCGACGAAGCCGATCCGGCGGATGTTGAGGTCCCGGTCGGCGCGGCTGAAGCCGAGGCCGTGGGACAGCAGCCGGCGCACCTCGTCGCCGTCGAGCAGCGTCACGTCGCGCCGGCCGTCGTCCAGGAGTCGGTCGGCGAGCGCCTTGGCGACCGTCGACTTGCCCGAGCCCGACAGGCCGGTGAAGAAGACCGTCACCCCGCGCCGGGCGCCACGCCGACGGTCGAGCTCGGCGCCGAAGGCCGGGTGCGGTTCGGCGGCAGCGCCCGGGGACGGCGTGAGGTCCGCGACCGCGTCGGCCCCGTAGGCGGCGGCGACCCGGCGCGCCAGGTCCGGGTCCGCCGGACCACCGTCCGCGGAGCGCGGCAGCGCGAGCGGCAGGGCGAGCGCGTGCCCGCCTGCGGCGCGGGTCGCCTCCGCCAGCGCGCCGACCGCGCGCAGCAGGGCTGCCGGCGGCAGCGGAGCGGCCGGGCCGGCCCCGACCACGGCGAACCACACGAGGGCGTGGCCGGCGTCCGCGGCGGCCCGGACGACGCGCTCGACGGTCACCTCGGGCAGCGGCCCGGTGACGAGGACGGCGGTGACGCCGGCAGCCGCGACCCGGTCGGCCGTGGCGGCGGCGGGGCGGTCGGCGCGGTCGTCCGCTCGGAGGTCGGCGAGACTGTCGCGGACCTGCACGGGCGTCCGGCGGCGGCCGCGCAGCGGCCCGTGCGCGAAGGGCCTCAGCGACCCGACGTCGCCGTCGGGGCCCACCCGGGCGACCGGGGTGCCCTCGGCGTCCTCGAGGTCGACGGCCGACCCCCGGTGCCAGGCCTCGCGGACGTCGTCCGGCGCGCCGTCCTCGGTCCCGAGGAGCCCGGGGAGCGGGAGGACGGGCAGGGCGCCGTCGACGACGAGCTCGGCGAGCTCGAGCACGGCGCGCGGCGGGTGCCAGCGGACCCTCGGCGCCGTCTCGGCCGCCGTGTCGGTCACGACGCCCCGGTCGACCACGTGAACCCCCAGCGCTCGCCCGTCACCGTCGGCGCGCGGGACCGTCCGGCGCGCCGCCCGCCATGGTGGCACGGCCCTCGGCGGCGCCCGCAAACGCCGCACGGGCGCGCGGGCCGGAGCCCGCGCGCCCGTGGGCGCGTGCCGTTCGGGACGTCAGTTGTCGCCGCGGAGGATGGAGATGAGCCGCAGCATCTCGACGTAGAGCCAGACGAGGGTGACCGTCAGGCCGAACGCCGCGAGCCAGGCGTACTGCTCGGGAATGCCGTTCCTGATCCCCTGCTCGATGAAGTCGAAGTCGAGGACGAGGAACAGCGAGGCCAGCGTGACACCGAAGGCGCTCACGGCGAGCGCGATCAGCGGGTTGCCCGAGTAGATGCTCACGCCGGCGAAGAGCGCGAACATGAGGTTGACGAGGCCGAAGATGATGTACCCGACGACGGCGATCATGAGGATCTTCGTGAACTTCGGCGAGTTCCGGATGACGCCCGTCTTGTAGAGCACGAGCATCGCGGTGAACGCCGCGAGCGTGCCGAAGACGGCCTGGGGGACGATGCCGTCCCATCGCGCCGCGTAGAGCCAGCTGAGCCCCCCGACGAAGACACCCTCGAGCGCCGCGTAGGCGAACATCAGCGGCGGCCGGACGGTCTTGCCCATCTGGGCGACGAACCCGAGGACCATGGCGACGAGGCCGGCGCCGATGATCACGAGGAAGCCGGGCTTCCAGAAGAAGTACGTCGGTGCGGCGGTGAGCAGCAGCACGCCGAAGAGGGCGGCCGTGCGCATGACGACGTCGTCGAGCGTCATCCGGCCGGTGTCGACCGGCGTCGCGGACGGGGCGCGGTACATGTCCTCGAGGGCACCTGCGCTCGGTGTCGGGGTGTTGAAGGTCGCATACCCCCCGCGGTTGAAGCCCTCGCTGCGGTTGAAGACGGGGTTACGGCTTTCCATCGGTCCCTCCGGGATCGACTTGAACGGCGGATCTGCCGGCCCGCCGGTCGCGGGCCCTACCACCGTAATGCGCGCACGGGCGGAGAAGTTCCCGGTCGACGACGAAATCCGCTTCGGGTTTCTGCCGGGGCTTGACTAGACACATCAGTAGCGACTAATGATTAGCCATGGCTGATGCGGAGACGGTCCTCGACGCCCTCGGCGACGCGACCCGACGCCGGGTCCTGGCCCTCCTGCGCGGCGGCGAGCGCACCGTCGCCGACCTCACCGGGGCGCTCCCCGTGACCCAGTCCGCGGTGTCCCAGGCCCTGCGGGTGCTGCGCGACGCGGGGCTCGTCGCCGACCGGCCCGACGGCCGCCGCCGCTACTACCGGGTCGAGCGGGACGCGCTCGCCGCGGTCCGGCTCTGGGTCGACGCGTTCTGGGACGACGTGCTCGACGCCTTCGCGGCCTACGCCGACGAGAGCCCCGACCGCGAGCCCGGTGGCCATCACGGCGACCCAGCCGCCGTGCCCCCCGACGCTGACCCCGAGGAGAGACCATGACGCTGTCGCCCGTCCTGCGCGCCGTCCACGTCCGCCGGACGCCCACGGACGCCTTCGAGATCTTCACGAGCCGGATCGGCGCCTGGTGGCCGCTGCTGAGCCACGGCCTCTTCGGCGAGCGCAGCGGCGGTCTGGCCTTCGCCGGCGACCGCCTCGTCGAACGCTCGCTGGAGGGCGAGGAGGTGCTCTGGGGGACCGTCACGGCCTGGGAGCCCGGACGGCGGCTCGCCCTCACATGGCACCCGGGCCGGGACGACGGCCCCGCCACGGCGGTCGAGGTCGTATTCACCGCCGACGACGACGGCACCCGCGTCGAGCTGACCCATCGCGGCTGGGACGTCTTCGGCGCGGACGCGCTCGCCGCCCGCCGCACGTACTGCGGGCCGAACGCGTGGGGCTGGGTGCTCGAGCACTTCGCCGACGTCGCGGACCGGCAGGCCGACGGCCCGGGGACGGTCACCGACACCGCAGCCCTGCGCGCGGCCTACGCCACGTTCTTCGCCGAGGCGCTCGCCGGCGGGTTCGGACCGCCCCCGGCCGGCGAGTGGTCGCACCTGCAGGTGGTCGCTCACGTCGCCGTGAACGACGACGGGATCGCCGCCGTGAGCCGCGGGATCGTCCAGCGGCTCGAGACCCGGTTCGACAACGCCCTGCCGAACGACCTCGCGACCCTCGACGTCCTCGTCAAGGCCCACGACGACGACCTGGCCGCGCTCGTCGCGACGGCGCGGCAGCGGGCCGAGGAGGTCGTGCTCCTTCTCGAGCGGCTCGGTCCCGAGCAGCTCGAGACCCTTGTGCCGTGCCGGCTCGTCGACCACGGCGAGGTCGTGCTCGACGAGCCGATGCAGTGGGGACGGATCGCCGTCACGGTCCAGGCCGGCCGTCACCTGCCCGCGCACACCGACCAGCTGAGGTCGCTGCGCCCCGGCTGACCGGGTGCCGGCTGACCGGGCCCCGGCTGACCGGCGTCGACTGACAGTGCCGGCTGCGGGACGAGTGGGTACCCCCGGCGGGAGCCGCGGCCTCGCTTCGCTCCGGCCGTCTCCCATCGTCCCGCCAGGGCACCGTTGGGCTCGCCGCCGCACGCGGCGCGAGCCCAACCGGTACCCCCGGCGGGACTCGAACCCGCACTCGGGCGCTTTTAAGGCGCCTGCCTCTGCCGTTGGGCTACGGGGGCGTCGGTGACCACGCTACGCCGAGCCGGCCCCTCGGCGTCGGCGCTGTGCCGTCCGGGTCGCCGGGTCCGGTCGCGTGG
>DAIOGQ010000272.1:0-5842 GCA_036745175.1 Kineosporiaceae bacterium
GGCCGTTACGGGCCCGTGCGGACCGGCCCTCGCGGCCCGCTCGCCGTGGCCGCCGTCGCCGGAGCCCTCCTGCTCGCGGTCGGCTGGTTCGCCTACGTCGCGTTCGGCCCGGGCGACCGCGGGGTGTACGTGCTCGACGTCGGGTACCGGGTGACCGGCGACACGACGGTCGAGGTCACCTTCGAGGTCCAGAAGGACCCCGGCGCGACGGCCGTCTGCCGGGTGCGCGCGCTCAACCGTGGCTTCGCCGAGGTCGGGCTCACGGACGTCCGGATCGGGCCTGCGGCCGACGGCGCGACGACCCTCACCGCGGTCGTGACGACGAGTGAGCGCGCGGTGAGCGGGAATGTCAAGGCCTGCGCCCTGCAATGAGCCTTGCTAGGCTCGTCAACTCACCCACCTGACCGGGGGTCCGCATCGGCGGGACCGGGTCACGTGTTGGCCGGACGTGTCCGGCGAGCGCGACACAAGGCCGAGCCGACCGGAACGGAGAGCATCGTGACCGAGACGACGAGCGTCCAGTGGTTGACCCAGGAGGCTTTCGACCGCCTCACGGCTGAGCTGGAGTTCCTCTCGGGTGAGGGCCGGACCGAGATCGCGAAGAAGATCGAGGAGGCCCGGCTGGAGGGCGACCTCCGGGAGAACGGCGGCTACCACGCGGCCAAGGAGGAGCAGGGCAAGCAGGAGGCCCGGATCCGCCAGCTGCGACACCTCCTCGAGAACGCGAAGGTCGGCGAGGCGCCGGCGAACGCCGACGACGGCGTGACGGCAGGCATGATCGTCACCGTCGACCTCGCCGGCGACGACACGACCTTCCTGCTCGGCAGCCGCGAGGTCGCCGGCGACACCGAGCTCGACGTCTACAGCGAGAAGAGCCCGCTCGGGTCGGCGATCATGGGCCGCAAGATCGGCGACGAGGTCACGTACACCGCGCCCAACGGGCGCGAGATCCCGGTAAAGGTCAAGGCCGCCAAGCCCTTCGTGGAGTGAGGCTCGAGTGACGCGGGCCCAGCCGGACCGGCGACGCGCCCGGGCAGCGACCGGCCCGGCGTCGGGCGCGAGACGTGTTAGCGGCTGCGCTTGTCGCGGATGAGCACGACCTGGTTCTGCCGCTTGATCTCGAACAGCTCCGTGGCCTCGACGAGGTCGCTCAGCTTGCGGTAGCCGTGGTTGCGCGGGTCGAACGAGGCCTGGTTGCCGATCTGGTTGCCGACCTGCCCGAGGTGCGCCCAGCCGTCGTCGCCCTCGGCCGCCTCGACCGCCGTGCGCAGCATGCGGACGAGGCGGGCGTCCCCGCGCAGTTGCTTGGGGTCGCTCGGCTTGAGCGCGGCCTCGTCGGTCTGCGCCGTGGGCTCCCCCAGCCGCTCGACGTAGGTGAACTGGGAGCACGCGTTGACGAACGGGTCGGGCGTCTTCTTCTCGCCGAAGCCGTAGACCCTGAGGCCGTCGGTGAGGATACGCATCACCAGCGGGGTGAAGTCGGCGTCGCTCGACACGATCGCGAAGGCGTCCAGCGAGCGCGCGTAGAGCAGGTCCATCGCGTCGATGACCATCGCCATGTCCGAGGCGTTCTTGCCGCTGCTGTAGGCGAACTGCTGGATCGGGCGGATCGCGTACGCGTGGAGCACCGCCTCCCAGGCCTTGAGGTGCGGGCTCTTCCAGTTGCCGTAGGCGCGGCGGACGTTCGCCGCACCGTGCCGGGCGACCTCGCCGAGCACCACGTCGATCTTCGAGGCCGGCGCGTTGTCGGCGTCGATCAGCAGTGCGATGCGCTTCTCGGCAGCGTCCACGTGGTCACCCCTTCGGGGGCCAGCATCGCAGGTCGGGCGCCTGCGAGTCCCTGTGCCACACGCACTGTGGCGTCACTGCCCCTCACGGGCCGCCCGTTCGGCGCCCTCCACGGGCTCGTCGGCGAGCGGTCCGGCCTGCGCCGCCGCGATCCGGGCCTGGTCCCCCGCCGCCGAGACCGGCCGCTCGCCGCCCGCCTGCCGCGGATCGTCGCCGTCACTGTAGGAGTCGCCGTCCGCGTCCGCGTCGTCCCCGGACAGGTACGACCCGATGACGTTGACGACGGCGGCGATCGGCACCGCGAACAGGCCGCCGACGATGCCGGCGAGGAGCACGCCGGCGCCGATCGAGAGGATGACCGCGAGCGGGTGGACGCTCACCGCGCGGCCCATGAGGAACGGCTGCAGCACGTGCGCCTCGACCTGCTGCACCGCGACGACCGCGCCGAGCATGATCAGGGCGACCACCGGACCCTTGGCGACGATCGCGACGAGCACGGCGACGATACCGGTGACGAAGGCACCGATGATGGGGACGAACGCGCCGAGGAACACCAGGACGCCGAGCGGGAGCGCCAGCGGCACGCCGAGGATCGCCGCGGCGATCCCGACCCCGGCACCGTCGACGACGGCGACGACGACGGTCGCGCGGACGTACGCCGTGAGCGTCGCCCACGCGCGGACGCCGGCGCCGTTGACCCGGGCCCGCGAGGTCCGCGGGAACAGACGCACGACCCAGGCCCAGATCCGGTCGCCGCCGGAGAGGAAGAAGAACGTGCTGAAGAGCACGATGAAGAACCCGGTGCCGATGTCCGCCGCGGTCGAGCCGACCTGGAGCGCACCGCTGACGAGCTGGTCGCTGTTCGCCTGGAGCTGGGCTCCGACCCGGTCGATGTACTGCGACAGCTGGCTGTTCGTCAGGTGCAGCGGGGAGTCTGCGAGGAAGCGCTGCAGCTCGCGCCAGCCGTCGACGGCCTGCGCCCGCAGGCTCGGGAAGCCGGTGCTCACCTGCTGGCCGATGAGCGTCACGAGGCCGGCGATGAGCAGCAGCGAGATCACGATCGCGGCGATGGACGCCAGACCGCGCGGTGCGCCCGGGCGGCCGGGGGCGGCCGACACGAGGTCGACGAAGGGCTTGAGGAACGCGACGACGAGCACCGCGACGAGCACCGGGACGACGAGCACCTCGAAGAGGCTGAGGATCCTCAGCAGGTAGTAGATCGCCACCCCCACGACGAGCATCCGCCAGGACCAGCCCGCCGCCGCGCGCAGGCCGGCGGGCAGGATGTCGGCATCGTCCAGCGGGCCGGCCGGGCGCTGCGGCGGGGAGCTCCTCATGGGCGACATCCTGCCCCGGGCCCGGGGTCCTCGGTGTTCGACACGGCTCCGACCGACGCGGTGAGCCGGGCGGCCGCCACCGGCTCCGCGTCGGCGAGCAGCCCGGCGGCGAACAGGACGTAGCCGGTGTCGACGACGACGGACGCCCGGTCAGGGACGCGCCAGCCACCACCGTGGTCGGCCGTGGCGGAAGCGAGGATCCGGGCCCGGGTCGCGGCGTCCGCGTGCCGCAGCACGCCGCCGCTGCCGACGACGAGCGCGACGTCGCGCAGCGGACGCGGGTTCGCCGACGGCGATCCCGGCCGGCCGTGCCGGCGCAGCGCGACGGTGACTGCGAGGCGGGCGAGGTCGGTGTCGGCGTTCCGGGCCGCCGCCGCGGCGGGGTCGTCGGGCGACGGCACCCAGCCGGGCTCGGCGTGGGCGCGGACGGCATGCGTGGCGAGCCGCGCGGCGTCCGGCGCGTCGAGGAGCCGCTCGGCGACCGCGGCCGTCACGACGCCCGGGGCGCCCCACCGCATCCCGAGGTCGCCCTCGACGGTGCGCGCCCG
This sequence comes from Kineosporiaceae bacterium, assembly GCA_036745175.1. Classification (GTDB taxonomy): domain Bacteria; phylum Actinomycetota; class Actinomycetes; order Actinomycetales; family Kineosporiaceae; genus R-H-3. The sequence goes on from DAIOGQ010000272.1 coordinate 3,674, forward strand.
CCACAGGGTCGCGACGACCTCTCTCGCGAGCGCCGCGTCCTCGCCGTCCGGGGTGAGGACCGAGTAGACGTCGGTCGTCGCGCCCCCGACATCGACGACGAGGACGTCGCCGGCGCCCGGGACGCCGTCCGCCGGGGCGCCGTCCGCGAGGACCTCGACCCCGGCCAGCACGGCGTCCGGCGTGGCGGCTCGCACGAGCCGCGCGAACCGTGGGCCCCTCGACAGGTGCTTGCCGCCGATGACGTGGCTCAGGAAGACCTCGCGGATCGCGGCCCGCGCGCCGAGCGGGTCGAGGACACCGATCCGCGGCAGGACGTTGCGCGCGACGACGACGTGCCGGCCGCGGCGCTCGAGCTCGGCCCGGGCCGCGTCGGCGACGTCCGCGTTGCCGGCGACGACGACGGGCACCGGCAGCCGCGCGATCCCGAGGCGCCTGGCGTTGTGCAGCAGCACAGCCGCGTTGCCGCCGTCGGTGCCGCCGACGAGCAGGACGACGTCGGGGCGGGCCGCACGCAGGTCGTCGAGGCGGGGCCCGTCCGGCGTCCGCGGGTCGTCGAGCGGGCCGGCGGCGACGTGGACCACCTTGCCGCCCGCCGACAGCGCGACCCGGTGCCCGGCCTCGGCCGTGACGAGCCGCTCGTAGCCGACGACCGCGATCCGCAGCCCGCCACCGGCGCTCGAGCACGCGAGGATGTCGTCCGCCCGCCGGCCCGCCCGTCGCTCGGCCTCGGCGCGGGCGGCGTCCAGGCCCTCGAGGACGTCGGTCCCGAGCGTCGTCGGGTGTCCCGCGGTGGCGAGCAGTCGGCCGGTCGCCGTGTCGACGAGCGCGGCCTTGGTGAACGTCGAGCCGACGTCGACGAGCAGGACGTCGCTCACACCACGCTCCCGCCGCACACGGTCGTCACCACGGCCGCTAGCGTGCCAGAAGGCGAACCGAGGAGGACCGATGGCGTACGAGTGCTTCGAGGTCGAGGTCGACGCGAAGGTCGCCCACGTGCGGCTGTCCCGGCCGGACGCGCTCAACACGATGACCGCGGCGTTCTGGCGCGAGCTGCCGCAGGTCGTCACGGCGCTCAGCGACGCCGGCGACGTCCGGGCGGTCGTCATCTCCTCGACCGGACGGCACTTCTGCGCGGGGATGGACCTGTCGGTGTTCACGGGCGGGAACCTCGTGACGGCCGGCGAGCCGGGCCGCGGGAACGCGCACCGCCGCCTGCTCGTCAAGGCGCTGCAGCAGTCGTTCGACGCCATCGAGTCGGCGCGGATGCCGGTCGTGGCCGCGGTCCAGGGCGGCTGCATCGGCGGCGCGCTGTCGCTGGTGACCGCGTGCGACGTGCGGTACGCGAGCGCCGACGCGTTCTTCGTCCTGCAGGAGACGAACATCGGGATGACCGCGGACGTGGGTGCGCTGCAACGGCTTCCGAAGATCGTGCCGGACGGCGTCGTCCGCGAGCTCGCGTTCACGGGACGCCGGATGCACGCGGTGCGCGCGCGCGAGGTGGGCCTCGTCAACGAGGTCTTCGACTCGCACGAGGCCCTCGTGGCCGGCGCGCTGGAGGCGGCGCACGAGATGGCCCGGCACAGCCCGCTCGTGCTGTGGGGGGTCAAGGAGGCGCTCAACCACGCACGGGACCACTCCGTGGCAGAGAGCCTCGAGTTCGTCTCGCTCTGGCAGACGGGCATGCTGCAGACCGCCGACATGCTCGCGGGGCTGACGGCCCGGCAGACCAGGCAGCAGCCGGTCTACGAGGACCTGCCGAAGGCGCCGACCGGGCTCTGAGCTCAGCTCAGCGCGCGGTCGAGGTCGGCGATGAGGTCGTCGGCGTCCTCGATGCCGACGGACAGCCGGACGAGGTCGTCCGGCACCTCGAGCGCCGACCCGGCGACGGAGGCGTGCGTCATGCGGCCGGGGTGCTCGATGAGGCTCTCGACCCCGCCGAGCGACTCCCCGAGGGTGAAGACCTCGGTCCGCTTGCAGACGTTGAGGGCGTCCTCCTCGCCACCGACGGCACGGAAGCTCACCATGCCCCCGAAGCGACGCATCTGCTTCTGGGCGACGTCGTGGCCGGGGTGCTCGGGCAGTCCCGGGTAGAGCACCGTGCGGACCCGCGGGTGCCCCAGCAGGTACTCGACGACGCGCTCGGCGTTGTCGCAGTGCCGCTCCATCCG
>DAIOGQ010000273.1:0-5796 GCA_036745175.1 Kineosporiaceae bacterium
GGCACGGGTTCGCTTCCGGCCGATGTGCAGCGCTTGAGTTGGTGCGCGTTCTTCTTCCCCTGGTTCTGGGCGATCCGCTTCGCTTTGTGGCGCTACCTCGTCGGCTACTGGTCTCTGGTCGTCCTCGGCTGGTTCGCGACGCTCGAGGACGAGGCCCGCGCGGTCGCCGAGGTCGTCGAGGCGCAGTGGCGGGGCCCGGCCGGCGCCGACGGCTCGGCCCGCCCCGACCGGCCGACGGCGGCCGTGCTGTGCCGGGCGCGCGCGCTGTTCCCCGTCGTCGAGGCTGCCTTGCGCGCGCGGGGGCTGCCCGTCGAGGTCGTCGGGCTCGGCGGGCTGCTCAGCGTGCCGGAGGTGGCCGACGTGCGGGCCGCGCTCGAGGTGCTCCACGACCCGACCCGGGGCGACTCGCTCATGCGGCTGCTCACCGGACCGGCGCTGCGGCTCGGGCCGCGCGACCTCGAGGCGCTCGGGGCGTGGTCGGCCGAGCTCGCCCGGCGGCGGCACCGGGCCGTCGGCGTCGGGACCGCCGACGGGCGGCCCGGGGAGGTCGCGCCCGAGGTCGTCGCCGACGTCGTGGACGAGCGCAGCGTCGTCGAGGCGCTCGACGAGCTGCCGGCACGGGGGTGGCAGGGGCCGGCCGGGCAGGCGCTGTCCGGGCCGGGCCGGCGCCGGCTCGACCGGCTCGGCGCGACCCTGCGCGACCTGCGCGGCCGCACGTCGCTGCCGCTCGCCGACCTCGTCCTCGACGTCGAACGGGCGCTCCTGCTCGACATCGAGGTCGCGGCGCGGCCCGGGGTCCGGCCGGGGACGGCACGGGCCCACCTCGACGCGTTCGTCGACGTGGCCGCCGGCTTCGCCGACAGCAGCGGGGGGCCGGGCGGGCACGGCAGCGCCCACGGCGGATCGGCGCTCGGCGCCTTCCTCGCCTGGCTGCACGCCGCCGACACCCGCGAGCGCGGCCTCGAGACGCCGGTGACCGAGGTGAGCGAGGACGCCGTCCAGGTGCTCACGGTGCACGCCGCCAAGGGGCTCGAGTGGGACGTCGTCGCGGTGACCGGGCTCGTCGAGGGCACGTTCCCGTCGGGGGTCAACGGCCGCGCGCCCGGTCCGTCGAACGGGTGGCTCGGTGAGATCGGTGCGTTGCCGTACCCGCTGCGCGGCGACGCCGCAGGGCTGCCGCAGTGGGACGTCGAGGGCGCCCCGACCCAGGCCGAGCTGGCGTCCCGGCTCGAGGAGTTCCGCGAGCGGTGCGGGCTCCACGACGTCGCCGAGGAACGCCGGCTCGCCTACGTCGCGGTGACCCGGGCCCGCCGGCTGCTGCTGATGACCGGGGCGCAGTGGGGCGACGGGTCGCGACCCAGGACCGCGTCGCGTTTCCTCCAGGAGGCCGGCGACCTCGTCGGGCAGGGCGGCGTCGAGATCCTCGAGTGGACCCCGGCGGCGCAGGACGGCGTCGCGAACCCGCGCGACGCACTCGTCGCCCGGGCCGACTGGCCGATCGACCCGCTCGGGCCGCGCCGACCCGCCGTCGGGGACGGTGCCCACCGGGTGCTCGCGGCGCTCGAGACCGCGCAAGGGCACGGCCCGACCGTCGACGTGCGCGACGAGGCCGGCACCGGCTGGGCCCGCGAGGTGGCGCTGCTCCTCGCCGAGCGCGACGCGACGACCCGACGCGACCTCGAGGTCACCCTTCCGACGCATCTGTCCGCATCCCGCGTCGTCGCGCTCGCGACCGACCCGGACCGGCTCGCGGCGCGGCTGCGCCGCCCGATGCCCGAGCCGCCGAACCCGCAGGCCCGCCGGGGGAGCGCCTTCCACGCCTGGCTGGAGCAGCGGTTCGGGGCCGCAGCGCTCGTCGACGTCGACGACCTGCCCGGTGCCGCGGACGACGCCGCGGGTGACGCCGAGCTCGTCGCCCTGCAGGACGCCTTCCTCGCGAGCGAGTGGGCGCACCGGACGCCGGAGGCCGTCGAGGTGAGCATCGAGACCCCGGTCGAGGGGGTGGTCCTGCGCGGCCGGGTCGACGCCGTCTTCCGGCTGCCGGACGACGCCGACGGCGCACCCGGCTGGGAGGTCGTCGACTGGAAGACCGGGCCGCCGCCGGGACCCGACGACGACGCCGCACGCGCCCGCGCCGCCCAGCTCGCCGTGTACCGGCTCGCCTGGGCCCGGCTGCAGGGTGTACCGGTTCACCGCGTGCGCGCTGCCTTCTTCCACGCCGCCACCGGGGCGACGGTGCGCCCGGTCGACCTGCTCGACGAGACCGGCCTGGCGGCCCTCGTCACCGCGGCCACGGAGCAGCCGGGCGGCTGAACGGTCAGTCCGGCAGGTCGACGTCCGCGACCGCGGCGCAGTGGTCGCTCACCTCGAGCCGCTCGACCCGGCCGCGGACCCGGACCCCTTCGGGCAGCCCGGCCGCGAGCACGTGGTCGAGCTGGACCCGCGGCCCAGGCGAAGGGAACGTCGGGCCGGTGACGAGCGGGGTCCAGCCGGTGATCCGGGCCGGCAGGCCGCCGGGCAGGTTGAGGTCCCCGAGGACGACGTGGGGTCCCGGCAGGCCGGCGAGCCAGGCCCGCAGCCGGCGCAGCTGGCGCACGTTGGTGCCGGGCACGAACGACAGGTGCGTGCAGACGACGGTCATCCGCGGGTCCTCGAGGACGGCGGCGATCGCCGCCCGCGGCTCGTCGGGGATCCAGAGCAGCCGCGGCGGCCGGCTCGGCACCGGGATCGGGTAGCGGCCGCGGGCCGGTGCGAGCCGCAGCACGTGCCACGACCGGACCTGCCGGGTGGTCACGAGGGCGACGCCGTACGTCGGGTCGCCGCCTGGCGGATGGTGCTCGCCGTCGGCCGGGTGGTCGTGGGGCGCGGCGGACCAGCCGTCCTCGCCCGGCGTCCCGTGGACGAGGCCGAGGTAGCGGTGCGTGCCGCCGAGCGCCGTGGCGACGAGCGACGCCTGGTCGACCATCCCCGAGCGGGGCTGGAAGCGGTCGACCTCCTGGAGTGCCACGACGTCCGCGCCCGTCGCGTCGACGGCCGCGGCGAACCGCAGCGGGTCGGCGACGCCGTCCGTCATCGACCGCCCTGAGCACGCGTTGAACGAGACGAGACGCAGCGACGGCACCAGGTCACTCTTGCAGCAGAGTCACCAGGTGTGCCCGTCGACCGAGGCGTCGAGGTCGGCGAGCATCGCGACCGCGTCGTCGACGACGTCGGAGTCGTCCGCGGTGACGCCGTGGAGCAGCCAGCGGGCGCACGCGAGCTCGGACCCGAGCCGCGCGCGGCGCGCGAGGTCGCGGTCGACGGGCGAGCGACGGGTACGGGTGTACGCCTCGAGCACCGCCTCGGTGGCGGCCTCGTCGGCGGCCGCCACCACCCAGGCGAGGTCGTCGGCAGGGTCGGCGACCCGGGTCTCGCCCCACTCGAGGACGGCCGCCACGTCGGCGTGCTCGGTGAGGACCGTCTCCCGGGCGAGGTCGCCGTGGACGACGCACGGCACGAACCGCCAGGCCCCGGCCTCCTCGATGGCCTTCTCCCAGCGGGTCAGCAGACCCGGCGGGACGTGCCCGGTCGTCGCGGCGCGGTCCACCTCGGCGAGCCGGCGCTGGCGGTACTGCTCGGCCGTGTAGACCGGCAGCCCGGCCTCCTCGACGACGCGCTCGGGCAGGTCGTGGACGGCCGCGATGCTCCGGCCGAGCGCTGCCGCCAGGCCAGGGCCCGGCTCGAGCGCAGCGGGCTCGAGCGGCTCGCCGGACAGCGCGCGGGTGACGACGGCGGCCGTGCCGTCGGGCAGCGGTGCGCGTCCGGTGATCTCGGGAACGGCGAAGGGCAGCCAGCCCGCGAGGCCCGCGACGAGACGGGCCTCGGCGTCGAGCCGGCCCGCGCCGGCGAGGGTGCGGGGCACCCGGACGACCCAGCGGCGTCCGAGGTCGTCCTCGACGTCGGCCGCATCGACCTCGGGGTCGTGGCTGGCGCGGGCCGCGACGGCCACCGGCTCGAGGCCCCGGACGGCGGCGCAGGCGAGCGCCGCCAGCGCGAGCGGGGTTCGGTCAGCCACGGATCCCACCGTACGGGGTGGTCGGTCCCCGTCCCGTCCACCCACGCCCGGCGGTGTGGCGGCCCTCCCGCAGATGCCGGAGCGCCCGCGGGAGCACCGGACCGCGCGCGGGAGAGCCGGCTCGCGGTGCCGTCCCGCGCTGCCGCGGTCCGGCGGGTCGGGCCGGACGCTTCGGCCTAGGGTGGGCGCTCGTGACCGAGTTCTCCCTCGCGGCGTCCGCCGTCGGCCGTGTCGTGCCGCCGCTCGGCGAGCTGTCCCTGTCGCGCTCGACGCTCGACCGGGACGCCGAACGGCGCAGCGACGAGGGTCTCGTCGACCGACTGCTCGCGGACGACACGACCGCCGTCGTCGTCCTCGAGGGCGACCGCGGGCTCGTCACCGACGACGCCGGGACGGGGCTGCCCCGGCTGCTCGTCCTCGCCCCGGGCGCCGCGCGCGCCGCGGTCGCCGAGCTCGGCGGCGACCCGGACGGCCCCGGTGGGGCAGGCGGCACCGCGCTCGCGGCGGCGTCCTATCTCGGGCTCGACGGCGAGCAGCGGCGCCCGCACGTGCTGCTGGCCGTCCCGCGCCCGCCGACCCCGCTCACCGGCGGGCCGACCCCGCCGCCGCGTCCGGCTCCGGCCGGCGCGCGCTGGGCCGGCCTGCGCGACGTCGGCCCGCTGCTCGACGCCGGCGGGGCCGGCCTGCTGACGACGGCCGCGGCACTGTCGAACTGGCACTCGACGCACCCGCGCTGCGCCCGCTGCGGCGGGCCGACCGGGCTCGCCATGGCGGGCTGGGCACGACGCTGCCCGGCGTGCGGCGCCGAGCACTACCCGCGGACCGACCCGGCCGTGATCATGGCGATCATCGATGCCGAGGACCGGATCCTCCTCGGCCGGCAGGCGGTCTGGCCGCCGAAGCGCTACTCGACGCTCGCCGGCTTCGTCGAGCCGGGGGAGTCGCTCGAGGCCGCCGTCCGGCGCGAGGTCCGCGAGGAGGCCGGGATCGTCGTCGGCGACGTGCAGTACTCGGGCAGCCAGCCGTGGCCGTTCCCGTCGTCCCTCATGCTCGGCTTCCAGGGCCGGGCCACGACCACCGATGTCGAGGTGGACGGCGAGGAGCTCGCGCACGCCCGCTGGTGGAGCCGGGAGGAGCTGGTCGCCGACCTGGCGTCCGGCGAGCTGCTGCTGCCCCCCGAGGTGTCGATCGCCCGTCGGCTCATCGAGCAGTGGTTCGGCGGGCCGCTCGTCGATGCCGGCGAGGCGTGGAGGTAGCGCTGTGCCCTGCGGGCGGCTGTGCCCTGCGGGCGGCGGTGCCCTGCGGGCGGCGGTGCCCTGCGGGCGGCGGTGCCCTGCGGGCGGCTTGCGAGAGGGGCGCTGCCCCTCTCGCGCTCTCCCCGCGAGGGCTTCGCCCTCGACCCCGGCTTCCAGCCAGGGCTCGGCCGAAAACCTCGGGCTGCTGAACCCGGGCTGCTGAGGGCGTAGGCCTGTCGAGTCGCTCGAGAGCGCGGGTGCCTCGGGGCGAGCGGGGTCAGGCGCCGCGGACGAGGGCCGGGCGGTCGGGGTGGTCGAAGCGGACGACGAGGCCGCCGCCGGCCCGCACCCGCGACGCCGGGTCGGTCTCGTCGAGGTAGCGCCGCCAGGCGGGCGGCACCCGGTCGCGGTCTTCGGGCGGCAGCCGGCGGACCTGGGCGGCGGGGGAGACGTCGAGGTGGACGACGACGTCGAAGGCGTCGGCGAGCTCCCAGCGGGCGAGGAACG
>DAIOGQ010000274.1:0-5788 GCA_036745175.1 Kineosporiaceae bacterium
CCGGCGCAGGACCCGGCGCAGGACCCGGCGCAGGACCCGGCGCAGGACCCGGCGCAGGACCCGGCGCCCTCCGGCGCCGGCCGGGTCCGCGGCGGCAGCTCGCACGCGCCGCGCGGGACCGCGTCGATCCCTTGCAGGAGGTAGGAACCGACCTCCTGAGGCCACAGCGCGACGAACTCGGCGCCAGCCTCGACGAGCTGGTCGACCGCGTGCATTCCCCACGCGACGCCGACGGCTCGGATGCCCTCCTCGAGCGCCTCCCGGACGTCACCGGCGGTGTCCGTCACGAGAACCGTGCCCCCGGCGGCCACCTCGACCGGCACCATCTCCTCGTCGTAGTCCGCGCTGCACCGCCGTCCGAAACCGCTGCCGGTGTCGGCGAGGAACTGCCGGATCGCCGTCCGCTTGTCCGGCACGGTGTCCCCGCCGAACACGTGCGCGAAGCAGAACGCGAGGTCGTTGTCGACGAGGATCCTGCGCATGACCGGCAGCGCGTTCGACGACAGCAGTGCCAGGGTGGCCACCGACGCGAGCCGGCGGACGACGTGGAGCATCCCGGGGATCATCACCGGGCGGTAGTCGGCCCGCAGCGCGGCGAGGAAGTCAGCCTTGACCTGCCGGTACTGATCGGCGTTCGCGCACCGCCTCTCGATCTCGCCGAACACGTTGCTGCGGAACAGCTCGTAGTACTGCTCGGGGGTGTCCACGCCGAGGCCGAACCGGCGGTTCACGCTCTCGAAGATCTCCCAGGAGGCGTACCGGGTCTGCACGAGAGTGCCGTCCATGTCGAACATGACCGCGTGGACCGGCCGGACGACGTCCGGCACCTGGCCCAGCGGGGAGCCGGCGGCCACGGGTGCGGCCCTCAGCGGTGGTGGACCGCGCACAGCTCGCGCAGGCCGACGAAGTCCATCGCCTCGCCGTGCCCGCCGTCCGCCGTGGTCTCGCCGCGGATCGACCACCGCAGAAGGCAGTTGTGCCCGACGGTGCCGGGCCACGCCTGCCACGGGAACGTCGTCAGCGCGCGGCCGTCGAGCTCCCACTCGCGGCCCTTGACGTCGGTGAGCTGCAGGCTGACGTGCTCGGGGTAGAAGCCGGTCCGCGCGGTGACGCCGCCGCCCCCCGTGAGCGCGACGGCAGAGCCGTGGTCCATCACGTACCCGTGGGTCAGCCGCAGCGGCGACGGCGCGTCCGGTCCGGCCTCGGTCGAGAAGTCGAGGATGGCGTGCACCGCGAGGTCGCGGCTGAAGTGTGCGTGCAGCCAGCTCATCCGCGACGTCTGTCGTTCGGCCCGGATGCCCCAGCTGTGGTCCATCGTCGCCACGCAGTCGATCGGGTACCTGCGGCCGCGCAGCACGAGCTCGCCCTCGTAGTGCCCTGACTGGTCGAAGTGCCCGGCGTAGGCGTGCCCCCACGTCTTGTCCATGTCCCGGCGCGCGGCGAGCGGGTCCATGTCGGGGTCGTTGATGTCGTATCCGGGCATCAGCGCCGTGTACCGGAAGTGCAACGACATCGCCGCCTCCGGGTCGTCGAAGTCGACGTCGAAGACGCGGTTCGGGTCGGTGCACCGCACCCGCAGCCCGTTCGCGAACGCGTAGTCGAGCAGGTCGAAGTCGGGGCCCACCGGCAGGTGCTGCCAGGCGTCCCAGTAGTCCGCCGCCCACGGCATCGTCACCCGGCCGGAGTTCACCGAGACCGTCGAGCTCGCCGCACCGACGTTCGCCCGGACCAGCGAGTAGACGCCGATGTTCACCGCAGGCTCGGCCACGTAGAGGCCGAAGTAGTTCGTCTCGGCCCACAGCGGGTCCGTCGTCGTCGGGGTGTGCAGCCGGGCGTCGTCGTCCGTGATCACTGCGCCTCCTCTGGCCGGGTGGGCGGCCACCTGCCCTGGGTCGGCGGCCGTGCACGACCCTCGCACTGTCCCGCCCGGCCCGCGCCCGGCACAGGGCAGGCCCGGACAACCCACCGCAGCAACGTTGTCCCCCGCGGATAGCGCGACAGGCCTCGGCGCGCTCCTACTGTCCGGGCGTCGGGTGCGGCCCACGCCGCCAGGACGACGGTGGTGAGGCGATGAAGCTCGCGACGGTGGTCGGCCAGGTCGTCTCGACCGTCAAGGACGGCGGCCTGGACAACCTGTCCCTGCTCGTTCTGCGCGACACCGGCTCCGGCGCCGCCCCGGACGCGCCGACCTTCGTCGGGGTCGACCTCGTCGGCGCCGGCGACGGCGACGTCGTCCTCGTCGCGACCGGGGGCGCCGCCCGGGTCTGCGCCCAGACCGCCGCCACTCCCACCGACTGCGCCGTCGTCGCGATCGTCGACTCGGTCGTCCACGAAGGCACCGTCAGCTACCGCACTGCGTGACCGGATCCGGGAGGAACCCATGGCAACGAACGACGCGTCGTCCGCATCCGCCGGCCCGCGTGGCGCGCTCGGCCTCATCGAGACCAAGGGGCTCGTCGGCGCCATCGAGGCCGCGGACGCGATGGTCAAGGCGGCCAACGTCCAGGTCATCGGGCACCGCGAGATCGGCGGCGGCCTCGTCACGGTCATGGTCCGCGGCGACGTCGGCGCGGTGAAGGCCGCCACCGACGCCGGCGCGGTCGCCGCGGCCAAGGCCGGCGAGGTCGTCTCCGTCCACGTCATCCCGCGCCCGCACGACGAGACCGAGGGCATCCTGGCCGTCCTCACCCGGCCCAGGTCCTGACCTCAGCGGCGCCCGCCCGGACCGCCGTCGCGACGCCGACGGCGAGCCGCACGTCCCGAGGAGGTGAGCCATGACCGCACCCACCGCGCTCGACCCGGATCTCGCCGCGCTCGCCGAGGTCCGGCAGAAGGCGCGTGCCGCCCGACGCGCGTTCGAGGCCCTCGACGGCGCCGACCAGGCGGACCTGGACCACTTCCTCCGCGCGATGGCCGCCGCCGGAACGGCCGCCGCCGAGGAGCTGGCCCGGCTCGCCGTCGACGAGACCGGCTACTGGGTCTACGAGGACAAGATCCACAAGAACAGGTACAACACCGGGTTCGTCGCCCGCTGGATGCTCCAGCGCCGGGCAGTCGGCGTGCTGTGGGTCGACGAGGATAACAAGGTCACCGCGGTCGGCGCCCCGATGGGCGTCATCGCGGCGATCATCCCGGTGACCAACCCGACGTCCACCACGCTGTTCAAGAGCCTCGCGGCGGTGAAGTCGGGCAACGCCGTCGTCCACGCCCCGCACCCGCGGGCCGCCCGCTGCACCGCGCGTGCCGCCCGGATCATGGCCGAGGCCGCGGTCCGCGCCGGCGCCCCCGAGGGCATCATCGACTGCCTCGACACCCCGACGCTCACCTCGACCGCCGAGCTCATGCGGCAGCGCGAGGTCGCGCTCGTCCTCGCGACCGGCGGGCCGGGGATGGTGCGCGCCGCCTACTCCTCCGGGAAGCCGACGATCGCCGTCGGCGCCGGCAATGTGCCGGCCTGGGTCGGCCGCAGCACCGCCGACCTCGCCGAGGCCGCGGAGATGGTCATCGCCTCGAAGGCCTTCGACAACGGGACGGCGTGTGTCGCCGAGCAGTCCGTCGTCGTGGACGCCGCGGTCGCCGGCGAGTTCCTCCGGCACTTCGAGGCCCGCGGCGCGTACCGGATGACGCCGGCAGAGCAGGCCGCGCTCGCCGGCGCGCTCTTCACCCGAGACGGCGGCCTCGACCCGGAGCACGTCGGCCAGACCGCGGTCCGGCTCGCGGCCACCGCCGGGTTCTCCGTGCCGCCGGGAACCCGGGTGCTCGCCGCCGAGCTGGACCGGGTCGGCCCCGACGTGCTGCTGTCCCGGGAGATCCTCGGACCGGTCCTGTCGGTCTACCGGGCCGCCGACAGCGCCGCCGGCTGGAGCCGGTGCCGCGAGGTGCTCGCCCTCGGCGGTGAGGGCCACACCGTCGCGGTGCACTCCAGCGACCACGCCGAGATCGCCCGGTTCGCCACGCTTCCCGCGAGCCGGATCGTCGTCAACACCCCCGCCCTGTTCGGCGGGATGGGCTACTCGACCGAGGTCGACCCGTCGTTCCAGCTCGGCACCGGCACCTGGTCCGGGTCGATCTGCTCGGACAACGTGACCCCGCTGCACCTGGTGAACATCAAGCGGGTCGCCCACGAGGTCCGGCCGTGGCGCAGCGTCCGGGAGCCGGTGAGCCTCGATGACGTCTGAGCCGGCCGCCGACGTGCTGCCCGTGGACGCGCCGACCCCACGCGACCCGGCGCTGCTGCTCGCCGCCACGGCGGAGCGGCTCGGCCGCGGCGCCGCCGCCCACCTCGCCGCCGGCACGCTGCGGGTCGGGGTCGATCTCGGGACGGCGAGCACCGTCCTCGTCGTCCTCGACGCGGAGGGCGCCCCGGTCTGGGCGGACAGCCTCGCGGCGAACGCCGTCCGCGACGGCGTCGTCGTCGACTTCCACGGCGCCTCGCGCGCCGTCCGGGCCCTGCGTGAGCGGGCCGAGGACGATCTCGGTCGCCCGTTGCCGACCGCCGCCTGCGCTGCACCGCCGGGAGTGCGGGCGGCCGACGCCCGCGCCTGCGTCCACGTCTGCGAGGCGGCCGGGTTCGACGACGTCGTGCTCACCGACGAGGTGACCGCCGCCCAGCGGGTGCTGGCCGTCACGGACGGCGTCGTCGTCGACGTCGGCGGCGGCTCGACCGGGGTCGGGGTGTTCCGCCGCGGCCGGCTCGTCGCCCTCGACGACCGGCCGGGCGGCGGCCATCACGTGGACCTCGTCCTCGCCGGCGGCCTCGGGATCGGCGTCGAGGAGGCCGAACGACTCAAGCTCCAGGACCCGGCGACGGCGCTGCCGGTCGTCGTCCCCGCCGTCGAGCGGGTCGCGGAGTCCGTGCGCCGGATGACCGTCGGCGCCGAGGACCTGCCGGTGCACCTCGTCGGCGGCGGGCTCATGCTGCCCGGCGCGGCGGCCGTCGTCGGCCGCTGGCTCGACCGGCCCGTCAAGGGCTACCTGCACGCACTCCTCGTCACCCCGCTCGGCATCGCGAGGAGCGCCCCATGAGATCCGACGGGCGCTCGACGGCGACCCTGCGCACCTACGCCTTCATCGACCGGATGCAGCCTCAGTGCGCCGCGCACATCGCCGCGACCAGCCCGGGGGACGTCCCGCTCGCCGGGATGTCCGAGCTCTACATCGAGATGGCGCCCGGCAACGAGGTCTTCCGGGCCGCGGACATCGCGCTCAAGGCGGCCGGCGTCCGACCGGCGCTGCAGATCATCGAGCGCGAGTTCGGGCTGCTCGAGATCCACTCCGAGCAGCAGGCCGAGGTGAGGGCCGCCGGCCAAGCGGTGCTCGACGAGCTCGGGATGTCCGAGCCGGACCGGCTGCGTCCCGTCATCGCCTCGACCCAGTTCATCACCAACGTCCACCCCTACCAGGCGCAGCTGCTCAACAAGTGGCGCAAGGGCTCGATGCTGATGCCCGGGCAGAGCCTGTTCATCATGGAGGTCGCACCCGCGGCCTACATCGCGATCGCCGCGAACGAGGCGGAGAAGCACGCGAACATCACCGTCATCGAGCTGCGCGCGGTCGGCCGGTTCGGCCGGATGTTCCTGTCGGGCACCGAGAGCGAGGTCCAGTCCGCGCGGGACGCCGCCGTCGCCGCCCTCGACGCGGTCCACGGCCGGGAGGCGTGATGCGCATCGTCTCCGCGCAGGACGTCGACGCCGCCGACGGCGACCTCGTCGTCGGTCCCGGCGACCTCGTCACCCCGCTGGCCCGGGAACGGGCGATCGAGCGCGACGTGCGGATCGTTGTCCGGGCA
>DAIOGQ010000275.1:0-5752 GCA_036745175.1 Kineosporiaceae bacterium
CGCCGACGTCCGGTCGTGGGCCCGGGCAGCAGCCAACGAGAGGAAGAGCGCGACGAACGAAAGGAGGCTGAGTCCCAGCACCACCGCGTCGCCCTGAATGCTGGTGAGTGCGCTCAGCACGAGTGTGCCTGGGATCAGCGCGAGATAGGCGATCACGCCGGTGGCGACGAACCAGACCCAGCCTCGTCCCAGCGTCCGCAGGAGGGCAGCGGGACGCCGACGTCCGGGGACCGCGATCCGCGTCGCCGCGACGCCGACGAACACGCCGATCAGGGGTGGCGCGAAGCCACCGCCGACGAGGAGCAGCAGCACCGAGAGGCCGATCAGCACCGGCCCGCCGTAGTGGCTGCCGGCGAACCGGACCGACCAGAGCGCGACAGCGAGCCCGGCGACGATCGCGAGGATGCCCGTCACCCGCAGGTTCGGCACCACGCTCATGGCCGGCTCGCCGCCGACCAGCTCGAACGCCGACGAGTCCGGCCACGACTCGAACGCCGGTCCGTCGGGCCGGATCGGCCCTTGCAGCAGCTCGCCGATCCCGTGCTCGACTCCCGCCAGCCCGAGCAGGACCCCGTACACCGCGACCGTGGTCCGCAGCGCACCGCCGTCGCCGCGGCGCGCCTCGGTGGCGGCGATGTCGGCAGGGTGAGGGGTCGTCCGCATCGTCTCGCCTCCTGTTCCACCGTGGCCGATCGGCATCGCGGCGGCCAGAGGCGTACGTCCCATCGGGCGTGGTCGCCCACCTGCGGACGCAGGTCGACGGGCCGGCCCGGACTACCCCATGGAGTACGCCGACCCGGTGGACCGGCGGATCAGCGCGGTGCTCATGCGAGTCCTGCCGGCCCGGACCCGCGAGCAGCTGCGGGTCAGGCATGACCTCAGTGGTGTCGTGCGGGCTCTCGACCCGCAGGCGGCCGTCCCGGGGCTGCCCGACTGGCGGTGCGTGCCGACGCCGGGTCACACGCCGGGCCACGTCGCCTTTCATCGTCCCGGCGACGGCGTCCTGATCGCGGGCGACGCCGTCCTGGCCGTGAACGCCAACTCGGTACGGGACGTCGTCCTCGGCCGGCAGCGGCTTGCCGGCCCGCCGCGGTACTTCACCTGGAGCTGGCCCGCCGCCACGCAGGCCGTCGCGGCCCTGGCGGCGCTCGAGCCAGCGGTTCTCGCCACCGGTCACGGGGAACCGTTGACCGGAGCCGGAACGGCCGGCAGGCTGCGCGCGCTCGCCGCCGAGCTGGCCAAGGCCAGCCCCCGAGCGGCGTCGCTGCCGATCGGCGACTGGCGAACGAAGACCGGGCTCTTCAGAGCCATCGACTACACCGCCCGGGTCCGCTACCGGCCACCACCGGCCGTCTACCGGCACCTGCAGTGGTTGGGACCGATCCTCACCCGGCTGGGCGTCAGCCCGGGCTACGTGGTGACGCTCGAGGTGCCCGGCCGCCGATCCGGCGCGATCCGGCGGACCAACCTCGTCCAGGTCACGCATGATTCCGAGCGATACCTGGTGGCCCTGGCCGGGGAGTCGGAGTGGGTCCGCAACGTGCGCGCCGCCCGGGGGCGAGTCGTCCTGGGCCGCCGAGAGCAGCGGAGCGCGACCCTCGCCGAGGTGCCGCCGGACGAGCGAGCCCCGATCATCCGCGCCTACCTGCTGCGGGCCGGGCGCCGCCCGGACTCGAAGGCGGTCGCCAACGAGGCCCGCGGCTACTTCGGTGTGAGCGCAGACCCGTCGCCGGACGAGATCCGGCCGATCGTCGAGCACTACCCGGTCTTCCGCGTCGTCAAGGAAGACATCCTCGGAGACGGTCGAACCGGGACCTCCGCCCCCAGCGGGACGAGCGGATAGCGCTTCTGCTACCTCGGTGGGTCGGCGGGACTGGGCTCCCGTCACCCTCCTTCACCGAGGAGTTGCTGCGCCCAGTGCGGGCGCGTCACCGCAACGACGACGAGGGCGACGTCCATGGCGAGGCCGAACACGAGCTGGATGCGCCAGAACACGACGAGGAGCACCGCCGACAGCAGGCAGGCCACGACGGTAAGCACCGGCCAGGCAGCAGACAGCCATGGAACGCCACACACCGCCAGCGCGAGGAGCGCGAAGGCGGCCACCGTGGCCGCTGTCAGACCCGTCCCGACCGATCGGCGAGCCGGCTCCGGCACGAGCCACGACCGGTCGAAGGAGAACTCAGGCACGTCTGGTAGGAGGTAGAGCAGGTGCACGAGCCCGTGCGCCAACAGCAGGACCCCGGTCACGATGCGGACGACAACCATTATCGAAGGGCTCCTCCGAGTCTGCGCGGGGCTGCTGGAGCAGTCTGGACCTTCATATCCCGCTGCAGACCATCGGCCACGGCGCCGGGCGGTCTGGCGCCGAGCGCGGCGAGGTCATGATCGTGCGACATCGCGCGGCAGCCTGCCGTCGGATGTCGCACGATCTCGGCCCGGGACGCCCTGCCGGCGTGGCAACGCGGGCGGCGGTCGGCCGGACCGCGGGTCAGCGCGGGGTGCCGAAGTCCTGCGTCCAGTAGATGCCGTACGTGCTGTCGGCGTCCTTCCACATGCCGACCCCGAGCTCGGTCAGCTTGCAGTTGAGGATGTTCGCCTTGTGCCCCGAGCTGTTCATCCAGGACTTCATCACCGACGCGGCGGTGCCCTGGCCGGCGGCGATGTTCTCGGCGGCCCAGCTGTACCGGTACCCGGCGTCGCGCATCCGCTCGAACGGGTCGCGGCCGTCCTTGCCGTCGTGCGAGAAGTACCCCTTCTCGGCCATGTCGCGGCTGTGCGCGCGGGCGACCTTGACGAGCGTGGAGTCGGAGGTCACCGGCTTGCAGCCGTTCTTCGCCCGCTCGACGTTCACCAGGCGCAGCACCTCGGCCTCCGCCGACGAGCTCGCGGAGCCCGACCCGCTGCCGGCCGACGTCGTCGTCCTCGCCGGCGTCGGCTTCTTCGACGCCGGCCTCGCGGTCGTCCGGGTCGTCGTCCGGCTCGCGGGCCTGCTGGTCGTCGTCGAGGTCTTGCGGGCCGCGGTCGTCGTGGACGTGGTGCTGGCTGGGCGGGACGTCGTCCCGGGAGCCGGGGTGGAGGTCGTCGGGCTGCCGGCCGTCCCGTCGTCGCTCGTGGGCACGACCGACGCCTCGGCGGCGAGGTTCTTCCCGTTCTGGCGCGGCTGGATCGGCTCCTGGACCGCGGTGTCGAGCAGGCCGCACCCGGCGAGACCGGGGACCAGGAGCGCCAGGGCCAGCCCGGCGGCCCGCCGCCTGAGCCTGGCCCCCCGGCGGTGGTCACGTTGCAGGCCGGCGGGTTCCCCAACGGACGTCACGGGACCGCACACTACGGGGCGTCACGATGCCGGATCAAGTACGCGGGACTGCAGAAGATCGTGTCACGGACGGTGATCGTTGCGGGGGGATCTCCAGCGGCGCATCGCCGCAGGTGAGAGGCCCGGACAGCCGTCGGCGCCGCCCCGGGAGTCCCGGAACGGCGCCGAAAGTGCAGTTCGCCGGCAGAGCAGCCCGTGCGAGGACGGTTCGCTGCTCCCCGGCGGCCGGCCTCAGCCGGCGGCGACCGCCTTCGCCATGGCCGACTTGCGGTTCGCGGCCTGGTTCTTGTGGATGACGCCCTTGCTGACGGCCTTGTCGAGCTTCTTCGAGGCCAGCCGCAGAGCGCGGTCGGCCGCCTCGGCGTCGCCGGCGGCGGTGGCCGCGCGGAACGAGCGGACGACCGTCCTGAGCTCCGACTTCACAGCCTTGTTGCGCAGCCGGCGCTTCTCGTTGGTCAGGTTCCGCTTGATCTGGGACTTGATGTTCGCCACGCGTCGTCTCTTCCTGATGCTGGGACAGGTCGGTTGAGGGCGTCGGCCCGTCCGGGACCTCCGGCGGTGGGGACTCGCCGGGTGGCGGAGCGGGCCTGGTGCGCGCACGACCTGAGCGCGCACCGGGGACAAAGCCTATCAGTGCTGCGGGGTCCCCCCGGACGCTGCCCGCAGCGGCCGTCAGCCCCAGCCGTTGACCCGGCGGACCTCGTCGGCGACGGCGTCGAAGACGTCCCGGCGCAGGGTGCCGCCCTCGCGGCGGACCTCGTCGGGGTCGAGCCGGACGACGCGGTCGAGCCGCACCTCGCTCGGCCGGCCGCGGGCGTCCCAGTCGCCCGCCCCGACGTCCATCCACTGCCGGCCCTGCCGGGCCTCCTGGGCGGCGTCCCGGTCGTGGTCCTTGCTCGTGAGCGTGAGGCAGAGCAGCCAGCCGGCGTCCTTGCCGATCACGAGCACCGGCCGGTCCTTGCCCTGGCCGTGGTCCTCCTCGTAGGGCACCCAGCCCCAGACGACCTCGCCCGGGTCGGCGTCGCCGTCCGGGTCGGGCCGGTACTCGACGACGGCCTCGCCGGTGAAGTCGCCGGGGTAGCCGTTCCCGCCGGACGGCCGGGTCGGCCCGGACGGCGCGCTCGGCCCGGACGGCGCGCTCGGCCCGGACGGCGCGGACGGCGCGGGGCGGCTGCGGGGGGACGGTGCGCGTCCGGTGCGGCGCGGCCCGGACGGCGCGCGGCGGGCGGTGCCGGTCGGCGTCCGGCTGCTCGGGGAGCGCAGGAGCGAGCGCGCCGCCGCCGTCGCCCCCGCGGCGATGGCGCGCAGGACCGCCCGCCCGACCTGTCCGCCCAGACCCTCTGCCACGGGCCCGATCGTACGTCGGACGGATGCCCCCGCGGACGACACGCAGCGAGAGGTCATTGCCGCCGAGTAGCTCCGGCGTGACACCGGAGGGCTACCGTTGCGAGCCGTGGCGGAACTCTTCGACGACTACCGGCTGGGGTCCGCCTGGGACGAGATGCTCGGCGACGGCGACCAGCCCCGCCGTCCGTACCGTGCCGTGCACGGGACGCTGCGGCGGCTGACGGGTGCGCAGCTCGGCGTCCGGGCCGACGCACTCGCCCGGTCCTACCTCGACCAGGGCGTCACGTTCGACTTCGCGGGCGAGGAGCGGCCGTTCCCGATCGACGTCGTCCCGCGGGTCATCTCGGCCGAGGAGTGGGTCGAGGTCGAAGCCGGCGTCGCCCAGCGGGTGCGCGCGCTGGAGATGTTCCTCGCCGACGTCTACGGCACGCGGGAGTGCGTCTCGGCCGGCATCGTCCCGTGGCGGGTCATCGCGTCGGCGTCCGGCTTCCAGCGGGTCGCTGTGGGCCTGACGCCGGCGAACGGCGTCCGCATCCACGTCGCCGGCATCGACCTCATCCGCGACGAGGCCGGCCGCTTCCGGGTCCTGGAGGACAACGTCCGCGTGCCGTCCGGGGTCAGCTACGTCATGGCGAACCGGCGGGCGATGACCCAGGTCTTCCCGGAGTCGTTCGCCACGCACCGGATCCGCCCGGTGAGCGACTACCCGCGCCGGCTGCTGGCGGCGCTGCGGGCAGCCGCCCCGCGCAGCGCCGGCGACCCGACCGTCGTCGTCCTCACCCCCGGCATCTACAACAGCGCCTACTTCGAGCACACGCTCCTGGCCCGGACGATGGGCGTCGAGCTCGTGGAGGGCCGCGACCTCGTGTGCTCCGACGGCCGGGTCCGGATGCGGACGACGGACGGCGAGCGGCAGGTCGACGTCATCTACCGCCGGGTCGACGACGAGTTCCTCGACCCGGTGCAGTTCCATGCCGACTCCCTCCTCGGCTGCCCGGGCCTGGTCAACGCGATGCGCGCGGGCAACGTGACGATCGCCAACGCGATCGGCAACGGGGTCGCCGACGACAAGCTCGTCTACTCGTACGT
>DAIOGQ010000276.1:0-5746 GCA_036745175.1 Kineosporiaceae bacterium
CCGTACTTGGCGGTGAAGGCCTTGATGATCTCGCCGTAGTTGGCCCACTCCGGGGGCAGCGCGATGACGTTGAGCTGGCCCTCCTTCTTGGCGGCGGCGATCAGCGCGTCCATGCCGCCGAGGTCGGCGGCGGACTTGGCCGTCTTCGGGTCGCCGGCGACGGCGCTGCTCGAACCGCCCGCGGCCGGGCTCTCGGTCGTGGTGGTGCCGTCGCTGGCCGGCGGGGAGCACGCGGTGACGGCGAGCGCCGCACCGGCGGCGAGGGCCGAGAGGAGTGCCCGACGGGACGTTCGCACTGGTGCCTCCTGCTGAGGGCCGGCCGGTCTTCGCGCGGCGGAGCCCGGTCCGGGGATGGGTCGTGGATGCTGCGTAGGGGTGCTGCCGTTCGCGATGCCGGGTGCTGGTGTTCCGGTCGACAGGGTGAGGGGGCAGCGTCGTTGCGGCGCTGGTCATCGGACCACCCGGCGCCGGAGGCCGTCAAGCACCGTTACCGAGTTGTCGCCACGAGCCGTGAACGGCGGGCTGACCTGGGATGACGTGCTGTCGAGCGGATGCCCACCGGGAGCGGAACGGGCGCCGCCGCCGACCCGCCCGAGGATGTCCCGGGCGGGTCGGCAGCGGCGACCACCTCGGCCCAGGTCACCTCCGGACGTCGTCAGCCGACCGGCTCGGGTGCCACCTGGTGCGGGCGCCGCGGCGTCTGCACGGCCGGCTCCCCGCCCTCGCGGACTCCGTACCGCTGCCACCAGCGGACCATCGGTGCGGGCGCCCACCAGTTCGCCCGGCCGAGCAGCCGCATCGTCGCGGGGACCAGCAGCGCCCGGACGATCGTCGCGTCGACGACGATGGCCACCGCCATGCCGACCCCGATGAGCTTGATGAAGGTGATGCCGGAGGTGGAGAACGCGGCGATGACGACGACGAGCAGGAGCGCCGCGCTCGTGATGATCCGCCCGGTGCGCTGCAGGCCGGTGGCGACGGCCTCGGTGTTGTCGCCGGTGAGGTCCCACTGCTCGCGGATCCGCGACAGCAGGAACACCTCGTAGTCCATCGACAGCCCGAAGAGGATCGCGAGCATGAGGATCGGCTGCGTCGTCTCGACGGTGCCCGTCGAGGTGAAGCCGAGCAGCCCGGACAGGTGGCCGTCCTGGAAGACCCAGGTGACGACCCCGAACGCCGCGCCGAGCGAGAGCACGTTCATGACGACCGCCTTGAGCGGCAGCACGAGGGAGCCGAACGCGAGGAACAGCAGCACGAACGTCGCCGAGACGACGAGCAGCGCCATCCACGGCAGGGTCTGCGCGATGCTCGCCCGCAGGTCGACCTGCTGCGCGCTCACGCCGCCGACGTCGACCCGGGCGCCGTCGGGGACCGGCAGCGCCCGAACCGCGGTGACGACCCCGCGGGCGGTCTCGTCCACCGCGCCTCCGGTGTAGTCGACGGCGAGCAGGGTCACGTCGCCCGCCGTCGCCACCGGCCGGGCGGCCGTGACGCCGGGCAGGCCCGCGACGCGTGCCGAGAACGCCGCCAGCGCCGCGGCGTCCGCGCCCTCGACCAGGACGTCGACCGGCGAGGTCGTGACGGCGGGGAAGTCGCTGCGGAGCGTCTCGGCCACGACCCGGCCCTGCGCGCCGACCGGCAGCGCGCGCTCGTCGATACCGCCGAACGTCACGTGGAGGAAGGGCGACCCGAGGACGGCGAGGAGCGCGACGACCGCGGCCACCCAGCGGACCGGGCGGCGCATCACGTTGCGCGCCAGACGCTCCCAGCCGCCGACCCGGGCGGTGGCCGGGCCCGTCCCGGAGTCGCGGGCCGCCCGGCGGGCGGCGAGCCGGCCCGTGAGGCCGCGCGGCAGCCGGGGCCGCAGCGCGTCGACCCGGTGGCCGAGGACGGCCAGCAGGGCGGGCAGCACGGTGAGGGCCGTGACGGCGGCGACGAGGACCGCGGCGATGCCGCCGAAGCCCATCGAGCGCAGGAAGGTCTGCGGGAAGAGCAGCAGGCCGGTCAGCGAGACCGCGACCGTCACTGCGGAGAACGCGACCGTACGACCGGCGGTCGCCATCGTCGTCGCCAGCGCCGAGGTCACGTCGTCGCCGGCCCGGAGCTGCTCACGGAACCGGCTCACGACGAAGAGCGCGTAGTCGACGGACAGCCCCAGCCCGAGGATGGTGATGATGTTGATCGCGAAGACCGACACGTCCGTCACCTCGGTCATGAGCCGGAGGGCGACGAACGAGCCGAGGACGGTGAAGATCCCGACGAGCAGCGGCAGTCCGGCCGCGACGACGCTGCCGAACACGACGAGCAGCAGGACGACGAGGAGCGGACCGGACAGCGACTCGGCGCGGGCGAGGTCCTCGCTCACCTGGTCGTTGATCTGGACGTCGATCGCGGCCGGACCGCCGAGCCGTGCGGAGACCTGCGGACCGCTCGCCCGCAGTCCGTCGGCGATCCGCTCGTAGGCGTCGGCGCGTTCGCCACGGTCGGCGGCGGCCAGCCGGACGACGGCGTACGTCGACCGGCCGTCCTGCGACACGAAGGCCGGCGACCCGGTCGACCAGTAGGTGAGCACCTGGGTGGCCTCACCCGCGGGCAGCGTGCCCAGTGCGCCGGCGACCGCGGCCTCGAAGGCGGGGTCCTCGACGCTGAGGGTGCGGCTGGAGTAGAGCGCGACGACGTCGCCGTCCTGGCGGCCGACGGTCTCGACGATCCGCTGCTCGGCCCGGCTGGCCGGGGAGTCGGGGTCCTCGAAGCCGCCGCCGGACAGTCGCGAGACGACGCCCGGACCCCAGGCGGCCGCCGCGGCGACGGCCGCGAAGGACAGCACGAGCACGACCCAACGCCACCTGGCGAGTGACTGGCCCCACGACGCGAACATGGCACGCTCCCGAAGGCAGGTCCCGGCGCGTACCCTCATCTCGAGAAGGTGCGTCGCGGGAGTTAACAGTGTTTGCTTACGACGTTTACTCTTGTCGTAGGTGTTCACGATTGTCAAGGGGAGTTGCGAGATGCCGGCTGTCGAAGCGCCCACGTCGCGGCGGCTGCGCGTGCGCGCCGCGACGGTGGACGAGATCAAGGCCGTCGCGCTGCGCCTGCTCGTCGAGCAGGGCCCGGAGGGCATGACGCTGCGGGCGATCGCCCGCGAGATGGGGATGACCGCGCCGGGCCTCTACCGGTACTTCCCCAGCCACGAGGACCTGCACAAGACGCTCGTCGCCGACACCTACGACCGGCTCGCCGCCGTCCTCGCGCAGGCCCGCGACGGCGCCGACGTGACGCACGACCAGGACCCGACGCTCGCCGGGAAGCCGCTCGTCGTCGTCCAGCTGGTCTGCGCCGCGAAGGCCTTCCGGGACTGGTCGGTGGTCCACCCGCGGGAGTTCGGGCTCGTCTTCGGCACCCCCGTGCCGTCACTGACCCGCTCGGACGACGACCCGGCGCACGCCGCCGGGATGCGGTTCGGGGCGGTGTTCACCGAGATCTTCATCCGGCTGTGGACCGAGATGCCGTTCCCGGTCGAGCCGGACGCGGCACTGCCGGAGGCGCTCGCCGAGCAGCTGCGCGACTACCGGGCCACGCTCGTCGAGCTCTTCGGGCCGGCCACGGGCGACCTCCCGCTCGCCGCGATCAACACCTTCCTCCGGGCCTGGGTCCAGCTCTACGGGCTGGTCGCGATGGACGTGTTCAACCACCTGCACTTCTGCCTCACGGACGCGAGCCCGTTCTTCGAGACGACCCTGCAGTCGATCGGCCGCAGCGTGGGCATCGACTACACGCCGCAGGGCCGACCGTCGTCAGGTCGGCTCATGCAAGGCGGCGGATGACCTGGGCGAGCATCCCGCCGACCCGCTGCGCCGCGGCCCGGCCCGCCTCGATGACCTCCTCGTGCGACAGCGGCGCCGCGGTCCCGCCGGGGGGCGCGACGCCGGCGGCGAGGTTCGTCACGAGCGAGATGCCGAGCACCTCCAGCCCCGCCTCCCGGGCCGCGATCGCCTCGAGCGTCGTCGACATCCCGACGAGGTGGCCCCCGAGCACCCCGGCCATCCGGACCTCGGCGGGGGTCTCGTACTGCGGGCCGCGGAACTGCACGTAGACACCCTCGGCGAGCGTCGGGTCGACCTCGCGGCAGACGGCACGCAGCCGCGCCGAGTAGAGGTCGGTGAGGTCGACGAACGTCGCGCCCTCGAGCGGGGACGCCCCCGTGAGGTTGATGTGGTCGCTGACGAGCACCGGCGTCCCGGGGCTCCACGACGGGTCGAGCCCGCCGCAGCCGTTCGTGAGGACGAGCGTCCGGACGCCGGCGGCCGCCGCGGTCCGGACGCCGTGGACGACGGCGCGGACGCCGCGGCCCTCGTAGAAGTGGGTCCGGCTGCCGAAGACGAGCGCGCGTCGCTCGGTGTCCCCGATCCGGACCGAGCGGACCACCCCGGAGTGGCCCGCCACAGCCGGCGCGCTGAACCCGGGCAGGTCCGTCGTCGCCACCGTCGCGAGAGTCTCGCCGAGCAGGTCGGCCGCCGGTGCCCAGCCCGACCCGAGCACGAGGGCGACGTCGTGGGTCGGCGCCCCGGTGAGCTCGGCGATCCGGGCGGCGGCGGCGGCCGCGACGTCGCGCGGGTCGGTGGCGGGGTCGTCGAGCGCTGGGCCGCCCGGCTGTGCGGAGACGTCGGTCATGGCTGGCGAGGGTATCCGGCGGTCAGTCCACCGACGAGCAGGGTCGTGACCGGATCTCCGCGACGTAGTCGTCGGGCGCCCCGCCCGCCTCCGCGGCGTCGGCGAGCATCCCGAGGTAGCGGGCGCTCGGCAGGCCGCCCTCGTAGGCGTTGAGCACGTAGATCCACGCCGTCGTCTCGCCGTCGAGGGTGCTCACCCGGACCCTGATCTTGTTCCACAGGCCGATGGCCACGCCCTCCCACTCGTCGAGGGTCTTCTCGTCGTGCTCGTGGAGGTCGTACACGGCGACGTAGACCTGGTGACCGGGGTCCTCGACGACGGTGCCGAGCGGGCCCTCCCAGCCGACGTCCTCGCCGCCGAAGGTCAACCGCCACCCGACGAGCCAGCCCGTGCCCTGCAGGGGCGAGTGCGGCGCTCGCCGCGCCATCCGTTCGGGGTCGAGGTTGCTCCCGTATGCGGCGTACAGAGCCATAGGCCCACAGCCTAGGCATCCGCGGCCCCGCACGGTGGCACGCGTCCACACCCCCGCGTGCCGCGCCGTCCGGCGGTGCGGCCAGCTGACGCCCCGCCGCGCCGTCCACGTCCGGGCGACCGCCGGACGATGGGCGAGAATGCCCCGGTGGCATCGCGGATGAGGGTCGTCGTCGTCGGTGGCGGTCCGGGCGGGTACGAGGCGGCGCTCGTCGCCGCCCAGCTGGGGTCGGACGTCACCGTCGTCGACGCGGACGGGCTCGGTGGCTCCGCGGTGCTCACCGACGTCGTGCCGTCCAAGACGCTCATCGCCACGGCCGAGGTGATGACCCTCGTCGACGGGTCGACCGAGCTCGGCGTCCGCTTCCCCGGTGCGCCCGGGCACGAGCGGGACCCGCACGCGGTCGTCGCCGTCGACCTCGGCGTCGTCAACCGGCGCGTCAAGGCGCTCGCCCGGGCGCAGTCCGACGACATCCACCGCCGGCTCGAGGGCGAGGGGGTCAGGGTCGTCCGCGGCCGGGGCCGGCTCGACGGGCCGCACCGCGTCGTCGTCGACGGGCCGGACGGCGCCGTCGGCGGCCTGGCCGGGGTCGACGCCGACACC
>DAIOGQ010000277.1:0-5731 GCA_036745175.1 Kineosporiaceae bacterium
CGGTCGGGCTCATGGGCGGGCCGACGGTCGGGCGCTGACGGTCGGTCGGGCTCGACCCGTCCACAGGTGCGCGGTTCGTCCCACTGTCCACAGCCGGGCGTCCGACGCCCGACGGGGGTCGCCGTCGCGACCTAGCGTCGCGGACGTGAGCAGATCGCAGAGGCGTCGGGAGTCGGCCGACGCGGCCCGCCGGCTGGCGGCCCGCGCGGTGCGCGAGCCCGTCGTGACGTCGTACCCGGACGGCGCGGCAGCCGCGGTGGGGTGGGTGCCGGCCGAGGGGCCGGGCGACGAGCGGCCGTCCCGCGGCCGGCCCTTCGACTGGTTCGGTGGCCCCGGCGCGGACGACCCGCCCGGGGATCCGCCGCAGGATCCGCCGGACGACCCGTCGGACAACCCGCCGGACGACCCGCCGGACGACCCGCCGGACGGCGCGGGCGGCGTCGCGCTCCCGGCCGGCCCGGGTCCGTCCGGGCCGATGTCCGGCGCAGCCGCGTCGCCGGTGGGGTCGAGCGACGGCTGGTCGGCTGACCGGTGGTCGGCCGACCGGTGGCGGGAGTACGCGGCCGACCGGGCCCCGCTGTCCCTGCGCGGAGCCGCCCGGGTCCCGCTCGCCGCGGCCGTGGCCGCCCTGCTCGTCGCGGTCGCGGTCGTCGCGGGGGCGGTCCTGCGGACGACGTCGTCGGGCGCGGAGGCGGTCGCGGTCGCCCGGCCGTCCCGGTCGGGCGTCGACGGCCCGACGCCGACCGGCCCGGTGGCCGTCGGGGCCCCGGGGACGGACGGGTTCGCAGGACCGTCCGCCGACGGGACCGGGACGGGAGCGCGGGGGGCCGGGCCGTCGGCGGCCGGCACCGCAGCGGCGACGGTCGTCGTCGACGTCGTCGGCCGGGTGCGGCGGCCGGGGCTCGTCCGGCTGCCGCCCGGGTCGCGGGTGGCGGACGCCGTGTCGGCCGCGGGCGGCCTGACCGACGCGGCCGCGGTCGCCCGGATCAACCTCGCGCGGGTCCTCGTCGACGGCGAGCAGGTCGTCGTCCCGGACGCCGACGACCCGGTGCCGCCGCCGGCGGCAGCCCCCGGTGCGGCAGGCGGGCCCGGGGCGTCCGCGACGAAGGGTGCGACCGGGCCGCTCGACCTCAACGCGGCGACGTCCGCGGACCTCGACGGCCTGCCCGGGATCGGCCCGGTCATCGCCGGCCGGATCGTCGCGTGGCGCAGCGAGCACGGCCGCTTCGCCCGGGTCGAGGAGCTCGCGGAGGTGTCGGGCATCGGCGACACGCTGCTCGAGCGGCTGCGTCCCCTGGTCAGGGTGTGAGCGCGCGCGAGGGTGCGACGCGGTGGGTGGGTGCGGGCCGACCGGACGGCGCGAGCGCGAGCGGGCACGACCTGCGGCTCGTGCCGGCTGCGCTGCTGGCCTGGGCCGTCGCCGCGTGGGCGGTCGCGGTTCCGGTCCGGTCGCTCGCAGTCGCCGCCGCGGTCTGCGGGCTCGTGGCGCTCGGCGCGCTCGTCGTGGCAGTGCGGGCCGGGGCACTGCGGGCCGGGGCAGTGCGGGCCGGGGCAGTGCGGGCCGGGGCAGTGCGGGCCGGGGCACTGCGAGCCGGCGAGTCGGCCGGGGCGACCGGGTCCGCCGGCGCGGCTGCCGCGGTCGTC
This sequence comes from Kineosporiaceae bacterium, assembly GCA_036745175.1. Lineage (GTDB taxonomy): Bacteria > Actinomycetota > Actinomycetes > Actinomycetales > Kineosporiaceae > R-H-3. Next base: position 1,645 of record DAIOGQ010000277.1, read on the forward strand.
CTCGCGGCGGCGGCGTCCCTCGCCGTGCTCGGCGGCCAGTCGGTCGACGCCGTCCGGCGGGACGCCCAGCCCGTCCGTGGCTGGGCGGCGCAGGGCGCGGTGGCGGCGATCGCGGCCGTCGCGACCCAGGACGCCCTGGCGGTCCGGCCGGGCCGGTTCCCGGGGCGGCCGCGCTACCTGGTCCGGGTGTCGGCGCGGTCCGTCGAGGCCCGCGGCCGGCGAGCCGCCGTCCACGTGCCGCTGCTCGTCCTCGGCGGTGCCTCGTGGTCGTCGGTCACCGCGGGAAGCCGGCTACGGTTCACCGGCCGGCTCGCGACGTCCGAGCCGGCCGACGGCACGGCAGCCGTCGTCGACGCCGTCGGTGCGCCGCAGGTCGAGGCCGGCGGCTGGGTCTGGCGGGCCGCCGACCGGGTCCGGGCCGGGCTGCGGCGGGCCTGCGCACCGCTCGACCCCGACTCGCGCGGGTTGCTGCCGGCACTCGTCGTCGGCGACACCGCCAACCTGCCGCCGCCCCTCGTCGACGACCTGCGGGCGTCGGGGCTCACCCATCTCACGGCGGTGAGCGGCGCCAACGTGGCGATCGTCGCCGGCGCGACCGTCTGGGCCGCGTCGGCCGCGGGCGCCGGCCGGACCGGCCGGGTCTGGCTGGCGCTCGGCGCGGTCGTCGGGTTCGTCGTCCTCGCCCGTCCGCAGCCCAGCGTGCTGCGGGCGGCGGTGATGGGCGCGGTCGCGCTGCTCGGCCTGCTGCGGGCCCGGCGGCCGCGGGGCGTGCCGGTCCTCGCGGCGGCCGTCGTCATCCTCCTCGTCGTCGCACCGGGTCTGTCGCGCAGCCCGGGCTTCGCGCTGTCCGCCACGGCCACTGCGGCGCTCGTGCTGCTCGCGCCCGTCTGGGCCGCGCGGCTCGAACGCCGTGTGCCGCGTCCGGTCGCGCTCGCGGTCGCGGTTCCGGCGGCGGCGCAGGCGGCGTGCGCCCCGATCGTCGTGCTGCTGAGCCCGAGCGTGTCGACGACCGCCGTCCCGGCGAACCTGCTCGTCGCACCCGCGGTGGCCCCGGCGACGGTGCTCGGGGTGCTGGCGGCCGTCGTCAGCCCGGTGTGGCCGGCGGCAGCGCAGGCGCTCGCGTGGTGCGGCGGGCTGGCCGCGGGCTGGATCGCGACCGTCGCGCACACCGCGGCCGCGGTGCCGGGGTCCACGCTGCCGTGGCCCGGCGGCTGGGGCGGTGCGGCGCTGCTCGCCGGGCTGACGGCGTTCGTCGTCGCCCTGACCCTGCGGGACCCCTCCGCGGTGGGTCCCGGCGGGCGCGACGAGCGCGGCAGCGGGTCGGCCGGCGCCGTCCTCGTGGCGGCCGCGGTCCTGGTCGCGCTCGCGGTCGGCTGGCTGGCCGGCCCCCGGGCCTGGGACCTGCTGCGCGGTCGCGGTGGTGCTGGAGCCGAGGGATGGGCGGTGGCGATGTGCGACGTCGGTCAGGGCGACATGCTCGTGCTGCGCAGCGGGCCGGCGAGCGCCGTCGTCGTCGACGTCGGGCCCGACGCGTCGGCGGCCGACCGCTGCCTGCGACGGCTCGGCGTCCGGCGGCTCGACCTCGTCGTGCTGACCCACTTCCACGCCGACCACGTGCTCGGGCTGCCCGGTGCGCTGCGCGGCCGCGCCGCCGGCCCGCTCCTGGTGAGCCGGCTGCCGCAGCCGGCCGGGAACGCCGCCGCCGTGCTGCGCTGGGCCGCCGAGGCCGGCGCCGTCCCGACCGAGGGTCGCGCGGGCCAGGCGGGCGAGGTCGGCACCGGCGCGTGGCGGGTCGGCTGGCGGGTGCTCGCCGCCGAGCCGCAGGTGGCACGCACCCCGGACGCCGGCCCCCCGATCGCCCGCAGCGGGTCCCGGGGCGGCTCGGACGCCGAGGGCTCGGAGGTCAACGAGTCGAGCCTCGTCACCGAGGCGGTCGTCTCCGGACCGGGCGGCGCGGTCCGGGTGCTCGGCCTCGGCGACCTCGAGGCCGCGGGCCAGTCCGCGCTGACGGCCGGGCTGCGCTCCGGCGCGGTGACCCTCGGCGGCCCGGTCGACGTCGTCAAGGTCGCCCACCACGGGTCGGCCACCCAGGACCCGGAGCTCTACCGGCTCGTCGGGGCGCCGGTGGCGCTCGTCGGCGTCGGGGCCGACAACGACTACGGCCACCCGGCGGATCGCACGCTGTCGCTGCTCGCGGCGGCCGGGTCGCGGACCGCGCGGACGGACGTGCTCGGCACGGTCACGGTCGCGCCGGAGCGGTTCGGGCTGGAGATCATCTCGGCGGCCCCACCCTGACCACGGAGCGTTCTGGCATGCTGACGCTGTGCAGAGAATCGTGTTCGTCTGCACCGCGAACCGGGCCCGGTCGCCGCTGGCGGAGCTCATGGCGCGCAGCCGGCTCGACGCGCTGCCGGGCGGGGCCGAGATCGCGGTCGGAAGTGCTGGCACGTGGACCCCCGGCGGCCAGGTGATGTGGCCGGCGGCGGCACAGGAGGCGTCCAGGCTGGGCCTCGACCCGACCGGTTTCGTCTCGCGGCCCCTGTCGGACGCCGTCGTCGCCGACGCCGCGGTCGTGCTCACCGCGACCCGGGCCCTGCGCGACGAGGTCGTCGCCGCCCGGCCGCGGCTGCTCCGCCGGGCGTTCACGTGGCGCGAGCTCGCTTGGGTGCTCACCAACGTCGCCCCCGACTGGGCCGGGATCCCGGTCCCCGAGCGGCCCGCCCGGCTGCCCGACGTCGTCGCGTCGGCCCGGGGCCGGTTCCCCGCGCGACCGGGTGACGACCTCGACGTCCGGGACCCGGCCGGTCGCTCGCCGGAGGTCATGCTGTCGGCCGTCGAGCAGACGTCGGACGCGGTGGCCCGGATCGTCGAGGCGCTCTGCCGGTAGAGCTCGCCCAGCCGGATCTCCGGGGTGTCCTTGGCGCCCTAGGGTCGCCCACCGGATCAGGCTGTCGTCGCCACATCTGAGGTCGGGTGTGGTGTCGGTGACCGCTGCGAGTGGACGCCCGCCGGGCGGAAGCGGCTGAACCAGGCCCGGTGCTGCGTGCGCTTCGAGGCATCGTCTGCCCCGCCCCGTCTGCCTCCCTTGGCTGGCCGGGTGGGCAGGGCGGCTACGGTTCGGAGTCCTCGCGAGCCGGCGGCTGCTCATAGCATGCAATGCATATAGCGTTGAGGGTATGGCTCGGTTGTACGACGTCGAGGTTGGGTCGACTTCCTGGTCGGTGTTCTGGCCGAGCAGGCCGAGACCCTCGGTGAGCCGCACAGCAGGCATCTGGGTGGCAAGGTGCGCGAGCTGCGGTTCCATCTGCTGGGCCGGTAGACCCGGGTGACGTACTGGTTGGCGCCGGGTCGGCGGGTGGTGCTCCTGACGGTGTTCCACAAGACCCGCAGCGCCGAGGTCGCCGAGGTGGCGCGGGCGGTCCGGGCCCAGGAGCGCTGCGAGGCCGAGCATGCGGCCGCCGGCAAGGCCTATCACCGGCGAGGAGGACGTAATGAGTAGCAGGCGAGGTTCTGGTCGAGGATCCGGCCTCAGGCATTCCTCCTACGAGGAGGTGGCTGCCAGGCGCAGGTCCAGCGCGGAGTACCGGGAGGGGTTCGACGAGGCGCGCCGGGCGTTCCTGATCGGCCAGGCGGTCCGACAGCGTCGCCTCGAGCTGGGACTGTCCCAGACCGAGGTCGCGGCCCGGGCGGGGATGACCCAGCCAGCGCTGTCCCGGCTCGAGGCCGGTGGGACCGTGCCGACGATCCCGGTGCTGGGACGGATCGCCACGGCCCTGGGCGCCGAGCTGGTCGTCACCCTCGCGCCCCCCGCAGCGTGAGCAAGACGAGCTCGGACCAGATCCGGCCGCGACGCCGTAGCCGCGCCCACACGGTGTGAAACGACGCTCGTGCCGATGAGCGCGCGTTCCGGATGATCGCCCGCTCGTTGCAGGTGACAGGTCGTCATCGGGCTCGGAACTCGAACAGACCGGTGCCCGTTCTGGACGCCGACGCGATTTTCGTTTTACGATAAACCTGTGGTGGCGGAGGAGCAGATCCAGAAGTGGGCCGACGAGGCCGAGGCCGGCTACGACGTCGAGGAGTTGAA
>DAIOGQ010000278.1:0-5698 GCA_036745175.1 Kineosporiaceae bacterium
GGTTGAAGAACCCGTCGAGCAGGTAGCCGCGGAAGACGTCACCGGTCATGTGCTTCGTCGGGGGCATCCACTTCAGCGGCGCGTCCGGGAAGAGCGTCCGGGCCAGGAGCGCGTGGGCGAGCTCGAGCCGGAACGAGTCCGGCACCTCGGGGTTGATCTCGAAGGCGTGCCCCAGGCCCAGCTGCCAGTCGGCGAGCCCGGCCTCCTTGGCGAAGAACTCGTTGAGGAGCTGGCTCACCGTGACGGTGTGGGCCGCCTCGACGGCGTCCGCCGTCGTCAGGTAGTTGTCCTCGCCGGTGTTGATGATGATCCCGGCCCGGGCGTGGACCTGGCGGCTGAAGCGCTGGTCGACGAAGGTCCGCACCGGGTTGATGTCGCGGAAGAGGATCCCGTACATCGAGTCGTTGAGCATCATGTCGAGCCGCTCGAGCCCGGCGAGCGCGGCGATCTCGGGCATGCACAGCCCGGACGCGTAGTTCGTCAGCCGGACGTAGCGCCCGAGCTCGCGGCTCGACTCGTCGAGCGCCGCGCGCATGAGGCGGAAGTTCTCCTGCGTCGCGTACGTGCCGGCGTAGCCCTCCCGGGTCGCGCCCTCGGGCACGTAGTCGAGCAGGCTCTGCCCCGTCGACCGGATGACGGCGATGACGTCGGCGCCCGCCCGGGCGGCGGCCTGCGCCTGAGGGATGTCCTCGTAGATGTCGCCGGTGGCGACGATCAGGTAGATCCACGGCCGCTGCGCCGGGTCGCCGTGCTTGCGGACGAGCCGCTCGCGGGTGCGGCGGGCGGTGTCGATGCGGCGGATCCCGGCGGCGACGCAGCGGCGGGCCGCACGGCCGGCGCGGGCGGCGTCCCGGCCCTGCGGGGTGCGGAACGTGACCGACCCCGCCGCGGCCTTCTGGGCGAGGGTCAGCAGGTCGTCGGCCTCGCCGCGGGCCAGGGCGTCCCAGACCGGAAGGGCGGCACCGTGCTCGAGCCCGGTGCCCGCGCGGACGGCGTCGACGAGGTGGTTGACCCACGGCACCCGCTCGACGTCCGCGCCGGCGAGCCCGGCCAGCCGGAGCGTCGCGCGCTCGACCGAGACGGTCGTGTGGGTGCGGGCGAGCCGGACGACGGGGGCGCCTGCCCTGCGCGCCAGGGCCCGGGCCTTACGGACGACGACAGGGTCGAGCTGGAGCGTCGTCGTGGCACTCGGGCGTGACATGGACCCTCCTGCGTAGTTCTTGGTGTCTGAGCGGCAATCGCTCGAACATTCTCCCTGAATCAGCCGGTCAAGCGAAAGAGTCTACTGGAGGGGGTTGCGGGAGGACGCTCCGGCACGGCCTCGGGGCCCGGCGGCGGGCGTCCGGTCGGCGGCGCGGTGCCGGTGCCGGCCTTGGATAGGCTCCGCGTGTCGTCGCGGACGCCCTCGCGGCGTCCGCTCGGGTGCGGGCCGAGGAGGGGTGCGTTTGACGTACCGGATCGTCCGCTGGCTCGTCCTCGTGGTGTTCCGTGTCCTCTGGCGGCCGCGGGTGACCGGTCTGGAGCACATCCCGCCGCACGGCGCGATCATTGTCGCGAGCAACCACCTGTCGTTCATCGACAGCGTCGTGATCCCTCTCGCCGTGCCGCGCCGGGTGCGCTTCCTCGCCAAGGCCGAGTACTTCGAGGGGCGTTCGCTCACGGGCCGGGTCATCGCGATGTTCTTCCGCGCCGTCGACGCGGTCCCGGTCCGGCGGGACAGCCGGCGCGACTCGATGGCGTCCCTGGAGACGGCGCTGGACGTGCTCCGCGACGGGCATGCGTTCGGCATCTACCCCGAGGGCACGCGCTCGCGGGACGGTCGGCTCTACCGCGGGAGGACCGGAGTCGGTTGGCTCGCCCTCGCGTCGGGGGCGCCGATCGTGCCTGTGTGCGTCGTGGGCACCGACGCGGTCCAACCCGTCGGTGCGCGGCTGCCGAGGATCCGTCCGGTCCGGATCCAGTTCGGTCCGGTCGTCGACCCCGCGCCGTGGGTCGAGAAGGTCCGGTCGTCCGGCGGTGCCGGCCGCGCCCGCCGCGAGATCACCGACCTCGTCATGGAGTCGATCGCCGCGATGTCGCCTCAGGAGCCGGCCGACACCTACAACGAGCGCCCCCCGGACGACGACGACCCCGCCGCCTGAGCCGGCGGCGTCGGCGGCGACTGTCCGGCCGGGTGCGCCCGTCGGGGCATGGCTGGCGGGCTGCCTGCTGGACTGCGCCGAGGGCTACCGGGCGTCGTGGATGGTCCGGCCGCGGCGCATCGTCAGCAGGCACTGCGGGGACGGCGTCCCGGGCGTGAGGTCGGGCAGGCGGGGGGTGCCGGAGCGCGGGTCCGTCGACCAGGCCTGGAGCCGCGAGTCCGGGGCCTGGACGACGAGGTCGCCGGCGCTCCAGACCGCGAGCGTCGCGGGGGCGCCCGGGGCGAGGACGCCCTCGGCGTCGCGGCGGGCGGCCCGGTGCGCGCCGCGGGTGTGGGCGGCGAACGCGGCCCGGGCGCTCGTGCGCTGCGCCTCGACGTGGTGGAACACACAGGCCCGGACCGCGCCCCAGGGGTCGAACGGGGTCACCGGGGAGTCCGAGCCGAGCGCGAGCGGTACGCCCGCCGCGACGAGCGCCGCGAACGGGTTCATCGCGAGCGCGCGGTCCGCGCCGAGGCGCGCGGCGTAGAGCCCGTCGGTCCCGCCCCAGAGCGCGTCGAACGCGGGCTGCACGCTGGCGGCGACGGCGAGGTCGGCGAGGACGGCGATCGCGGCGGAGTCGACGGACTCGACATGCTCGAGCCGGTGCCTCGCCGACCGCAGCGCCGGTGCGCCCACGACGTCCGCGGCCAGCCGGAGCCCTTCGACGACGGCGTCCGTGCCCGCGTCCCCGATGACGTGGAAGCCGGCCTGCAGCCCGGCCCGCGTGCAGGCGACGACGTGGTCGCGGATCTGCTCCGCGGACAGGTAGCCGTGGCCGCGCTGCCCGGGCGCGTCGGCGTAGTCCGCCCGGTAGGCCGCCGTCCGCGAGCCGACCGAGCCGTCTGCGCACAGGTCCCCGGCGAGCCCGGCGAGCCCGGGGCCGAGCCGGTCGCGCAGGGCGCGGGCCTGCTCGACGTCCGTGACGAGCTCGCCCCGGTAGGCCACGACGTCGGGCAGCGCCTGCGCCGGGTCGGCGGCCAGGGCGACGAGCGCGCGCAGGTCGTCCTCCGGCGCGATGTGCGGCGCGCTCGCCTCGTGGACGCTCGCGATGCCCTGCGCCGCGGCGGATCTCAGCGCGCGCCGCTGCAGGTCTGCCCGCCGGCCGGCGGGCAGGTCCCGGGTCGCCGCGCGGGCGGCGTGGTGGGCGTCCCGCTCGACCCGGCCGTCCGCCGTCCAGCCGTCGAGGCCGTCGGCCCCGGACGCCGCGACGAGCGCGCTCGAGACGACCGCCGAGTGCACGTCGACGCGGGCGAGGTAGACGACTCCGCCGGCCGAGGCCCGGTCGAGCTCGGCGCGGGTCGGCGGACGGCCTTCGGTGAGCAGCCGCTCGTCCCAGCCCTGTCCGAGGATCGGCCGTCCTCCCCCGCGCCGGGACGCCGCCTCGACGCGGCCCAGGATCTCGGCCACGGACGTCGCGTCGTGCAGGTCGACGCCGTCGAGGAGCAGCCCGGTCTCGGTGACGTGGACATGGGCGTCGACGAACGCGGGGGTCACGAGAGCCCCGTCGAGGTCGACCGAGGAGTCGACGTCACCCGCCCAGGCGACGGCGGCCTCGTCCGAGCCGATGAACGAGATCGTCTCGTCCTCGACGACGAGCGCCGTCGCGGACGGGTCGTGCGGGCTGTACACCGCGCCGCCGCGCAGGAGGGTTCTCACGACCGCGAGTGTAGGTAGGCCGCCGCGCGGGCTTCCCGGGCCGGTCCGTCCCGGGCTGGCCGGCCGCGCGCCGGCCCGGGTCAACGCGGCGGGTGCACCGCCCCCGCGTGCGAGGCGAGCCGGTCGGTGAACAGGCGCCGCGCGCCGTCCGAGGTCCGCAGGACGTCGAGGGCGAAGTCGGCGTGCCCGGCCGCGTAGCCGTTGCCGATGAGCAGGGTGACGTCGGCGGCGAGCCCCTCCGCGCCGAGCGCGGCGGTCGCGAAGGACGTCGCCATCGAGAAGAACACGACGGTGCCGAGGTTCGCCGTGGCGAGGATCGCGCCGTGCTCGCACCCGGGAACGTCGACGCAGACGACGGTGACGTCCGCCGGACCGCCCGCGGCCGTCACGGCCTCGGCGAGCGCGACGGGGTCGCGCGCGTCGGCGAGGACGACGACGTCCGCGAGGCCGCTGGCCTCGAGCGCCTCGCGCTCGGCGACGACGGCGACGACGCCGACGAGCCGGGCCGCGCCCGCACGACGGGCCGCGGCGAGGGCGAGGGAGCCGCTCTTGCCGGCCCCGCCGACGACGGCCACGAGCGGCGGGCGCCCTTGCGCGACGTACTTGGCCACCACGCGGTGGGTGAGCGCCGGCGCGCCGCAGACGTCCATGACCGCGAGCGCGAGCTCGGCCGGCAGGTCGTCGGGCAGGTGCGCGACGATCGAGCGACCGAAGAGGATCGCGTGCCCGTCGCAGGGCACCTGCTCGCTGCGGCCGTCCCAGGCGGCGAGGCCGTCATCGATGTGCAACGGGGTGAGGGTCAGCGAGACGAGGGTCGCGATCCGGTCGCCGGGAGCCAGCCGCAGCGTGCTCTCCGGTCCGACCGCCTCGACCGTCCCGACGAGCATGCCGCCGGAGCCGGTCACCGGGTTGTGCATCTTGCCACGGGTCCCGACGATCTCGAGCACCTCGGCGCGGACCGCGTCGCCGTCGCCGCCGTGCCGGTCCGACAGTTGCCGGAAGCTCGCGGCGTCCAGGTTGAGCTTCTCCACGCGGACGCGCACCTCGTCGTCGCGCAGCCGCGGGTCCGGGTCGAGCCGCCACGCTGCCTGCGGCAGGACACCGCGCGGTTCGAGCACCCTGTGCAGGCCCACCGGAGAGGTCGGCACGGTTGCGGTCACCTCGGCAACGTCTGTCATGCACTCATCGTATGACAGAAGATCCTCCTGTCGCTGACTCAACTTCCGGGAGGATCTCCCGTAGAGTGCTCCAATGACCGACATAGTGACGAGCCATCCCGCGCCCGCCGCCTCGCCGGCCCCCACGCGCCTGAGCCCCGGGGCCGGGACGCGCGCCGTCCCGGGGGCGCCGGCGCCCGCGGACCTCCAGCCGTACCGGTACTCCCACGTCGAGCTCGTGGAACCGGACTGGACACGGCTGCCCGGCTGGCACGGCGTCACCGACGAGCAGTGGCGCGACGCCCAGTGGCAGCGCGCGCACTGCGTGAAGTCCGTCGCGCAGCTGCGCGCCGTCATGGGCGACCTGCTCGACCATCGCTTCTACGCCGACCTCGAGCGCGACCAGGCCGAGCGGGCCACGATGTCGATGCTCCTGCCGCCGCAGATGCTCAACACGATGGTCCCCGCGACCGGCGGCACGATGCCCGCCGCCGGTCCGGCGTTCACGGCGGCGTTCTACGCCGACCCGGTCCGGCGCTACATGCTCCCGGTGTTCTCCGACCGGCTCGTCGAGTGGCCGAGCCACCCCTTCTCGAGCCGCGACAGCCTGCACGAGCACGACATGTGGGTCGCCGAGGGCCTGACCCACCGCTACCCGACGAAGGTGCTCGCCGAGCTGCTCCCGACGTGCCCGCAGTACTGCGG
>DAIOGQ010000279.1:0-5679 GCA_036745175.1 Kineosporiaceae bacterium
CGTCCCGGGGGTCAGGCCGAGCTCGCGCAGCGGGCGCCGGACGCCGATCCCGACGGCGAGCTCACGGGCCGCGACGACCGCGTCCGGCACGCCCATGACGAGCGCCGCGGTGGCGTAGGCAGCACGCGCGGTCGCCGACTCCTGCGCGGACCACGCCATGACCTCGGGGAGCACGCCGGCGAGCGCGACGCCGTGCGCGGTGCCGAAGTGGTTCGTCACCGAGTGCCCGATCCCGTGGACCAGCCCGAGCCCCGACAGCGTGAGCGCCCGGCCGGCGAGGTGCGAGCCGAGGAGGAGCTGGGCGCGGGCCTCGAGGTCGGTGCCGTCCTCGACGGCGACCGGCAGCCACCGGCTCACCATCGCCACGGCCTGCGCCGCGTAGGCCGCCGACAGCGGCGAGGAGCCGCGGGACGCGAGCGACTCGATCCCGTGCACGAGGGCGTCGATCCCGGTCGCCGCGGTCGCCGCCCGGGGCAGCCCGACCGTCAGCTCGGGGTCGAGGATGCACACCCTGGGCCGCACCGAGGCGTGCCCGACGTACACCTTGCACCGTGCGGCGGGGTCCTCGATGACGCCGAAGCCGTTCGTCTCCGCGCCGGTGCCGGCGGTCGTCGGGACGGCGACGACGGGCAGGCCGTCGCCCGGCGGCTGCCTGCGGTAGTCGAACTCGGTCGCCGATCCGGGGTTGCGCGCGAGCAGCGCGATGCCCTTGGCGGCGTCGAGGGCCGAGCCGCCACCGACGGCCACCACGGCGGCGTCACCGAAGGCCCGCGCCTGCCGGCCCGCGACGTCGAGGTCGTCGGTCGTCGGGTTGGCCCGGACCCCGTCGAACACCGCGTGCTCCACACCGGCGGCCGTGAGCACCGACAGGACCCGGCCCAGCACACCGGCCGCGCGCAGCCCGGGGTCGGTGACGACGAACGCCCGGGTCTGCCCGACCGACGCCACGGCGTCCGGGAGGGCCACGAGCGTGCCCGCGCCGAACTCGATGCGGGCTCCCGGCTCGACGGACAGCGTCCGGCTGGCCAATGGGATGTCGACGACGCTCATGGGCTGTCCTCGGTGGACGACGGGAGGAGGGGGCCGGCCCCGAGGTCGACCCAGGTGGTCTTCAGGGCGCTGTAGCCGTCGAGCGCGTGCAGCGACCTGTCCCGGCCGGAGCCGGAGTCCTTGAACCCGCCGAACGGCGTGATGACGTCCGACGCGTCGTACGTGTTGACCCAGACGGTCCCCGCCCGCAGCGCGCGCGCCACCCGGTGCGCCGTCGAGACGTCGCGCGTCCACACCGACGCCGCCAGGCCGTACGACGTCCGGTTCGCCAGCCGGACGCCCTCGGCGACGCCACGGAAGGTCACCGTCGCGAGCACCGGGCCGAAGACCTCCTCCTGCGCGACCCGGCTGTCGTTGTCGACGCGGTCGAGCACGGTCGGGGCGACATAGGCGCCGCCCGTGGCCGCGAGCGCGCTGCCGTCCAACGCCTCCCGGCCGCCGGCCACCGTGACGGCGCCCTCGGCCGCCGCGAGCTCGAGGTAGCCGTCGACCCTGGCCTTCTGCGGCGTGTCGACGAGGGTGCCGATCTGGGTCGACGGGTCGAGCGGGTCGCCCTGGCGAAGCGTCGCCGTGACCTCGACGACGCGCGCGAGCAGCTCGTCGTGGACGGCCTCGTCGACGAGCAGCCGCGACCCGGCGTTGCACGTCTGGCCCGCGTTGTAGAAGATCCCCCAGGCGATCGCGGACGCCGCGGCGTCGAGGTCCGCCACGTCGGCGAGCACGAGCTGCGGCGACTTGCCGCCGAGCTCGAGCGAGACCTGCTTGCCGTTGCTCTGCCCGGCCGCCGTCTGGATGAGCCGGCCCACCCGGGTCGACCCGGTGAAGGCGACCTTGTCGACGTCGCCGTGCCGGGCGAGCGCCTCGCCGGCGATCTCGCCGACCCCCGGGACGACGTTGAGGACACCGTCCGGCAGCCCGGCCTGCGACGCGAGCTCGGCGAGCAGGAGGGCCGACAGGCTCGACTGCTCGGCCGGCTTGAGGACGACGCTGTTGCCCATCGCGAGCGCGGGTCCGAGCTTCCACCCGGTGATGATGAGCGGGTAGTTCCACGGCACGATCGCGCCGACGACGCCGAGCGGCTCCCGGGTCACCAGGGCGAGCGCACGCCGCGGTGCGGGGGCGATCTCGTCGTAGACCTTGTCGACCGCCTCGCCGTACCACTGCAGGCAGTTGGCGCAGCCGGGGACGTCGACGGCCATGGTGTCGCCGATCGGCTTGCCGACGTCGAGCGACTCCAGGAGCGCGAGCTCCTCGCGGTGCTCGCGGACGAGGTCGGCCAGGCGCAGGAGCACCCGCTTGCGAACCTTCGGGTCCGCCTGCGACCACGAGCCGGAGTCGAACGCGACGCGCGCGGAGCGGACGGCGTCGTCGACGTCCTCGGCCTGCGCGGCGGACAGCTGGCCCAGGACGCTGTCGTCGCGCGGCGTCCGGGTGGTCATCACCGCGCCCGAGCGGGCGACGCGGAAGCCGCCGTCGACGAACAGCCCGGTGCGGGGGGACACCGAGGCGGCGCGGGTGACCCAGTCCAGGTAGGTGGCCTTGGGGCTCAAGGGTCTCTCCTCGGTTTCGGGCCCTGGACACGGTCCGGGCGGCGGGGGGACGGCGGGGGGACGGCAGGGTGGGCGGCGCGGGTCGGGCGGTCAGACGGCGTAGCGGCGCAGGGCGTCACGGTCGACCGCGCCGCCGAGCCCCGGCGCCGCGGGGACGACGAGGTCGCCGTCGGCGTCGACCTCGACCGGGTCGGCGAGGAAGAAGTCGCGCCGTGCCGGCGTCCAGCCCGGCGGGTCCCAGGGGACCTCGACGAACGGACCCGCACCGACCCCGGCCGCGACGTGGAGGTTCGCCAGGAGGCCGAGCCCGTTGGTCCACGTGTGCGGCGTGAACCACCGGTGCCGCAGCTCGGCGAGCTCCGCGACCAGCCGGGCCCGGGACATCCCGACGGCGAGGACGACGTCCGGCTGGTAGACGTCGAAGGCGTCCGCCTCGACGAGCGCGACGAGCTCGGGCAGCGAGCGGACCATCTCCCCGCCCGCGACCCGGATCCCGGTCGCCTGCCGGACCATCCGGGCACCCGCGACGTCGTTCTGCGGCAGCGGTTCCTCGAGCCACAGGACGTCGAGCTCGACGAGCCGGGCCGCGAGCCGGCGGACCGACGCGAGGTCGAGCGCGGGCTCGATGTCGCCGCTCATCCGCCACATCTGGTTGAGGTCGACCATGAGCGCGAAGTCCGGCCCGACCGCCTCGCGGGCGGCCCGGACCGCGGCGACGCCCTCGTCGAGCCGGTCCCGGGCGATCCGGATCTTCATCGCCCGGAAGCCGCGCTCCTTGGCCGCGAGCGCCGTCTCCGCGCGGGCGGCCGGCGCCTTGAGCTCGCCGGACGACGCGTAGGCCGGGATCCGGTCGGCCGTCCCGCCGAACAGGGTGGCGACCGGCTGCCCGGTCACCTGGCCGGCGACGTCCCAGAGCGCGGCCTCCAGCGGCCAGTACCGGCCGGCGTGGAAGTTGATCGTCTCGATGGTCCGCACGTGCCGGGAGACCTGGAGCGGGTCGCGGCCGACGAAGAGGTGCTCGTACGCCTCGAAACCGTCCATCGTGTCGCCCGACCCCCAGCCGGTGACACCCTCGTCGGTGCTCACCTCGACGACGCACGCGTCGAAGTGCCGGCGCGGCTCGGGGTCCCAGGCCGCCTCGAACGGCGGGTCGAGCGGCAGCCGCAGCCGGTGCAGCGTGATCGCGGTGATCTTCACGGGAGTCCCTGTGCCGAAGGGGTGGTGGGGGTTCGGCGAGACGGCGGCGGCGTCAGCCGCGCTGCCGCAGGCCGTCGGGGTCGTAGGGGCTGTCCGGGACCACCGTCGCGGGCGTGCGGGTGCCGACGACGTGCACCTCGACCCGCCGGCCGGGCTCGGCGTGGTCGACGTCGAGGTAGGCGAGCGCGAGGCTGCGCCCGACACTGTGCCCGTAGCCGCCGGACGTCACGAAGCCGACGCGCCGCTCGCCGGACCACACCGGCTCGAACGGCCCGGCGTCGGCGTCGGTCGTGTCGACGTCGAGGGTGACGAGGCGCCGGGCGGGGCCGGTGTCCCGTTCGGCGAGGGCCGCGTCCCGGCCGACGAAGTCCGGCTTGTCGAAGGCGACGAACCGGTCCAGACCGCTCATGCCCGGGGTGTAGGCCCAGGTGAACTCCTTCGACCAGATGCCGTAGGACTTCTCCAGCCGCAGCGAGTTGACGGCGTTGTAGCCGAGGTCGGTCACGGCGACGCCCCGCGCCGCCAGCGTCGCACCTGCCTGGCGCAGCGTGCGGTAGAGGCTGCGCAGCTCGGCCGCCGGCACGTTGAGCTCGTAGCCGGCCTCACCCGTCACGGACAGCCGCCCGACCCGGGCGCGGACGAGGCCGACGTCGAGGGTCGTCGCCCGCATCCGGCGCAGCGCGCCGTCCGAGACGTCGTCCTCGGTGACGAGCGCGAGGAGGTCTCGCGCGTACGGCCCGGACAGCGAGACCCCGGCCACGTCGTCCGAGACGTCGCGGACCGTGACGGCGCCCGCGGCGCCCTCGGGGAGCCGGGACTCGAACCACCTCATGTGCCACTGCCGCAGGTAGTACGAGCCCATCAGCCAGAACTCGTCGTCCGACCAGCAGGTGAGCGTGAGGTCGCCGAGCAGCCGCCCGGAGGGGCCGAGCAGGGGCGCGAGCCGGATCCCGCCGGGCAGGGGGACCTTCGAGGCGACGAGGGTCTCCAGCCACGCGCGCGCGCCCGGACCGCGGACCTCGTACCGGGAGAACGCCGTCGTGTCGAGCAGGCCGACACCCTCGCGGGTGGCCCGGACCTCTCGACCGACGACGTCGAAGGCGTTGCTGCGCCGCAGGGTCGGGGTCTCGACGAACTCCGGGTCGTCGGGCACGAAGTAGAGCGGCGTCTCCAGCCCCCACGAGACGCCCCAGCGGGCCCCGGCCGCGTCGAGGTCGGCGTGGATCGCGGAGAGCTTGAGCGGGCGGCCCGCGGGCAGCTGCTCGTTGGGGTAGGTCATGACGAAGCGGCGCCGGTAGAACGGGCGCGTCGTGGCCGTCAGGTAGCCGCGGCTGCTCGCGAACCCGCCGTACCTCGCGACGTCCATGCCGTAGACGTCCCGGCCGGGCTCGCCGTGGACCATCCACTCCGCGAGCGCGAGCCCGACGCCGCCGCCCTGGCTGAAGCCGGCCATCACGCCGCAGGCCACCCAGTAGCCCGGCAGCCCGCGGACCGGGCCCATGAGAGGGTTGCCGTCGGGGGTGAACGTGAAGGCGCCGTTGACCCACGTCCGGATCCCCGCGCCGTCGAGGCAGGGGTAGCGCTCGAAGCCGACGGCGAGCTCGGGGGCGATCCGGTCGACGTCCGTGGGGATGAGCTCGAGGCCGTAGTCCCACGGGACGCCGTCGAGGTTCCAGTGCCTGGGGTTCAGCTCGTAGACGCCGAGCAGCATGCCCTGCTGCTCCTGGCGCGCGTAGGTGTAGCCCTCCAGGTCCATCATCATCGGCAGCTCGGACTCCAGCGCCGCGACCTCGGGCAGCTCCTCGGTCACGAGGTAGTGGTGCTCCATCGGCGTGACCGGCAGGTCGACCCCGGCCATCCGGCCGACCTGCTTGGCCCACAG
>DAIOGQ010000280.1:0-5664 GCA_036745175.1 Kineosporiaceae bacterium
CGAGGGTGCGGTGGCCTTCGACCAGGTCACGCCGCTCGGCGAGCTGACGATCCGGTGGACCGGCAGCGACGACGGCGACGTGTCCGTCGAGGACGAGTTCGACGGTGCGCCCCGGCTCGCGGAGGAGCCCGCCGCCGAGGCGGTGACCGACGCCGACATCGCAGCTCTCGGCGGTGCGCCGGCCACCTTCGACGACCCCGGGCCGGCGGACGGCACCGTGTCCGCGCCCGACCCCTTCCAGGAAGGCCCCACCGAGTGACCACGTCCACCGACACCGTCGAGGACCTCGCGACGCCCGACTCCGTGCAGACCCCCGACACGGGACCCCCCGAGCCCGCCGAGCCGGCCGGGCCCGCCGCGCCCGCCGAGCAGCAGACCCTCGACCTCGACGCCTTCCCCTCCGGCGCCCGCGGCGCCGTCGAGGCCGTCCTCATGGTCGTCGAGGAGCCGATCGACGAGGTAGCGCTCGCCTCGGCGCTCGGCCTGACGACGGACCGGGTCGGCGCCGTCCTCGCCGGGCTCGCGCAGGAGTACGACGAGTCCGGCCTTGGCTTCGAGCTGCGGCACGTGGCCGGCGGCTGGCGGGTCTACAGCCGCGCCGCGTACGCGCCGGTCGTGGAGCGTTTCATGCTCGACGGGCAGACGGCCCGGCTCACCCAGGCGGCGCTCGAGACCCTGGCGATCGTCGCCTACCGGCAGCCCGTGAGCCGGGCCCGGGTAGGCGCCGTCCGCGGCGTCAACGTCGACGCGGTGATGCGCACGCTGGTCACCCGGGGGCTCGTCGAGGAGGCCGGCACCGACCCCGAGTCGGGCGCCGTGCTCTACCGGACGACGACGCACTTCCTCCAGCGGCTCGGACTCGCCTCCCTCGACGAGCTCCCCGCACTCGCGCCGTTCCTGCCCGAGGTCGACGCCCTCGACGAGCTGGGCCTCGGCGGCCCGGCGTGACCACCCCCTCGGCGGCCGACGACACCACCACGACCCTGCGAACCACGACGCGAAGGCTGGACATCGCATGAGTCCCAACGGCGGCAGCCGCGGTCACCGCAAGGGACAGCCCCGCGGGACGACGCCGAAGGTGCCCGGGGACACCGGACGCCGGCAGGACCCGAAGACCCGCTCCGGCGCGACCCAGGGCCGGCCGGCGGGCCAGCCGCCGCGGCGCCGGCCGACGGCAGCGGCGCCTGTGGACGTCCACGTCGCGGACGGCGTCCGGCTGCAGAAGGTGCTCGCGCAGGCGGGCGTCGGTTCCCGCCGGGCGTGCGAGGAGCTCATCGCGGCCGGCCGCGTGGAGGTCGACGGCCAGGTGGTCACCGAGCTCGGCGTCCGGATCGACGCGAAGCGGCAGGCGGTCCATGTCGACGGGCTGCGGATCCAGCTCGACGAGAGCCTCGTCTACCTGGCGCTCAACAAGCCGCTCGGCGTCGTCTCGTCGATGGGCGACCCCAAGGACAGGCCCTCGCTCGCGGACTTCGTCGCGGACCGGCAGGAGCGGCTCTTCCACGTCGGCCGGCTCGACGCCGACACCGAGGGACTCATCCTCCTGACGAACGACGGCGAGCTCGCGAACCGGCTCACCCACCCGAGCTACGAGGTGCCCAAGACCTACCTCGTCGAGGTCCCCGGGCCGCTGCCGCGCGACGTGGGCCGGCGGCTCCTCGCGGGCATCGACCTCGAGGACGGCGTCGCGGCCGTGGACAGCTTCAAGGTCGTCGACGCGCGGCCGGGCAAGGCGCTCATCGAGATCGTGCTGCACGACGGCCGTAACCGGATCGTCCGCCGCCTCCTCGAGGCCGTCGGGCACCCGGTCGAGCAGCTCGTCCGGACCAAGGTCGGGCCGATCCGGCTCGGCGACCTGCGGACCGGGCGGACCAGGGTGCTCAACAAGGCAGAGGTCGCCTCCCTCATGGACGCCGTCGGGCTCTGAGGTCCGGGCCCTGCCTCCCGGCCCGGAGGAGCCCGACCGTGCGGCCGGCCCGGGTCCCAGGGCGTGGACCGCGCGTCCATCAGGTGGGACGAGGGCGTTACCGTGGTCGGCGGCCCGGACGGCTGCGGGCCCGACATCGTAGGAGGACGCCGTGCCGCTGCGGGCCGTGCGTGGTGCGACACAGGTGACGAACGACGAGCGCGAGCACGTCCTCGCGGCGACCCGTGAGCTCGTGGAGCGTGTCCTGCTGGACAACGACCTGTCGGCGGACGACGTCGTGAGCATCGTCTTCACCGCCACCCGGGACGTCGTGAGCGTCGCGCCTGCCCTCGCCGCACGCCAGCTGGGGCTCCACGAAGCGGCCCTCATCTGCGCCCAGGAGATGTGGGTCGAGGGTTCGATGCCCCGCGTCGTCCGGCTGCTCGCCCACGTCGAGACCGACCGACCCCGCGGCCGGGTCGCGAACGTCTACCTCAACGGCACCGAGGTGCTCCGGGCCGACGTCCCACCGGTCCCCGGCGCGGCGCCGGCCGTCCCGGCCTCATGAGCCTCGACCCGGCGGCCGCGGCCGCGCTCCCCAGGGTCAAGGTTGTCGGGACCGGGCTGCTGGGCGCGAGCATCGGCCTCGGCCTGACCGCCGGGGGCGCCGGCGTCGTCCTTGCCGACCCGTCGCCGACGGCGCTGGCCCTGGCGACCGATCTCGGCGCCGGCTCGGTCTTCGCGCCCGCCGCGAGGGACGCCGACGACATCGGGCTCGTCGTCGTCGCCGCCCCGCCGGACGTCACCGCCGGCGCCGTCCTCGCCGAGCTCGCCGCACACCCGGGGGCCACGGTCACCGACGTGGCGAGCGTCAAGTCCGGGATCCTCGCCGAGGTGGCCGCCCGCGGCGGCGACCTGTCGCGGTACGTCGGCGGGCACCCGATGGCCGGCCGCGAGCGGTCCGGGCCGGTCGCGGCCCGTGGAGACCTGTTCATCGGCCGGCCGTGGGTGGTGTGCGCCGGGGCGAAGGCGGACGGCGAGCGGGTCGACGTCGTCCGGCGGCTCGCGCTGGCCCTCGGTGCGACGCCGGTCGTCATGGATGCGCGCGAGCACGACGCGTCCGTCGCCGTCGTCTCGCACGCGCCGCAGGTCGCGGCCAGCCTGGTGGCAGCCCGGCTGCGGCAGGCCCCGAAGCGCGCGGTCGAGCTGGCCGGTCAGGGGCTGCGGGACGTCACCCGGATCGCGTCCAGCGACCCACTGCTGTGGGCCCAGATCCTGGCCGCGAACGCCGGGCCCGTGCTCGACGTCCTGCGGGCACTGCGGTCCGACCTCGAGGGCGTCATCAGCGGCCTGGAGTCCATCGCCGAGGAGGGCGGGGACGGGCCGGCCCCCGGCGCCCGCGCCGCTGTCGCCCGGGTCGTCGCCGACGGCAACCTCGGTCGCGAGCTGATCCCCGGCAAGCACGGCGGTCAGGCCACCCGGTACGCGGTCGTCACCGTCGTCGTCCCGGACGCGCCCGGCTCGCTCGCCCGGCTCTTCGCCGACATCGGCGACGCCGGGGTCAACGTCGAGGAGCTCGGTCTCGAGCACGCCCCCGGCCGAGCGGTCGGCCTCGTCGAGGTGTCGGTTCTGCCGCCTGTCCGGGAGCGGCTCGAGGCCGCACTCGCCGCGGCGGGCTGGAGGGTCGTCGCCTGACGGGGCGACCTCCCTGACCGGGGGCGACCTCCCCGACCGGGCGATCTGCCAGGCCGGGCGAGGCCGTGCCCGGGCGCCGCGGCCGTGACCGGGCGCTCCGCCCCGAGCGACTACCCTTGACCGTGGCCGCCCGCCGGTCCGCCGTCCCGTTCCGACACCAGCCGAGAGGTTCCCGACGTGCCCGCACCTGACGCCGCCGCGTCGCGCCGTCCGTTCGTCGTCGCCGTCGACGGTCCCTCCGGGTCCGGCAAGTCGAGCGTGTCGCGGGAGGTGGCTCGTCGGCTCGGCGTCGGCTACCTCGATACCGGCGCCATGTACCGGGCGGTGTGCTGGTCCGTCCTCGCCGACGGCATCGACCTCGCCGACGAGGCCGCCGTGGCGCAGCGCTCCCGGGACGTCGACCTCGTCGTCGGCACCGACCCCGACCACCCGACCGTCACCGTCGGCGGCGTCGACGTGTCGGTCGGGATCCGCGAGACACGCATCTCGGCCGCCGTCAGCGCGGTGGCCACCAACCTCGGCGTCCGTGCCGAGCTGCGTCGCCGGCAGCGCGAGATCATCGACGCGGAGAGCGCCCTGCGGGGCGGTGTCGTCGCCGAGGGCCGCGACATCACGACCGTCGTCGCGCCGGACGCCGACGTGCGGATCCTGCTCACGGCCGACGAGCGCGCACGGCTCTCCCGCCGGGCCCTCGAGGTGCACGGGTCGGCCGACGAGCGGGCCCTCGCGGCGACGCGCGACCAGGTGCTGCGGCGGGACGCCGACGACTCGACGGTGTCGAGCTTCCACGAGGCCGCGGACGGCGTGCTGCACCTCGACTCGTCGGCGCTCAGCTTCGAGGAGACCGTCGTGGCCGTCCTCGCGGTCGTCCGGGAGGAGGTCGAGGGAGGCGCGGGAAAAGCCGTCTCGCTCAACCTCGCCGCGGCTGACGACACCGCGGACGACCGGGCCGTCGTCCGTCTGGCGTCCGGCGACGCCCGTGCTGCCGTCCTCGCGGGTGCGAGCGACCTGACGACGGTGAGCGGCGGGACGACGTCGTGAACCGGCCGTGGCGGGTCCGGCCCGCCACGGCGCCGGTCGCGATCCCCGCCGGCGGGGTGTGGCCCGGAGCCCGTTGCTGACCGGACAACCGCTGCCGGCGGACCTGGGATGGTCCGACACGCAGATCGCCCGAGGGGAGCACCTGTGACCGACCACGAGACGACCGACGTCGTCGCCGCCGATCCGGACGGCGGGGACGACAGGCCGGACGTCGCGAGCGCCCTGCGCGCCGGGCTGACCCAGTACGCGCTGTCCGAGGAGGACCTCGCCCTGGTCGAGGGCGGGGACGAGGGCCGGGCGGTCGACGAAGACGCCGGGCCGCTGCCCGTGCTCGCCGTCGTCGGCCGGCCGAACGTCGGCAAGTCGACGCTCGTCAACCGGATCATCGGTCGGCGCGAGGCCGTCGTCGAGGACGTGCCCGGAGTGACCCGCGACCGCGTGACATACGAGGCCGAGTGGACCGGCCGCCGCTTCGTCGTCGTCGACACCGGCGGCTGGGAGCGGCAGGTCGACGGCCTGGACGCCCGCGTCGCCGAGCAGGCCGAGATCGCGATCGAGCTCGCCGACGCCGTCATGTTCGTCGTCGACGCCACCGTCGGCGCGACGACGACGGACGAGGCCGTCGTCAAGCTGCTGCGTCGGTCGGGCAAGCCGGTGATCCTCGCAGCGAACAAGGTCGACGACCAGCGGGGGGAGTCCGACGCAGCGTCCCTGTGGGGACTCGGGCTCGGTGAGCCGTATCCGGTGTCCGCGGTCCACGGCCGGGGGAGCGGCGACCTGCTCGACGCGTGCCTCGCTGTGCTGCCGCCGGTATCGGCGGTCGGTGGGGCGAACCAGCCCGGCCTGCGCCGGGTCGCGCTGCTCGGCCGGCCGAACGTCGGCAAGTCGAGCCTGCTCAACACGTTGGCCGGCAGCGAGCGGGTCGTCGTCGACGCGACCGCCGGGACGACGCGCGACCCGGTCGACGAGATCGTGGAGCTCGCGGGCCGGCCGTGGAAGTTCGTCGACACGGCGGGCATCCG
>DAIOGQ010000281.1:0-5664 GCA_036745175.1 Kineosporiaceae bacterium
TTCGCCGGGCTCTACGAGTTCTGGCGCGACCCCGCCGTCCACGCCGACGACCCGGTGGCCTGGCTCACGACGTTCACCATCGTCACGACGGCCGCCGAGCCGGGACTCGACGTCATCCACGACCGGATGCCGCTGGTCCTGCCCCGCGACCGCTGGGACGCCTGGCTCGACCCCGAGGTCCGCGAGCCGGACGACGTCCGCGCGCTCGTCGAGCCACCGGTGCCCGGCCGGTTCCTCGCGACGGCGGTGTCGACCCGGGTCAACGCCGTGACGAACAACGGCCCCGAGCTCCTGGACGCCGTGCCCGTGACCGACCTCCAGGGCGTCGTCGACCCGGCGACCGGCGAGCTCATCGGTGGCGGCAGTGCCCCGCTCTTCTGACGTCGACACCCCGGTCGGCCCCGCGCGCGCCTGGGTTCACGAACCGGACGGCGCTCCCGCCGGCACGCTCGTGCTCGGGCACGGTGCGGGCGGTGGCATCGACGCGCCGGACCTGCGGGTCGCGGCCACGGTCGCCGTCCGGCTCGGCGTCCGCGCCGTCCTCGTCGAGCAGCCCTGGCGGGTCGCCGGCCGCACGGTGGCGCCCGCGCCGGCCCGGCTGGACGCCGGATGGCTCGCGGTGGTCGCCGCGCTGGCGGCGCGGGGGGCGACCGACGGCGGGCCGCTCGTCGTCGGCGGCCGGAGCGCAGGCGCCCGGGTCGCATGCCGGACGGCGCTGGCGACGCGGGCGTCCGGCGTGCTGTGCCTGGCCTTCCCGCTCCACCCGCCGGGACGGCCGGAGAGGTCCCGGGCCGACGAGCTCGCCGGGGCGGGCGTCCCGGTCCACGTCGTCCAGGGCCGCCGCGACCCGTTCGGCGGACCGGACGAGGTCGTGGCCCTCGGCCTGCCGCGGGTCGTCGTGACGCCGGTCGACGGCGACCACGGGCTCAAGGCGTCCGCGGGGCCGAACGGTGCCGTCGCCGCCGCGGTCGAGGCGGCCTTCGCGGGGTTCGGAATGCGCCGCGCGGCAGCGACGTTCTGAACCGGCGAGTCGCGCCGGACGTGCGCGGCGGCGGCCGTCGAGGCCGTCCGGTCGAGCGGTGCCCCCGGGGTGGCCGCACGGAGAAGGTGGCCTACGCGTGCTGGTGTCGGTCGTCGACGACCTGCCGACGGGAATGCTCGCGACCACGGGGCCGACGCCGTCCTGGGCGGGTGAGCGTCGGCCGCGGCCGATAGGCTCGTCGTCGATGAGTGAGGACACTGGTCGCGCCCCCGCGACCGAGACCACCGAGCAGCGGGCCGCGCGCTTCGAGCGCGACGCGCTGCAGTACCTCGACCAGCTGTACTCGGCCGCCCTGCGGATGACGCGCAACCCGTCCGACGCCGAGGACCTCGTCCAGGAGGCGTTCACCAAGGCGTTCGCGTCGTTCCACCAGTACGAGCCCGGCACGAACCTCAAGGCGTGGCTCTACCGGATCCTCACGAACTCGTACATCAACACCTACCGCAAGAAGCAGCGCGAGCCCCAGCAGGCGCAGTCCGACGACATCGAGGACTGGCAGATCGCCCGCGCGGAGTCGCACACGTCGTCCGGGCTGCGCTCGGCCGAGGCCGAGGCGCTCGACCACCTGCCCGACTCCGACGTCAAGGACGCGCTCCAGTCGATCCCGGAGGACTTCCGGATCGCCGTGTACCTCGCCGACGTCGAGGGCTTCGCGTACCGCGAGATCGCCGACATCATGGGCACCCCGATCGGGACCGTGATGTCGCGGCTGCACCGCGGGCGCCGCCAGCTACGGGCCCTTCTCGACGACTATGCGCGCGAGCGCGGGCTCGTCGCCGCCGCGACGAGCGCCCCTGGTGCAGACGGCACTGAAGGCGGTGCGGAATGAGCTGCGGGAACCCTCACGAGACCGACTGCCGGGAGGTGCTCGACCGGGTCTACGAGTACCTCGACGGCGAGATGACCGGTCACGACATCGACAAGATCCGGCAGCACCTCGTGGAGTGCTCGCCGTGCCTGTCCGAGTACGACCTCGACGTCGCGCTCAAGGCGCTCGTGCGGCGCAGCTGCGGCTGCGAGCAGGCGCCGGAGGAGCTCCGTGCCAGGATCATGGTGAGGATCACCCAGGTCCGGCTCGAGCTGGGCTGACGCTCGCGGCCCGACAGGTTCAGGCCCCGGTGGCGCCGGTCACGTCCCCGCCGTCCGGGACGGCCCTGCCCTCGGGTCGGAAGATCGCCTCGATCGGTTCGTCGAAGACGTCCGCGAACGTGAACGCCAGCGGCAGGCTCGGGTCGTAGCGGCCCGCCTCGATCGCGTTGATCGTCTGCCGGGACACCCCGCACCGGCTGGCCAGCTCGGCCTGGCTCCAGCGCCGGGCCGCCCGCAGCTCGCGCAGCCGGTTCCTCATCGAGAGAGCCTGGTGCGCAGGTCGGCGAGGAGCAGCCAGCTCAGCGTCCCGCCGACGACGATGAGCTGGAAGTACTGCCGCAGGTCGCCGATCCCCGCCGCATCGAGCGAGCCGGCGACCTGGAGCGCGACGAGCACGACCGCGAAGCTCACGGCCATGCTCTCCAGCTGGATCTTGCGCTGGTACTCGTCGGCCCGGCGGAACGCCCGGTACACGACCCAGACGACCGAGAGCGTGAAGGCCACGGTGGCGGCGATCCACAGACCGCGCCGAGCGGGGTCCGTGGTGCTCCCGAGGGTGAGTGCGACGCCGCCGAGCAGCACGACGGGCGTGCCGTCGATGAGGACCGCGCGGCGCGCCGCCCGGTCGAGGTCACTGGGTCCTTCGCTGGTCGTCATGCCTCCAACGTGAAGTTTCCTTTCCATAGTGTCAAGAGTGCTTTCCATTCCGCTGGGCGGCTGGACTCCAGCTGCACCCCGGGAGCGACGACGGGCCCCGGCCGTCGGCCGGGGCCCGTCCCGCTCCCGCGAGGGAGGGCGTCTGTCGCCGGGCTCAGCAGTTCGGCTTGTTGCCGTGGTTGCTGGCGCGGCCCTTGCGGGCGCGGCGCTTGCGGGCGCGCTTGCTCATCGGAGCTCCTCGAGGTGTCGTCGTGCGCGACGCGCACCGGGCCATCGTCCCACAGGGCCCGCCTGCGACCCGGACCGGCGGGCGCGGGGCAGCCGCTCAAGGTGACGCCGCGGACGGCCGATCCCTCCCGATGTGGAGCACCAGTCGTCCGTCGCGAGTGTCGAACCGTACCTGCGCGCGCTCGTGGAGCTCTTCGGGTCGGACCTGCACTGCAAGGTGGGGTCCCCGCCGCGCGTGCGGATCGACGGCCGGCTGCGCCGGCTGCAGGCCGCCGTGCTCACCCCGGAGGACACCGAGGCGATGGTCCGCGACGTCCTGCGGCCCGACCTCGTGGAGGAGTTCCAGCGCACCCACGAGGCCGACTTCGCCTACTCGATCCCGGGGCTCGGCAGGTTCCGGGTCAACGCCTTCCGGGCGCGTGGCGCGGCCGGGCTGGTCTTCCGCCGGGTGACCGTCGGCGCGGTGCCGCTGGAGAACCTCGGCCTGCCGCCCGCCGTGTCCGCGCTCGCGCTCGAGCCGCGCGGCCTCGTCCTCGTCACCGGACCCACCGGGTCGGGCAAGTCGACGACCCTGGCCGGCATGGTCAACCTCGTGAACGCCACGCGCGAGGTCCACATCGTGACGATCGAGGACCCGATCGAGATCCTCCACGAGGACCAGCTCGGGATGGTCAACCAGCGTGAGGTCCGGGTCGACACCGAGGACTACACGACCGCGCTGCGGGCTGCGATGCGGCAGGACCCCGACGTCATCCTCGTCGGCGAGATGCGTGACCAGGAGACGGTCAAGGGCGCGATCGCCGCCGCCGAGACCGGGCACTTCGTCATGTCGACGCTGCACACCACCGACGCGCAGGAGACCGTGACCCGCGTCATCGACTTCTTCGCGCCGCACGAGCAGAAGCAGGTGCGGATCTCGCTGGCGGCCGTGCTCCAGGGCGTGGTCTGCCAGCGCCTCGTGCCGCGCGCCGACGGGCTCGGTCGCTGCGTCGTCGTCGAGGTGTGCGTCAACACCGGCCGCATCGCCGACGCGATCATCGACCCGGAGAAGACAGGGACGATCGGGTCGCTCGTCGCCGAAGGTGGCTACTACGGGATGCAGTCGTTCGACCAGCACCTCGTCGCGCTCGTCCGCGACGGCGTCGTCACCGTGGACGACGCGATGACCGCGTCCAGCCATCCGCACGACCTGTCCGTCGAGCTGCGCCGGATCGGCCTCGTCGCCTGACGGTCGTCGGCGCACCTAGGCTGGCGCGGTGCCGGACGACGTGACCGCCGCGAGCGCCCGCCTCTGCTTCGACGTGACGGTCGAGGACACCGCCCGGGCGCTGGGCAGCGGGGACGTCGACGTCCTCGCGACGCCACGGTTGCTCGCGTGGTGCGAGGCCGCGACATGCGCTGCGGCGGCCGGCCTCGTCGGTGCGGGCCGCACGAGCGTCGGCAGCCGGGTGACCCTGGAGCACCTCCTCGCGACGCCGGTCGGCGGTCGGGTCGAGGTGGGCGCCGAGGTGGTCGCCCGCGACGGTCGGCTCCTGCGGTTCCGGGTCGCGGCGACCGACCGGTCGGGACGGCTCGTCGGTACGGGTGAGGTGACCCGGGTCGTCGTCGACGCCGACCGGTTCGCCGCCCGCGTCCCGGAACCCTGAGCCGGATCGCGGGCGGTGCGGCACCAGGACTCCGGTCAGTGCCGCATGAAGCGCTGGAAGTCCCACCAGGAGTCGGGGGACGTCGGGTGGTGGCCGCGGTTGCCCCGGCCCGGAAGGTCGCGGCTGTCGACACCGAAGACCGGCGCGAGCAGGGCGATGACGACGATGGTCGCGAGAAGAACGAGTTCAGCCATGGCAGGAAGTCTGCGCCCGATCATCTGCTGCCACCAGTGGCGGAAAAGACACTGCTCGTAGACATAGCGCCATTCGTGCAGCATGCTGGTGGCATGAGCCGGCCCCGGACCACAGCCCGCACGAGCACCGCTGCCCCGGCGAGAGCCGCAGGCTCCGCGAGGACGCCGGCCCGCACGACGCCCGGCGCCGGTGCGACGTCCGACCGTGCCGCGCCCGGCGTGTTCCCGCTGCGCTCCGTCGCGGTCGTCATCGACGACGACGTGTCCCCGTTCGAGATGGCGGTCGCGTGCGAGGTCTTCGGCACGGACCGCTCCGACTCAGGCGTCCCGGTCGTCGACTTCGCCGTGTGCTCGCAGAACGAGGGAGTGCTGCGGGCCGGCGGCGGCCTCGGCGTCGTCGCCGAGCACCGGCTCGACCGGCTCCGGGACGCCGACCTCGTCATCGTGCCCGCGTGCGGCAGCGACTGCCGGCCGAGCGCCGAGCTCGTCGAGGCGCTGCAGGCCGTCGTCGAGCGCGGCGGCCGGGTCGCCAGCCTCTGCTCCGGGGCGTTCATCCTCGCCCGCGCCGGGCTGCTCGACGGCCGGCGGGCGACGACGCACTGGCGGCACACGGACGCCTTCGAGCAGGAGTTCCCCGAGGTCGAGCTCGTGCCCGACGTGCTCTTCGTCGAGGACGGGCCGATCGCGACGAGCGCGGGGACGGCGGCCGGGATCGACCTGTGCCTGCATCTGGTCCGGCAGGCGTTCGGCGCCGCCGCGGCGAACACGGTCGCACGCCGGATGGTCGTGCCGCCGCAGCGTGACGGCG
>DAIOGQ010000282.1:0-5662 GCA_036745175.1 Kineosporiaceae bacterium
CGACGCGACCGGCACGCCGCACCCTACGCGACCGGACGAGCACGGCGACGCGGCTGCGCGGACCGCGGCCGCCGGCACGTCCGCGACGCTCAGCGGACGACGCTGCCGGGACTGGGCACCCGGAACGTCCAGGGGTCGGTGGAGCGCTGCGACACGTGGACCTCGACCGGTGTGCCGGCCGCCTCGAGGACACCCTCGAGCCGGTTGGCGACGCCGGCGAGCCACGGCCACTCGCTCGCCCAGTGCGCGACGTCGACGAGGAACGGACCGGCGTCACCCACGTCCTCGCGCAGCTCGCTCACCGGGTGGTGGCGCAGGTCGGCGGTGACGAAGACGTCCGCCCCGGCGGCGCGGGCCGCGCCCAGCAGACCGTCCCCGGCTCCGCCGCAGACGGCGACCCGGGAGACCTCGGCCGACGCGTCGCCCGAGATCCGCACGCCCTGCACGGCGGCGGGCAACGCCTCGGCGACGAGCATCGCGAACTCGCGCAGCGTCGTCGGCGAGGCGAGGTGGCCGACCCGGCCGATCCCGCGCGGGCTCGACCACGAGGCGAGCTCGTAGAGGTCGATGACCGGCTCCTCGTACGGGTGCACGGCGCGCAGCGCGGCGACGACGGCACCGCGCAGCGTCCGGGGCAGCACCATCTCGACGCGCTGCTCGACGGCATCGCTGCGCTCCCCGG
The DNA here is from genome assembly GCA_036745175.1 of Kineosporiaceae bacterium. Taxonomy (GTDB): domain Bacteria; phylum Actinomycetota; class Actinomycetes; order Actinomycetales; family Kineosporiaceae; genus R-H-3. The sequence continues at coordinate 683 of DAIOGQ010000282.1, forward strand.
CGCGGCCGACGGACGGCGAGGTGGATGACCCGGCGAGGAACGTGCCGGTGCCGGCCGCGGTGAACGCGCAGCGCGAGTAGTCGCCGACATGTCCGGCCCCGGCCTTCGACATCGCGTCGACGACGGCCTCGACGGCCTCCGCCGGGACGAACGTGACGACCTTGTCCACGGCGTTCCCGGGGTCGGCCGACAGCGGCTCGAGGTCGGTCAGGCCGAGCACCCGGGCCAGGGCGTCGGAGACGCCGGGCGCGGCGGCGTCCGCGTTCGTGTGCGCCGTGTAGAGGCCGCACCCGCCCCGGACGAGCCGATGGACGATCCTCCCCTTCGCCGTCGTCGCCGGCACCCCGTGCACCCCCTTGAGGAGCAGCGGATGGTGTGCGAGGACGAGGTCGGCGTGCCAGGCGAGCGCCTCGTCGACGACGGACGCCACCGGGTCGACGGCGAGCAGCACCCGGCGCACCGGGGCGGAGGGATCGCCGCAGACGAGGCCGACGGCGTCCCAGTCGCGTGCCCACGACGGGTCGTACATCCGTTCGAGGACGTCGACGACCTGGGCCAGTGTCGCAGGCTGTAGTTCATTGGTCACGCGCCGCACCTTATCCACGACACCCTCCCGACGCAGGGAGTTTGCCAACTCGCTGCGACCGTGCCATCACGAGGCGCAGTCGCCGATCCGGAGACTGTGACGCAACGTCAGCGTCTTGTCGCGATTGTGCGGTTTCACGAGAAGCGCGCGGAAGGGGTCGTCGGTCGCGGGCACGTGACGCCTCCGCGTCGTCGCCCACGGGGACGGCGTGCTCTCGGGTGGGCCCGGCCGGGTTCGAACCGACGACGTCCGCGGTGTAAGCGCGGTGCTCTACCAAGCTGAGCTACAGGCCCTGGCGGCCCGGCCCGACGGCCGGACCCCCGTCGTGCGGGCCCGACCCGCAGGTCGGGCCGTGCTCGTCGTGTGCGATGCGATCAGGTCCCCAGGGTAGCGATGGCCTCCTGGTAGGCGGCGAGCGGACGGGCCTCGCCGGGTCCGTTGACGACGCTCCAGCGCAGGACGCCCTCGGTGTCGACGAGGAACGACCCGCGGACGGCGAAGCCGACCCGGTCGTTGAAGACGCCGTAAGCCTTTGCGACGTCGCCGTGCGGCCAGAAGTCCGACAGCAGCGGGAAGTCGTACTTCTCGGCCTCGGCGAACGCCCGCAGGCTGTGCTTCGGGTCGCACGAGATGCCGACGACCTGCACGTCGTCGTCGCTGAACACCGACAGGTTGTCCCGGATCTCGCACAGCTCGCCCGTGCAGATCCCGGAGAAGGCGAAGGGGTAGAAGACGAGCGCGACGTTGGTCTCGCCGCGGAAGTCCGACAGCCTGACGACCTCGCCGTGCTGGTCCGGCAGTGCGAAGTCCGGCGCCGGGGATCCCACCTCGACGGTCATGCGGTCCACTCTCCTGATCGGGTCCGGGGCGTCCCGTGCACGGCGACCGGCCCCGCACGGCAGGATGCCAGTGTGTCAGGCAACCGTCCCCCGCTGCTCCCGGAGGCCGGCGAGCGCGGCCTCGCCGGTGCCGACCCGGCCGGGGTGGCCGATCTCCTCGACGCCGCCTGGTCGGCGGCCGCCGGCCTGGTGCGGACCGTGCCGCTCGACGCGCCGTCCCGGCTGCCCGGCCGGACCTCGCGCGAGGTCCTCGTGGCGGTCGGCTCCTGGGACGAGCACGAGCGGTTCGCCGCCCTCGTCGACGACGCCCGGCACGGCCGGGTGCACGAGGTCGACGACCTCGTCGGTCGCGCCGCCCACCTGGCCGCGGCCCACCACGACGCGGACGGCGAGGAGCTCGCGGCCGCCCTCGACCGGGCCCGCTCCACCGCCGTCGGCTTCCTGCGCTCACCGGACGCGAGCCGGATCGGCCGCGAGCCGACCGCGAGCACGCTCGGGCAGCTCCCGGTGACCTGCGTCCTCGTCGCGGCGACGTACGACCTCGCCGTCCACGCGCTCGACGTCGCCGAGCCGGACCAGGTCCCGGCGGCCCTCTACGACGCCGCGCTCGGCGGCCTCGTCGACGTGACCGCGGCGCTCGCCGCGCGGCAGGGTCTCGACGTCACGTTCCTCGTCCGGACGCCGCACGCCGCCTGGGCGGCGGCGACGACCGCCGCGGGCGACTGGACCACGGTGCGGCTCGACGTCGCGGCCGCGGCCGCCGACACCGGACGGCCGGCCGTCGAGGGCGCGGCCGCCGACGTCCTGGACGCGTCGGCCGGCCGCCGCGCGCCGGTGCCGCTGCTCCTGTCGCGGCGGCTTCGGCTGCGCGGCGTGCCCGGCCTGGTCGCGGTCCTGCCCGCCCTCGAGGCGGTGGCGAACCTGCCCGGCGGCGCGGCGCTGCAGGCCGCGGCGCGGACGGTCTCCCGGACCGGGCGGGTGGTCTCCCGGCTCCGGGTCCGGGCGGGCCGCTAGCCGGTCAGCCCGCCCGCGCCGCGGCCCGGGCCGCGACGGCCTCGATCATCAGGTCGACGGCGAGCGCGAAGTTCGCCGGGTCGTCGAGCCGTGGGAAGTGCACGCTCAGCGCGGCGGCGTGCGGGAACCGGTCGGTGGGCAACCGGCGGTAGTCGACGTCCCACGTGAGCAGCTCGGCCTCGCGGGTCTGCGGGGCCAGCGCAGCGAGCGCGGCGTCCATGCCGGCGTAGGACAGGACGAAGTCGGCGAAGACGCGGTAGCAGGCCGCGGCCTCGGCGTCGGGCAGACCGGCCCGACGCATGCACGACACGATGTACTCGACCGTGACGAACTCGTGCTCGCGAGCCGCTGTCCTGGCCGGCACGAGCTGGCCGATCGCGGGGTGGGCGAGGAAGGCGCGGTGGATGGCGGCCGCGATCCGGCGCAGGTCGGCCCGCCAGTCGTCCGTCGTCGGCAGGCCGTCGAGCTGGGCCTCCTCGTTGAGCCGGTCGGTGAGCGCCCGCAGCAGCTCGTCCTTGTCGCGGAAGTGCCGGTAGATCGCCGTCGGGTGCGCCCCGAGCTCGCGGCCGAGCGCCTCGAAGGTCAGGGCGCCGATCCCCTCGGCGTCGGTCACCCGCAGCGCGGCCGCGACGATCGCCTCGGGGTTGAGGCTCCCCCGCGGACGGCGCGGGCGCCGCCTCCCGGACGTCACCCCCGACCCGGTTCCCGTGGTCACCACGACAGCCTGCCTCCTCTTCGCCGCGGTCATAGTCTGACCCATTGACTACTACCCTGACTAGCCCCACACTCTCGTCCAACACCAGCCCCGCGCCCCGTCCCGCGCATCGGAGGCCCGACGTGACGACACACCCCGACAGTGCCCTCGAACCGCAGCCCGAAGCCGTCCAGCCCATCGGCCTGGAGTCCCACTCCATCGACTGGGTGCCGGACGCCGAGCGCCACGGCAAGGTCTCCCACCTCGGCCCGCTGTGGTTCGTCAGCAACATCAACCTCACTGCGATGGCCACCGGCGTCACCGCGCTGAGCATCGGCGCCGGTCTCATGTGGACGGTCCTCGCGACCGTCGTCGGCTCGCTCTTCGGCACCTTCTTCATGGCGTTCCACTCGGCGCAGGGCCCGCAGCTCGGGCTCCCCCAGCTCGTCCAGTCCCGGCCGCAGTTCGGCTACATCGGCGCGGCCATCACGGTCTGGATCTTCGCGCTCGTCAACTACGTCGCGTACAACACCTCCGACGCGTTGCTGTCGGGCGCGGCCTTCAACTCCCTCGTCGGCATCCCGACGAGCCTGGGCTACTTCCTCGCCGCCGCCATCGCCGCCGCGATCGCGCTCTACGGCTACCACTGGATCCACCGGGTCAACCGGTTCCTCAACTGGCCGCTGCTCGCCGTCATGGTCGTGCTCACCGTCGCGGCGCTGTCGGACTCCCAGCTGCCCGACGGGGCCTTCGCGCTCGGGGACTTCCAGGCGGCACCGTTCATGACGGTCTTCGTCATCGTCGCGGGGTTCCAGCTCGGCTGGGCACCGTACGTCTCGGACTACTCCCGCTACCTGCCGGCGAACGTCGGCGTCCGGTCGACGTTCTGGTGGACCTACCTGCCCAGCGGCCTCTCGGGCATCTGGGTCTTCGTCCTGGGTGCCGTCATGTCCGCGTCCGCCCCCGACGCGACCGACCCGGTCGCGGCGTTCCGCGGGGCCGGGGACCGGCTGTTCGACGGCTTCGGCTGGGTGGCGGTCTTCGCGCTGCTCGTCGGCCTGCTGTCCGTCATGGCGATCAACCAGTACGGCGGCATGATGTCGATGATCTCGATCCGGGACTCGTTCAAGCCCGTCGTGCCGAGCGTCCGGCTGCGGGCCGTCGGCATCGGCATCATGTTCGTCATGGTGTGGGGGATCGCCCAGTTCGTCGGCATCGACCGCTTCAACACCTTCTACGGCAACGTGCTGATCTTCCTCGCCTACCTCTTCACGCCGTGGACCGCGATCAACCTCGTCGACTACTTCTTCGTCCGCCGTGGCGGGTACGTCATCGCCGAGATCTTCAAGGCCGGCGGCATCTACGGCCGGTGGGGCTGGCGCGGCAACACGGCCTACGTCGCCGCGCTCCTCGTCATGGTGCCGTTCATGGTGACGACGCCGTTCACCGGGTGGATCGCGGCGGCGCTCGGCGGCGTCGACCTGTCGATCTTCGTCGGCCTTCCGGTGGCGGGTCTGCTCTACCTGTACCTGTGCCGCACCCTCGACCTCGCGACCGAGCGCCGGCTGGTCGCGCAGGAAGGGATCCTGCCCGGTGTCCACTGACCGTCCCGGTCCGCTCCGTCGCGGTCGGCCCGCCGACCTCGTCGTCACCGGCGCGCGCGTGCGTCGCCCCGGTGCCGGCGGGCCGGCCGGGCCGCCCGCGGACGGGGTCGCCGTCCGCGGCGACCGGATCGTCGCGGTCGGGTCGGCGGACGACGTCCGCGGTCTCGTCGGCCCGGCGACGCGGGTCGTCGAGGCCGCCGGCGGGCTCGTCCTGCCCGGCTTCCAGGACAGCCACGTGCACGC
>DAIOGQ010000283.1:0-5650 GCA_036745175.1 Kineosporiaceae bacterium
TGCGGCTCCTGCTCGTCGGCTCCAGCGGCGGCCACCTCGCCCAGCTCACGGCGCTCGAGCCGTGGAGCAGTGCCCACGACCGGCACTGGGTCTGCTTCGACACCCCGGACGCCGTGTCGATCCTCGCCGCCGAGCAGGTCACCTGGGCCCACCACCCGACGACGCGCAACGTCCCCAACCTCGTGCGCAACCTCGTGCTCGCCTGGAAGGTCCTGCGCCGGGAGCGTCCGGACGTCGTCATCAGCACCGGCGCGGGCGTCGCGGTGCCGTTCTTCGTCCTCGGCCGGCTCACCGGCGTCCCGACCCTGTTCCTCGAGGTGTACGACCGCCTGGACACCCCGACCCTCACGGGCCGCCTCTGCCGCCCGTTCGCCACCCGGATGCTCGTCCAGTGGGAGGAGCAGCGCTCGCTCTACCGCGACGCCGAGGTCGTGGGGTGCGTCCTGTGAGCCACCCGACGTCGCCGCGCCCCCGGCTCTTCGTGAGTGTCGGCACCGACCACCACCGGTTCGACCGGCTCGTCGGCTGGGTCGCGGACTGGGCCCGGGCGAACCCTGACTGGGACGTCGCACTCCAGCACGGCCGGACCGCGGCGCCGCCCTCCCTCGCGAACCTCGACGCCTTCGCCTTCTGCGACCATGCCCGGCTCCTGGAGCTGTTCTCCGGCAGCGCCGCGGTCGTCAGCCACGGGGGCCCGGCGACGATCACCGAGGCGCGACGCACCGGCCACCTGCCCATCGTCGTCCCGCGCGACCCGTCGTTCGGCGAGCACGTCGACGGCCACCAGATGCTCTTCGCGACGCGGCTCGCGAGCGCCGGGATCGTCCGGGTCGTCGCGTCGCCCGCGGAGCTCGACGCGGCCGTCCGCGCGGCCCGGCCGAGCGGTCCGGACGGCGCGGCCGCGGCCGCTGTCGTGCCGGCCGGGGTGCACCGGGTCGGTGCGGTGGCCGAGGAGGTCGCCCGCCGTGCCCGGGCCCGCCGGCGCTGACGCTGCGCTGCGGCGAACGGGTGGTCCTGGGCCATCTCCTGCGCTCGGCCGACGTGTCGGCTGACCTGCTAGGCGTCACCGTGCGTGTCCGGACGGCGGGCATCATGTGATCGAATAGCCGGTTTCCCTGTGTTAGCGTGACCGCCGGTCGCCTCCGGGCGGCTGCGGCCGGGGGGATTCCGATCGCAGGAGGTCACGCAGCGTGAAGGACGAGGACACTCGCCCTGTCGACGCCATCGACCTGTCCGAGGCACCCGCGACCCGGCGCGCGCGCCGCGCCGCCGAGCAGGCGTCGTCCCGGAACCGAGTCGAGGGCCGGCCCGGCCGACGCCTCGGCGGCCGGTTCCGGACCCCGGTCGCCGCCGTCGTCGTGGCAGGCCTCGCGGTCGCCGGCCTGACGACCCTCGCCCTGCGCGACGGCGGAAGCGACGGCTTCACGCCGATCCTCGCCGACGGCCCGGACCTCACCCCGCGCGAGGGCGTGCTCGACGCGTCGCAGAGCCCGACCAGCGGCGTGACGGCCACGGGCGGGACGCCGAGCGGCACGGCGACGGCGGGCAGCCGGACCGCGACGGCCGCGGCGCGTGACGCGACCCGGACCGCCGGTGCGACGTCCGGTGCCGCGGCGAAGCCCGGTTCCGGGCGGACGACGGGCACCTCGTCGACGACGAAGCGGGCCGGCACGCCGTCCGCCGTCGCGACCCCGAGGCTGGTCGCAGGCGGGGCGCCGTTCGCGACCCGCTGCGGCGTCAGCGCGAAGCTGGTGCCCTCGTGCGGTGCCTACTGGGGGATCTACTCGCGGCGGTACGGCGGCGGGAACGTCGCGACGACGGTCAGGACCTGGGAGTCGAAGATCGGCCGCCGCTTCGACATCGTGCTGATGTACTACGACTTCTCCGGTCGTAACGGCCCGGGGCAGTTCCCGGACGCCGCGATGCGCAGCCTCGGCGACGACCGGATCCTGCTCTTCGACTGGGAGTCGCGGAACTTCTCGACGGGGGCCGACTACCGGTGGGCCGACATCGCCGCCGGCCGGTACGACGCCTCGGTCGTCGTCCCGCAGGCGCAGCGGATCAAGGCGTACGGCAAGAAGGTCATGCTCGGGCTCGACCACGAGATGGACCTCAGCCACGCCAAGCACGGCACGGCCGCCGAGTACAAGGCCGCCTACAAGCACCTGCGCTCGGTCTTCGCCGCGCAGGGCGTGAACAACGTGATCTGGACCTGGGTGACGTCCGGCTACGTCGGCTACGGCAACGGGCCGCTCGTGAAGTCGTTCTACCCGGGCGACGCGTACGTCGACTGGATCGGCTACGACCCGTACAACTTCTACACCTGTCACAACTCGGGCTGGGAGACCTTCGACCAGACCGTCAAGGGCTTCTACGACTGGTCCGCGGCCAACGGGCTGGGCAACAAGCCGCTGCTCATCCAGGAGTACGGGATGAAGTACGGCAGCGACGCCCAGTCCCGGCAGTGGTACCGCGACATCGACGACGTGCTGCGCAAGCGCACCCGGATCAAGGCCCTCGTCCGCTGGGACTCCGACACCTCCTGCACGCTGCGGATCGACAACGGTCCGGGAATGGTGTCCGAGTTCGCGGCGGCCGGGAAGGCGATCGACCGGCCCTGACCTGCGGTGATGACGACGCCCCGGGAAGCCACCCGTCCGGCGGTCGCCCGCCCGGCGGCTCAAGCCGGTCCGCCCGCCGGTCGACGTCGCCGTCATGCTCACGCCCTCGCGACACGTGACCGGCCGCCGGCGGCCAGCCCCGCCCGTGCGCCGGGAGCTCGCCCGAGCGGTCGCGACGCTCGCCGCCACGCTCGTCGTCGTCGCCGCGAGCGCGCTGCCCGCCGGCGCCGCGGCTCCGGCTCCGGCTCCGGCGACGTCGTCGGCGAGCAGCGGGACGGTGTCGGCGAGCAGCCGGACGGCGTGCGGCCGGACGAGCGTCACGCTCGTCCCGTCGTGCGGCGCACTGTGGGGCGTCTGGCCACGGACGGACTCCGCCGGCACCCGGACGAACAACCTCCCCGCCAACCTCGCGAGCCTCGAGCGCGCCGTGGGCCGCCCGTTCGACGTCGTCAGCCGCTACAAGGGCTGGGGCGAGAACGTCTACGACGGCTGGGACGCCGGGTTCCGCGACGCGGGCCGCATCGTCCTCGAGGACCTCACGGCGCGCAGCTTCGCCACGGACACGTACACGCCGTGGGCCGACATCGCGGCCGGCAGGCACGACCGCTACCTGCGTGCGCAGGCCCGGCGCGCCAAGGCGTTCGGGGCCCGGACCTTCTTCTCCTTCGGCCAGGAGCCCGAGCAGGCGCTCGAGCGCGGCAACGCCGCCGGGACGCCCGCCGAGTTCGCCGCCGCCTACCGGCACGTGCACGACGTGTTCGTCGCAGCCGGCGCGACGAACGTCGTCTGGGTCTGGTGGGTCATGGGGTACCCGGGCCACAACCCCGTCTACCCGGCACTCTGGCCGGGGTCGGCCTACGTCGACTGGATCGCCTACGACCCCTACGACTTCAACGCCTGCCATCACCGCTCCGGCAAGACCCCGCACCAGACGATCGCGCCCTGGTACCGCTGGGTCACCGCACAGCCCTGGTCGGCCGGCAAGCCGCTCATGCTCGCGGAGTACGGCACGAACGGCCGCGACAAGGGCTCGTGGTTCGCCGCCGTCCCCGGCGTCCTCGAAGGCCTGCCGCGGATCAAGGCGGCCGTCCAGTTCAACTCCCGGCCGGGTCCCTGCGACCACCGGTTCACCGGCTCCGCGAACAACCTCGCCGGCTTCCGGGCCGCGTCGTCCGACCCCTACGTGAACCCGCGCCGACACGTATCGGCAGCGGTGCAGGCCCCCGTCGCCTACGGCGGGCGGTTCGCGCGAGATCGACCCCGACCCCGAGGGCGCAGCACGCCCGGCTACCTGCCCAGGACCGCGTAGCGAGACTCCGTCTCCGCTTTCTGCGGCAGCCACCACCACTCGTTGTCCCGGTACCACTGCACGGTCGCCGACAGCCCTTCGGACAGCACGGCGTACCGCGGCGACCAACCGAGCTCGGCCCGCAGCTTCGAGGAGTCGTTCGCGTAGCGCAGGTCGTGGCCCGGTCGGTCCGTCACGTGGTCGTACTCGTCGATCGGCCGACCCATGATGCTCAGAAGCGTCTCGAGGATCTCCTTGTTGCTGCGCTCGTCCGAGGACCCGATGAGGTAGGTCTCGCCGATGCGGCCGTCTTCGAGGATCCTGTTCACCGCGTCGTTGTGGTCGTCGACGTGAGTCCACTCCCGGACGTTCTGGCCCTCGCCGTAGAGGCGTGGCCGACGCCCGGTCAGCACGTTCGTCACCTGGCGGGGGATGAACTTCTCCACGTGCTGGAGCGGCCCGTAGTTGTTGGCGCAGTTGGACAGCGTCGCGGCCACCCCGTACGAGCGGACCCACGCCCGGACGAGCATGTCCGAGCCGGCCTTCGTCGCGGAGTAGGGGCTCGACGGGTCGTAGGCGCGGTCCTCGGTGAACTTCTCCACGGCGTCGAGCGCGAGGTCACCGAACACCTCGTCGGTCGAGATGTGGTGGAAACGCCGGTCGTACCGACGCACCGCCTCCAGCAGGGTGAAGGTGCCGATGAGGTTCGTACGGACGAATGGCTCGGGGTCGTGGAGCGAGTTGTCGACATGTGTCTCGGCGGCGAAGTGGACGACGACGTCCGCGTCGCGGACGAGGCGGTCGACGAGCACGCCGTCACACACGTCGCCTTCGACGAGACGGACGTCGCCCGCAACGCCGCGCAGGCTCTCGCGGTGCCCGGCGTACGTCAGTCGGTCCAGCACGCAGACCTCGTGCTGCGGGCGGGTCGTCAACGTCCGATGGACGAAGTTCGCACCGATGAAGCCGGCGCCGCCGGTCACGAGGATCTTCATAGGCGTTCATGCTAGTTGTCCCGCGGCCGGTCGAACCGCGGAACGGCGGTCCTCAGCTGCCCCAGGGCAGCTCGCGGCCGAGCAACCGGGCGAGCCGGGCGTTGTGCGGTGCGTAGAACGCCCGCAGCTCGTCGGCCACGGCGGGTTCGATCTTCGGTGCCGGACGGTTGTTGTGGTGCTCCTCCCTCGGCACCGGCCACGGGTCGATGCCGAGGTGCTCGAAGACCCTGTTCATCGCCGGGACCGGGTCGGCGTACATCTCCTCGCTGACGACGACGAGCACCTTCTCGCGGCCGACGGCGTCGAACCAGCGCTCGAGCTGCGGGGCGTAGATCCCGCGCTCGCGGTAGGTGTGCCAGTCGTGCGGGCGGCTGTAGTAGTAGGGGTCGGCCGCCATCTTCTCGGCCTCACCCGCGAGCCGCTCCGGCTCGGCGGCGAGCGCGTCGGCGAACGACAGGTCCTCGACGCCCTCGTCGACCCGCTCCCAGTAGTGGCTGTACGCGCGCTTGACCGGGTCGCGGAGCAGGACGACGTAGCGTCCCTCGGGCATGTCGTGCGCGACCCGCTGCGGCACGTACGGGCTGAACATGTAGTACGGGCTCGCCTCGCCCGTCACGACCCGCTTGCCGAGCCGGCGCTCGGCAGCCTTCCGGGCAGCCGCCGTCGGGAAGTGCCCGCGGTACCACGCCTGGCCGCGCTCGTAGTGCCAGTAGAAGTAGTGCGGGCTCTTGTGGTGCTCCCACCGC
>DAIOGQ010000284.1:0-4343 GCA_036745175.1 Kineosporiaceae bacterium
GTCTCCTGGGCGAGCTCCTTGACCTCGCCGGCGACCACGGCGAACCCCTTGCCGGCGTCGCCGGCCCGGGCGGCCTCGATGGTGGCGTTCAGCGCGAGCAGGTTGGTCTGGGCGGCGACCCCCTGGATCATCTCGACCACGGTGGAGATCTCGGCGGAGGACTGCCCGAGTCGTTGCACGGTCGCGGTGGTCGCGTTCGCCAGGTCGACGGCGGACGCGGCGATCTGCGCGGCCTGGGTCGTGTTCTGCGCGATCTCACGGATCGACTCGCCGAGCTCGTTGGCTGCAGTGGCGAAACCTTGCACGGAGGCGTTGACCTGGCGGGACGCGTCGGCGACGGTCTCCGCCTGGGAGGAGGCCTGACCGGCGGCGGAGGCGATGGTGGTGGTGTTCGACGACAGCTCCTCGGACGCCGCGGCGAGGGCCATGGAGGCGTCGGCGACCTCGCGGACCGTCCCGGAGATGCGGTCGGCGAACGTGTTGAACCGGGTCGCGATCGTGGCCAGCTCGTCGCGACCGCCGGCGTCCAGCCGCACGGTCAGGTCGCCGCCAGCCATCAGGTCGAGGCGGTCCCGTAGCCGTTGCAGGGGCTGGGTGATCGAACGGGTCACGGTCAGGACGCCGGCCAGGACGAGGGCGAACGCGCTGACCGCCAGGGTGAGGGCGATCCGCTGCGACCAGGCGGCGGTGGAGTCGTTCTGCCCCGCCGTCGTGGCCTGGACCGTGGCCAGCTCCGCCCCCAGATCGTCGATCGCTCGGGCGCCGGCGTTGTAGACGGCGACCTCGTCGTTGTTGACCAGGTCGTCGGCCTTCCTCGCGTCGGCGGCGTCCCCGGTCCGGTACAGCGCCGCGATCTCGGCGTCGAGGGCCATGAACTCGTCGTACCTGGCCTGGGTCGTGGCCTGCAGGTCCCGCCACCGGGCCGGGGTGCCCGTGGCCAGGACCTCCCGCAGCCGAGCCAGGTTCTTGTCCGTCCGTGCAGCGACCTGAAGGAACGTCGCGCGATTCGCCGAACCGTCGGCCGCGCCGACCGGACCACGGGCGCGCACGTCGAACGCGTAGGCGTTCTGCCAGCCGTTCAGGTCGGCCAGGTCGAACTTGGAGCCCAGCGCCGTGCCCTGCAGGTCACTGACCCGGGTCAACGACGCGGCACGGCTCCTCGCGGTCCCCAGTTCGTAGACGGCGAGGAACCCGAGCGCGCCGACCGTCGACAACGCTACGGCCGCCAGCACCAGCAGCCGCCCCCGGATCGACAGCAGACGCAGCGTTGACATCGTCGTGGCTCCCTCGGTGGCGTTGCCTGACCTGCTGGATCGGCGCGCCCGGCCCACGAGTTGAGGGTGTGCGTGACACCCGTCGCCCGGCGACCGGGACGCGCCGCCAGGACCTGCGCCGTGCAACGGTCCGGTGACGACGCGCCGCGTCCTCCCGCCGATCGGCGCGCCGTCTGGCCAGACTGTGCGGGTGCGACTCCTCGACGGCCTGCTGCGCCGCCCGCAGACAGAGCGCCCCCCGCAGGTCCGCACCCGCTCCGGCGGGCCCCCCGGACCGGCCGGACCGGCCGGGCCGGCCGGTTCGATCGTGGCCACGCCGCGCGAGACGCAGGAGCACGCGTGGCGGCAGGAGGTCGCCCGGCACGAGTGGATCGTCCTCCACGTCAGCGCGGGCGAGTCCGGGACCGCGGCCTACCAGTACACCGTCGGGCTCACCGCGCGCGGCCTGCCCGAGGTGGTCGTCTACGGCCTGCGGCTCAAGACGGGCATGCTCGTGCTCGACGACCTCGCGACCCGGCTCCTCGACGGCGAGGAGTTCGCGGACGGCGTCGACGTGCCGGACCTGCTACCGGCCACGCCCGGCACCCGGCTGTGGGACGTCACCTGGCTCCAGGACCCGCTGGACGCCGCGTCCCGGCTGTACGGCGACGCCGTCCGGGTGCGGCAGCTCGTCGTTCCGGACCCGCGCGGCCGCCTCCCGTTCGACGCCGCGTTCGAGACCCCGCACCTGCAGCCGGTGCTCTTCGTGCCGCCGAACGGCGGGGCGCCGCGCCCCACGTCACCGCCGCCGGTCGTCGGACCGCTGCCGTAGCGGCGCACCGGGACATGGCCGTGGACGTCGCACGCCCCGACCCGGCGTGCTCAAGACGACGGTGCTCACGGCCGAGACAACGACGGTGAGCGACGAGCAGGCCGCGGCCCCCGCCCCCGACGACCGCCCGGTCTCCGTGCCCGGGCCGGCCTGGCTGCTCGGCGGTCTCGCGCTCGCCCATGTCACCGCGGTCGTGGTCGGTCTCGTCAGCGCGCCAGGCTCCCTGGCGGTCGGTGTCCTGGCCGGGGACGCCGTCCTCGGCGTCGCCCTCGCCGGTGCGGCCGTGTCGTCCGGGCACCGCCGGGCCCTCCCCGACCACCTCGTCCTCGCCCTGCTGCTGGGCAGCGCCGTCGCCTCGGGCGCCCGGGGCGCGACCGGTGCGCCGCTGCTGGCGACGACGGCCACCCTCACGGTCGTCGGCGCACTCGCGCTGCGCAGCCCGCGCGCCGTCGCCGCCGTCCTCGGCGTGGCCCTGGTCGCCGTCGCCGGGGGAGCGGGGATCGGTGCCGCCCGCGCCGGCGACTGGGCGCAGGCCCCGCTCGCCGTCGGCCTCGTGGCCGGTGCGTGCTGCGCGACCATCGGCCTGGCCCGCGCCGCGGCGCAACGGGAACGGGTCGCGGACGCCGTGCGCCGCACCGCGGACAGCCTGCGAGTCACCGACGCGCTGACCGGCGCCCTGAACCGGCGCGGCCTCGCGCTGATGGCGGCTCCGATGCTCGAGTCGGCGCGCCGCCGCGGTGAGGCCGTGCACGCCCTGTTCGTCGACGTCGACGGGTTCTCGCTCGTCAACGACGAGATCGGCTGGTCCCGTGGCGACGATGTGCTCGTCGCCGTCGCCGAGGCGCTGAGTAGCTCGGTGCGCACGACGGACGTCGTGTGCCGGGTCGGTGGCGACGAGTTCGTCGTCCTCGGCCCCGGGACCGGGACGTCGCCGCTGGAGATGGAGCGCCGGATGCGCACCCTGCTCACGGCCAGCCCGCCGGTCTCGGAGTCGATCTGGCCGGCCCGGCTGAGCATCGGCTCGGCGACCCTCGTGCCGTGGGACGACGGCCACCTCGGCTCACTGCTCAGCCGGGCCGACCAGGACATGCGGCTGCGCCGCTCGCTGCGCCGGCAGAGCCAGGACCGTCGCGGCGACGTCGCCGCGCCGCCGCGGGGGTCCGCGCCGCGTACCGAGGTCTGACCGCTCGACGTCCGGCCGGCCGCACGGGTGAGGCGCTGCTGCTGGGGGTTCACCGGAAGGCGGAACGGTTGAGCCCTCGCGCCGCCCGAGCCCGGGACGGGGCGGATCCCGGGCTAGGTTGACCGGCATGACCGCCGCCGCCGCTCCCGGCCTCGCCGCCGGGGCACGCGGCCTCGTGACGGCCTGCCACCCGCTGCCGACCGTCTTCGTCACCGGGTTCGTCACCGCCTACGGCGCGACCGTCGGCCTGCGCGGCGGCACGCTCGCGCTCCTCGCGCTCGCAGTGCTCCTCGGCCAGCTCTCGATCGGCTGGTGCAACGACGCCGTCGACGCCGTGCGCGACACCACGGCCGGACGGCGCGACAAGCCGGTCGCGGCGGGGCTCGTCGGACGGCGCACCGTCGCCGTCGCGGCGGCCCTGGCGCTCGTCGTGTGCCTGGCCGCGTCGTTCGCGCTCGGCCCCCGGGCCGGGACGGTCCACGCGGTCGTCGTCGCGGCCGGCTGGGTGTACGACCTCGGGCTCAAGGGGACGCTGCTCAGCGGCGTCCCCTACGTCGTCGCGTTCGGGCTGCTGCCGGCGGTGGCGACGCTGGCGTACGCCGACGACCTGTTCGGCGGGTTGCCGTTCTTCGGCCGGAGCTTCGGCTGCTTCGCCGCCGGTGAGCAGGCCGAGCGGATCGCGGAGCTCCTCGGGACGCCCCGGCCGCTCGGCTGGCCGCCGTACGCCGTCATGGCCGGCACGGCGCTGCTCGGGCTCGCCGCGCACTTCGCCAACACGGTCGGCGACACGGAGGCGGACGCCGCGACCGGCGTCCGCGGGCTGCCGCAGCGGGTCGGCCCGCGGCGCTCGCTCACGGTCACCGCCGTTCTCGTCGCCTCGGCGGCGGTCGTGCTTGCCGTCGGCGCCGCCGACCCGTCCCCGCTCGCGCTCGCGGTCCTCGGCGTCGGCGCACTCAGTGCGACCGGCGGCGTCCTCGTCGCCGGGGTCGCCGCCCAGCGCGGCCGGCTCGCGTTCCGCCTCACCCTGGCCGCCGTCGGCCTCGTCGTCGCCGGCTTCCTCCTCGCGGCGTGACCG
>DAIOGQ010000284.1:4443-5568 GCA_036745175.1 Kineosporiaceae bacterium
GGCGGTGACCGTGGGCTACCCTGACCCCATGCGGACGACGCTGCTCCTTATCCGGCCGCGCTGAGCAGGACGCCCCAGGGCGACTCGGCGCGGCGGCCCCTCCATGTGCGAGGGGCTTCGTCATGTCAGGGCGGATCAGGCAGCGACCACAGCGAGGATCACGATGACGCAGACAGACGCGACGCCCGCGGGCGCGCCGACGACGGACGCCGCGGCCACGACGTCCGCACCCGCACCCACCACGACACCCCCCGCGACCGGCCCCGGCTCGGACCCCGACCCTCGCGCCCTGGTCGAGCGCTTCGATGCGCAGGCGATCCAGGAGCGCTGGCTGCCGGTCTGGGACGAGATCGCGCCGTTCCGCAGCGGCAGGCCGGACGACCCGCGGCCGAAGAAGTACGTCCTCGACATGTTCCCCTACCCCTCCGGCGACCTGCACATGGGTCACGCGGAGGCGTACGCGCTGGGCGACGTCGTGGCGCGCTACTGGATCCAGCGCGGGTACAACGTCATGCACCCGATCGGCTGGGACGCCTTCGGGCTGCCCGCCGAGAACGCCGCCATCCAGCGCGGCCTGGACCCCCGCGCCTGGACCTACGAGAACATCGCGCAGCAGAAGGTGTCGATGCGCCGCTACGCGTGCTCGTTCGACTGGGACCGCGTGCTGCAGACGTGCGACCCCGAGTACTACAAGTGGAACCAGTGGCTGTTCAACAGGTTCCATGAGAAGGGCCTGGCCTACCGGCGGCCGAGCCAGGTCAACTGGTGCCCCAACGACCAGACGGTGCTGGCGAACGAGCAGGTCGTGAACGGGCTGTGCGAACGGTGCGACACCCCGGTCACGAAGAAGAAGCTGACCCAGTGGTACTTCCGCATCACCGACTACGCCGACCGGCTGCTGGCGGACATGGACCAGCTGAAGGGCCGCTGGCCCGACAAGGTCCTGACGATGCAGCGCAACTGGATCGGCCGCTCCAGCGGGGCCGACGTCACCTTCGTCATCGAGGGCACGGACGGCGGCACGGACGGCGGCACGGACGGCACGGTCACCTCCGCGGCTGGCGCGCAGCCGCAGCCGCAGCCCGCCCGTGACGTCACCGTCTACACGACCCGCCCGGACACCCT
>DAIOGQ010000285.1:0-5534 GCA_036745175.1 Kineosporiaceae bacterium
GGTCCTCGGCGTGATGATCATCCCGACCGTGGCGTCGCTGTCCGAGGACGCCATGAGCGCCGTCCCGCAGGCCCTTCGCCACGGCTCGTTCGCGCTGGGGGCCAACCGGATGCGCACGACGCTGCGGGTCGTCTTCCCGGCCGCCGTCTCCGGCATCATGGCGTCGATCGTGCTGGCGCTATCCCGGGCGATCGGCGAGACGATGATCGTCGCGCTCGCCGCCGGCACCCAGCCGCGGATGGTCGCGAGCCCGCTCGAGGCCGGCCAGACGATGACCGGCTTCATCGCCCAGACCGCGACGGGCGAGAGCACGCCGGGGACGCTGTCGTACGACACGCTGTACGCCGTCGGCCTGGCTCTGTTCGTCCTCACCCTCGTCATCAACATCATCAGCATCCGGCTCGTCCGGCGCTTCCGGGAGGCGTACTGATGGCCAGCGTCGGAACCCTGACGCGCACCGCGGTGCGCCCGCTCAAGGCCGAGAGGCACGGCAACGGCAGCGCGACGTCCATCGCCTTCCTGGTGGCGCTGTGGCTCGCGCTCGCGTTCTCCGTCCTCGTCCTCGTCGTCCTGCTCGTCGACTCGTTCCGGGACGGCCTTCCCCGCCTCGACGGCGACCTCTTCACCCGGTACTCCTCGACGGTGCGGCCCGAGACCGCCGGCGCCCGCGCCGCGATCCTCGGCAGCATCTGGGTCATCACGGTCACCGCCGTCCTGGCGATCCCGCTGGGCGCCGCGGCGGCGGTGTACCTGGAGGAGTTCGCGGACAGCGCGCGCTGGTACAACCGGCTCGTCGAGGTCAACCTGCAGAACCTCGCCGGGGTGCCGGCGATCATCTACGGCATGCTCACCGCGGGGTTCGCCCTCGCGGTGGGGCTGCGCCGCGGCACGGTCATCGCGGGCGGCATCGCGCTCGCGCTGCTCATCCTGCCGGTGATCATCATCGCCACCCGCGAGGCGCTGCGCGCGGTGCCGATGGAGATCCGGCAGGGCTCGCTCGCCCTCGGGGCCACCCCGCTGCAGACCGTGTGGAGGCAGACGCTGCCGGCCGCGGTCCCCGGGATCGCGACGGGCACGATCCTCGCGCTCTCCCGGGCCATCGGCGAGGCGGCCCCGCTGCTGCTGCTCGGCGGGGCCACGTTCATCACCTACGACCCCGACGGCCTCATGTCGGGCTTCACGACGCTGCCCATCCAGATCTTCGGCTGGGCGAGCCGGCCGCAGGCCGAGCTCCGGACCGTCGCGAGCGCGGCGATCATCATCCTGCTGGCCATGCTGCTCGTGATGAACACCCTCGCCATCGTCATCCGGAACCGCTACCAGAAGCGCTGGTGAGGACATGACCTCCACCGACCACCGGACGCCCTCGCCGCGCACCACCGCCGACCCCACAGGACCGACCATGACGACGACCGACAGCACGACCCCCGAGAGCACCCCCCAGATGCGGCAGATGCCGGCGACGCGCGCGGAGCGGGACCCGCTCGGCTCGGCCGTGCCGGTCATCGACTGCACCGACGTCGACATCTTCTACGGCACCTTCAAGGCCGTGCACGACGTGACGCTGTCCTTCGGCAAGAACGAGATCACCGCACTGATCGGCCCGTCCGGGTGCGGCAAGTCGACGGTGCTCCGGTGCCTCAACCGGATGAACGACCTCATCCCCGGCGCGCACGTCACCGGGACGATCAGCTACCACGGTCAGGACATCTACGCCCCCGAGGTGGACCCGATCGAGGTCCGCCGCAGGATCGGCATGGTCTTCCAGAAGCCGAACCCGTTCCCGAAGTCCATCTACGACAACATCGCCTACGGCCCCCGGGTCACCGGCATGAAGGTGTCGAGCATGGACGACCTCGTCGAGGAGGCGCTGCAGAGCGCTGCCCTGTGGGACGAGGTCAAGGACAAGCTGAAGCAGTCCGCGTACAGCCTGTCCGGCGGCCAGCAGCAACGGCTGTGCATCGCCCGCACGATCGCGGTCCGCCCCGAGGTCATCCTCATGGACGAGCCGTGCTCGGCGCTCGACCCGATCGCCACGGCCCGCATCGAGGACCTCATGCTCGAGCTCGTCAAGGACTACACGATCATCATCGTCACCCACAACATGCAGCAGGCGGCCCGGGTCGCCGACCGCACCGCGTTCTTCACGGCCAAGCCGTCGCTGGACACCGGCGACCGCACCGGTGAGCTCGTCGAGTTCGACCGCACCGAGAAGATCTTCAGCAACCCGGCGAAGCAGGCCACCGAGGACTACATCTCCGGTCGCTTCGGCTGACGTGGTCGCACGCCATGCCCCGGACCCGGGCTGGACGGCGTCGCGCCGCCCCGTCAGGTCGGGAGAGCGCCTGCGGCCGACGAAGGCACCCCCGCGGACCGTCCTGCTCGCCGGCGAGCCGGACCCGGCCCAGTGCGTGGCCCTCGTCGAGGCGCTGGAGGGCCGCGGCGTAGGGGTGGTCCGCCGCGCGGACGGCGCCGAGCTGCTCTTCGCGGCCGGCGAGCTCGCGCCGGCGATCGTCGTCGTCACCGCGCACCTGCCGACGGTCCCGCTCGCCGACGCGGTGCGGGTGATCCGGGGCCGGCTGGAGATCCCGGTGTTCGTCGCGATCGGCGGTGGCGAGGCAGACCTCGCGCAGGAGGGGCTCGCGGCCGGCGCCACCGGCGTCCTCAGCCGGCCGTACGTCCGACGGGAGGTCGAGACGGTGCTCGGCGACCACATCGCCCGGGCCCGCTCGCTGGTCGAGCGCAGCGCGGTGATCCGGCTGGGCCCCCTCCACCTGGACTCCCTGTCGTTCCGCGTCACCGCTGCCGGCCGCGACCTCGACCTCACCGTCCGCGAGTTCGAGCTGCTGCGGTTCCTCATGCTCCACGTGGACCTCGCGGTGACGGTGGACGACCTGCGGCAGGGTGTGTGGGGAGCCCGCGGGGACTCCGTGTCGGGCAACACAATCGCCGTCCACATCGGCCGGCTGCGGGCCGACCTCGCGGGAGTCGCGGCGATCGTCAACATCCGTGGGTTCGGCTACCGCTTCAGCCTTCTCGCCTGAGCAGCGCCCCCTCGGACGGCGGCCGCCAGGAGCTCGGCGACGTGGACGCCGCGCCGGCCGGCGAGGTCGTCGAGCTGGGTGCGGCACGAGAAGCCGTCGGCGAGCAGGACCGCGTCCGCGCCGGCGGCCCGCACGGCCGGCAGCAGCCGGGTCTGCGCGACGGCGACCGACATGTCGTGACGGCCACGCTCGACGCCCCAGTTTCCGGCGAGGCCGCAGCAGCCACCGACCCGGGTCAGCCGGACCCCGGCCGCGCCCAGCAGCCGTTCGTCGGCCGCCCAGCCCATGACGGCGTGGTGGTGGCAGTGCGGCTGCGCGAGGACGTCGAGCCCGGTCAGGTCCGGCGGCGTCCACCCCGGGGTCACCGTGAGCAGCTCGGCGAGGGTCCGGACGCCGTCGGCGACCAGGCGTGCGGCGGGCTCGCCGGGCAGCAGGCGGACGGCGTCCCCGCGCAGCACCGCGGTGCACGACGGCTCCAGCCCGACGACCGGGACACCGCGCCGGACCAGCGGTTCCAGCGCCTCGACCGTGTCCCGCACCCGCCGCCGGGCGGCGTCCGTCTGGCCCGTCGTCAGCCAGGTGAGCCCGCAACAGAGCCCACCCGGAGCCTCGACGAGGTACCCGGCCGCCTCGAGCACGTCGACGGCCGCGACGGCGACGCCCGGCGAGAAGTGGTCGGTGAACGAGTCCACCCACAGCGCGACCCGGCCGTGCGGCGCGGCGACGTCCGGCTCACCCTCCGGACCCGTGGCCCGCCGGTCCCGCCACCAGGCCTCGAACGTCCGCGGCGCGAACCGCGGCAGCGGCCGCCGGGCGTCGACGCCGGCCGCCCCGCGGGCGAGCGCACCACCGAGCCGCGAGCCGACGACGGCGTTGGCCACCCGCGGCGCGAGCGCCGCGACGTCCGCCCACAACGGCAGCCGCCCGAGCGTGTAGTGCGACCTGGGCCGCAGCCGGCCGCGGTAGGTCTGGTGCAGCACCTCCACCTTGTACGCCGCCATGTCGACGCCCGTCGGGCAGTCGCTCGCGCATCCCTTGCACGCCAGGCAGAGGTCGAGCGCCTCGTGCACCTCGGGCGCGCTCCAGCCGGGACCGTCCGCGGCGTCCGGCCCGCCGTGCGCGAGCAGCTCCTGGAGCGCCCGGGCCCGGCCCCGCGTGGAGTGCCTCTCCTCGCGCGTCGCGAGGTACGACGGGCACATGACCCCGCCGGACGCCGTGAGGTCGGCCCGGCACGTGCCGACCCCGGTGCAGCGGTGGACAGCGACCGACAGGTCGTCCCGGTCGTGCGGGTACGCGAGCGCGAGCCGGTCGCGGACACCTCGGGCCGCAACGGCACGCAGGTCCGCGTCGACCGCCGCGGGACGCACGCCGACGCCGGGGTTGAGCACACCGTCCGGGTCGAGCACGCCCTTGAGCCGGCCGAAGAGCCCGATCGCGGCCGGTGAGTACATCAGCGGCAGCAGCTCGCCGCGCGCTCGGCCGTCGCCGTGCTCCCCCGAGAGCGAGCCGCCGGCGCCGACGACGAGCCGGGCGGCGTCGGCGAGGAAGGCGCGGAACCGTTGCCGTGCAACGCTTTCGGGCTGGGAGTCGAACGGCAGGTCGATCCGCACGTGGAGGCACCCGTCGCCGAAGTGCCCGTACGGGACACCGTGCAGCCCGTGGTCGGCGAGCAGCGCGTCGAAGTCCCGCAGGTAGCCGCCGAGGCGCACGACCGGCACCGCTGCGTCCTCCCAGCCCGAGTGCGCGGGCCGGCCGTCCGGCGTCCGGGCCGCGAGCCCCGCGCCGTCCTCGCGGATCCGCCAGACGGCGGCCGCCTGGCCCGAGGTGGCCACGAGGGCGTCCGTCGCGCCCGCGTCCGACGTGCCGGCGTCGGCGACGACGCTGCGCGCCGCGGCCTGCGCCTGCGCCGCGGTGGCGCCCGGCAGCTCGACGACGAGCCACCCGCCGCCCGCCGGCAGGTCGGGGACGACGGCGCCGGGCAGCTGCCGGACCCGCTCGACGATCCGGGCGTCGAGCCCCTCGCAGGCGGTCGGTGCGTGCGCCAGGACGCCCGGCACGGCGTCCGCGGCATCGGCCGTCGTCGGGTAGCCGATGACGGCGAGCGCCCGGAACGGCGGTTCGGCGACGAGCCGCAGGGTCGCCCCGAGGACGACGGCGAGCGTGCCCTCGCTGCCGACGAGCGTGCGGCCCAGGTCGGTGCCGCGCTCGGGGAGCAGGTGCTCCAGGGCGTAGCCGGACACCTGGCGGGCGAACCGGCCGAACTCGGTGCGCACACAGCCGAGGTCGCCGGCGACGACGGCGCCGGCGGCCGCGACGACCTGTGCCGCGCCGGGTCCCTCGACGCCCGGCGGCGCAGCCGCACCGCCGCTGGTCACGCCGTTGGTCGAGCCACCGGTGGTGAGCCGCATCCGGACCCCGGCGCCGGTGACCACGTCCAGCTCGGCGACGTTCGCCGAGGTCCGGCCGTACGCGAGGGCCCGGGACCCGCAC
>DAIOGQ010000286.1:0-5517 GCA_036745175.1 Kineosporiaceae bacterium
GCGGCGCGACGGTCGGGGTAGGTCTCCCACGGGCCGGCGCCGAACCAGTCGACCCAGCACAGCCCGGGCACCGTCTCGAGCACCGT
This sequence comes from Kineosporiaceae bacterium, assembly GCA_036745175.1. GTDB lineage: Bacteria > Actinomycetota > Actinomycetes > Actinomycetales > Kineosporiaceae > R-H-3. The sequence continues at coordinate 87 of DAIOGQ010000286.1, forward strand.
GCCGACCCGCGGCAGGTCGTCGAGCTCGTCCGGCACCTCGGCGGTCTCGGTGACGAGCAGCCCCCCGCCGGGGGCGGCGAACGGGGCCACCTCCTGGGTGTGCCGCACGGTCGTCCCGGACGCCGTGCGGACCTGCGCGACGACCCGGACGGCGCCACCGTCGAGCCGGTCGACCGAGACGACCCGGCGGGTCGTGTCGTGCAGGCCCCACTCGGTCCAGCGCTTCGCCATGCCGCCGATCCGGTCGTTGTCCGTCGGCGCCCGCCACAGCGACAGCCGGGGCGCGGCGGCGAGCAGCGGGTGGACGAGCAGGGCGTCGTCGTCGAGGGCCACCTCGCGGACGGTCGGCCCGCGCACGACGGACGCGGGTGCGGCGTCCGGGGTCGGCAGAGCGGACGGTGCGCCGGGCGTGCCGGCCCGGACGGCGAGCGGGCGGTCCTCGGCGCGGACGAGGACCTGGCCGAAGCAGACCGGCGTGCCCGCCGGACCCCACGCCTCGTCGGCGGCGGTGACGACGCGCAGGGTCAGCCACGCCTCACCGGCCACGGGGAGGTCGGCGAGCAGGTCCGCCGGCACCGCGACGGTCGTCCGGGCTCCGGGGGCCAAGTCGGGCAGCACCGCTGGCATGCTTCGCACAGCGGCCGGGGAGCGCTGGCCGCCGTCGACGAGCAGCGCCCACTCGCCGGCGAGCCACGACAGGTCCCGCACGTGCTGGGCGTTCGTCAGCACGACCTCGCCCCACTGCGGGCCCGCCGCGAGCCGCACCGGGGCTGCGAGCTGGCGGTGCTCCCACATGGCGGGCTTGGGCGTGCGGTCCGGGAAGACCATCCCGTCGGTGATGAACGTGCCGTCGTGCGGTGTCTCGCCGAAGTCGCCGCCGTAGGCCCAGCGGTAGCCGTCGGGTGCGACGCCGGCCCGCCGCCGGTGGCGGACCGGCCCGGCGTCCGTGCCGTCCGCCTGCGCGCCGTCCGCCTGCGCGCCGTCCGCCTGCGCGCCGTCCGCCTGCGCCGCATCGGCGAGTGCCTGCGCCCCGGCCGGGCCGACCGGTCGGCCGCCGCGCGCGGGCTGCAGGATGCCGTGGTCCCACAGCTCCCAGACGAAGCCGCCCTGCAGGCCCGGGGTGGACTCGATCGCCTGCCAGTACTCGGCGAGGGTGCCGTTGCTGTTGCCCATCGCGTGCGAGTACTCGCACATGACGAGCGGCCGGCGCTGGCTGCCGGACGTCGCGTGGCCGACGATCGCGTCGATCGGCGGGTACATCGGGCACGTGATGTCGGTCGCCGTCTCGGCGCGCGTCCAGTCGAACATGATCGCGCCCTCGTAGTGCAACGGCCGGCTCGGGTCGGCGGCCCGGACCCAGCCGGCCGCGGCGTCGTGGTTCGCGCCGTAGCCGCTCTCGTTGCCGAGGGACCACGCGACGACGCTCGGGTGGTTGCGGTCCCGGCGGACCATCCGGGACACCCGGTCGACGAACGCCGGCAGGTACCGCGGGTCGGCGGCGAGGTGGTGGGCGTAGGCGTGGCACTCGATGTCGGCCTCGGCGACGACGAGCAGGCCGACCTCGTCGGCGAGGTCGAGCAGCGCGGGGTCGTTCGGGTAGTGCGCCGTCCGGACGGCGTTGAAGCCGAACCGCTTGAGCAGCAACAGGTCCGCGCGCATCGACGGCACACCGACCACGCGGCCCGTGAGCGGGTCGAAGTCGTGCCGGTTCATCCCGCGGACGAACACCCGGGCACCGTTGACGAGCAGGTCGTTGCCCACGATGTCGACGCGGCGGAACCCGACCCGGTACGAGGCGGTCTCGGCGACGGCGCCACGCTCGTCGTGGAGGGTGACGACGAGGTCGTAGAGCGCGGGCACCTCGGCCGACCACGGCACCACCCCGGGCACCTGCGCCTCGACCCGCAGCCGGCCCATCCCGAGCGGCCTGCGGAAGCCGCGGACCGCCTCGGCGACGAAGGCCTCGCCGTCGTCCATCACGACGCCGGACGCCTTGCGGTACACCAGGTCCATCGCGTACCGGGGGTCGACGGGGGTCGTCGCGTCGCCCTGCGCGGAGTCGACCGGGCCCGACGGCGGCACGGACGCGCCGAGCACCGGCACGTCGACCGCCGGGACGTCCACCCCGGTCACCGCACCGCTCGCCGTGAGGCGGGCCTGGACCGACCAGCCCGCGGGCACGCCGTCCGGGCCCTCGACGTCGACGTCGACCCGCAGCGTGCCCGTCCGGGTGCCGGTCCGGGTCGCCGCGGCAGGTGCGTCGCCCGGACCGGCCGGCACGAGCCCGGCGTCGACCCGCACGTCGGCGAGGTGGACCGGCGGCGTCGCGTAGAGGAAGACCGGCCGGGTGATCCCGCCGTGCCACCACTGGTCCTGGTCCTCGACGAACGTCGCGTCGGACCACTTGACGACGGTCAGCCGCACCGCGACCCGCGCGCCCGGCCGGACCACGTGCGTGAGGTCGAACTCGGAGGCGAGATGCGAGTCCTTGCCGACCCCGACCTCGACGCCGTCGACCGCGACGACCAGGACCGACTCGGCCGCGCCGACGTGCAGGACGACCCGGCGTCCGGCCCACCCGGCCGGCACCTCGACGTCGCGCTCGTACACGCCGGTCGGGTTGGCGGCCGGCGGGTGCGGCGGCAGGTCCGGCCACGGCATCTGGACGTTCGTGTAGTGCGGCAGGTCGTCGATGCCGTGGACGTCGTCGAAGTCCTGCATCGTCCAGCAGCCGGGGACGGCGACCTGCGTGGCCGGCGTCGCGCCGGCCGCGGCGAACGCCTGCTCGGGCGTCGGGAACAGCTCGAACCGCCAGGTGCCGTCGAGGCTCAGCCGCTCGACACCGTCGGCCGGGTCGTGGCGCAGGGTGTGCATCGGCAGCCGCCGCAGGCCGGTCAGCTCGGGACAGTCCCACGGGCGCGTCGTCGTCACGCCCCCGTCCTACCATCCGCGCCGTCCCGCCGTCTGGGAAGGCCGACGGCGCCGACCTCCGTCACGATGGCGAGGTGTCCGCCGACGTCGTCTACCTCCTCGGCGGGGCGGCCCTGCTGCTGGGAGTCGTGCTGCCGGCGGTCCTGCAGCGGGCCGCGCTGTCGGCGCCGATCGTGCTCGTCGCCGTGGGGGCGCTCATCGGCCTGCTCCCTGCGCCCGGGGACGGGCCGGTCACGCCGCTGAGCCGTCTGGCCCTCACCGAGCACCTCACCGAGTTCACCGTGATCGTCTCGCTGATGGGGGTCGGGCTCGCGATCGACCGGCCGCTGCGGTGGCGGTCGTGGGCGTCGTGGCGCTCCTGGTCGTCGACATGGCGGCTGCTCGCGATCGGGATGCCGCTCGCCATCGCCGGCGGGGCGTTCCTCGGCTGGGCGGTCGTCGGACTCGCGCCCGCGGCGGCGCTGCTGCTCGGCGCCGTCCTCGCGCCGACCGACCCGGTCCTCGCGGCCGACGTCCAGGTGGAGGGCCCGACCGGGGACGCCGAGGAGCCGGCCGAGGAGGTCGACGAGGACGACGAGGTCCGCTTCGCGCTGACGAGCGAGGCGGGGCTCAACGACGGGCTCGCCTTCCCCTTCGTCTACGCGGCGATCGCCGCGACGGGCGGCGGGGTGGCGGGCTGGGGCCTGCACTGGGTGGCCTGGGACCTCGTCGGCCGGACCGTCCTCGGAGCCGTCGTCGGGGTGGTGTCCGGCGCGGCTCTCGCCAGGGTGGCCTTCCGGTCCCCGAAGCGGTCGCTGCGGATGGCGGAGACCGGCGAGCCGCTGCTCGCGCTCGCGGCGACGATCCTCACCTACGGAGCCGCCGAGGTGGCCGGCGGCTACGGCTTCCTCGCGGTGTTCACCTGCGCGCTGGCGCTGCGTTCGGCCGAGCGCGGGCACGAGTACCACGCGCTCATGCACCAGGTCGTCGAGCGGCTGGAGCGGCTCCTCACGCTGGTCGTGCTCCTGCTGCTCGGGGTGGCGCTCACCGACGGGCTGCTCGCGAACCTCACCTGGGCAGGCGCGGTGTTCGCGGTGCTCGCGGTGCTCGTCGTCCGGCCGGTCACGGCGTGGCTGTCGCTGCTCGGCGGCGCGGGCCGGGTCGGCGCCGGCGCGCTCGGACCGCGGGAACGGCTCGTGACGGCGTTCTTCGGCGTCCGCGGCGGCGGCTCGCTCTACTACCTCGCCTACGCGACCGGTCACGCCGACTTCGGCGGGACCGAGCGCGTCCTGTGGTCGACCGTGACGTTCACGATCGTGCTGTCCGTGGTCGTCCACGGGGTCGGCGCGACGCCGGCGATGGCGTGGCTGGCGAAGGTCAGGCCGGCGGGACGACGTCCGCCCACCAGCGCCGCGCGACCCCCGGGTGCGAGCGCAGCCAGCCGCGCAGGGTGTTCTCGCCGAAGTGCGGCACGATGACGTTGCCCTCGTCGGGCTCGACGCCGGTCGCCTGCGCGGCGAGGTCGGGCGGCAGGGTCAGCGGGGTGACGACGGCGTCGAGCCGCGGCCCGAGGAACACCGGCACGCTGAACCGCTGGCGGCCCGCCGGCGGGCTGAGCACGCGGTGCCGGGTCGCCCGCAGGTAGCCCCGGGTCGCGATCTCGAGCATCTCGCCGATGTTGACGACGAACGAGCCCGGGACCGGCGTCGCGTCGATCCACGTGCCGTCCCGGCTCTCGACCTGCAGGCCGCCGAGGTCGTCCTGGAGGAGCAGGGCCAGCCAGCCGTAGTCCTTGTGCGGGCCGACACCCTGGTCGGTCTCGACCGTGTCGCGGGCCGGGTACCGCACGACCTTGAGGTTTAGCCAGGAGTCGTCGTCGAACCACTGCTCGAAGTACGCCTCCGGCTGGCCGAGCGCGGCGGCGAGCACCCGCATCACCTCCCGCATGACCCGCTCGGCCTCGTGGAGCCAGGTGAGCACCGCCGGCCGCAGGCCGGGGACGCCGTCCGGCCACTGGTTCGGGCCGACGAGGCGCAGGTACGCGGGGTCGTCCGGCCCGAGGTCGAGCGCCGCCCGCTCGGGCCCGACGTCGAGCTGGTCGCGCTGGTCGGCCGCGCCGCCGGTGCGCTCCTGCCCGACCCGGGTGTACCCGCGGAACTGCGGGGAGCCGACGTTCTCGATCGCGAGCCGCTGCTCGAGCGGCAGCGCGAAGAACTCGTGCGCGGCGGCCATCACGGCCCGGGTCACCGCGGGGTCGACGCCGTGCCCGGTGACGAGGAAGAACCCGACGTCGTGCGCCGCGTGCCGGACGTCGCCGAGCAGGCCCGCCCGCTCGGCCTCGCCGGCCCGGAACCGGCTCAGGTCGAGGATCGGCAGCGTCAGGGGTCCGGACGACGTCGCTGCGGTCATGCCTCGATCCTCACGACCCCGGTGCGCCGTCGCAAGGCCGTCCGGAGCCCGGCCGCGCCCCGTTACCTTTCTGATCAACCCCGATGAGGGGTAGCAGGCCACCGGCCACGGC
>DAIOGQ010000287.1:0-5505 GCA_036745175.1 Kineosporiaceae bacterium
CGGTCCAGGACAACAACGGCTTCCCGAGTGCCGGCTACCACGGCTACTGGATCACAGACTTCACCCAGATCGACCCGCACATGGGGACGAACGCCGAGTTGAAGACGCTCATCGACTCGGCGCACGCCAAGGGGATGAAGGTCTTCTTCGACATCATCACCAACCACACCGCTGACGTCATCGACTACACCCAGAAGAAGTACGACTACATCGACAAGACAACGGCGCCGTACAAGGACGCGCAGGGCAAGGTCTTCGACGACAAGGAGTTCGCGGGCAAGGACACCTTCCCCCCGCTCGACCCGAAGACGTCGTTCCCCTACACACCGGTGTTCCCGACCGAGGCCGACGGCGGCGTCAAGGTGCCGGCCTGGCTGAACGACCCGACGCTGTACCACAACCGCGGCAACTCGACCTTCGCCGGGGAGAGCAGCGAGTACGGCGACTTCTTCGGCCTCGACGACCTGTTCACCGAGAACCACGAGGTCGTCAAGGGCATGGAGGACATCTACAACGCGTGGGTGGACTTCGGCGTCGACGGCTTCCGGATCGACACCACGAAGCACGTGAACATGGAGTTCTGGCAGAGCTTCATCCCGAGCATCCGCAAGCAGGCCGCGAACGCCGGCAACGGCGACTTCTTCGCCTTCGGCGAGGTGTTCGACGCCGACCCGCGCTTCACCTCGCGCTACTCCACGAAAGGCACGCTGCAGGCGACCCTCGACTTCCCGTTCCAGGCCAAGGCGCAGGCGTTCGTCACCGGCAAGGAGACGACGGCGCTGCGCGACGTGTTCGCCGACGACGACTGGCACATCGACGCCGACGGCAACAACTACTCGGCGCCGACGTTCCTCGGCAACCACGACATGGGCCGGATCGGCAACTTCATCACGACCGGCGTCCCGGGCATCAGTGCCGACGAGAAGCTCGCGCGCGCCAGGCTCGCCAACTCCCTGATGTTCGCCTCGCGCGGCCAGCCGGTCGTCTACTACGGCGACGAGCAGGGCTTCGTCGGCGACGGCGGCGACCAGGACGCGCGCCAGGACATGTTCCCGAGCCGGGTCGCGACGTACAACGACGACGACCTCATCGGCACCGACGCCACCACGGCACAGGACAACTTCGACACCGCGCACCCGCTGTACCGCTGGATCGGGAGCCTGTCGAAGCTGCGCTCGGCCCACCCGGCGCTCGCAGACGGCGCGCAGGTGCACCGGTACTCGTCGAACAGCGCGGGCATCTACGCCTTCAGTCGGATCGACCGGAAGACAGGCCGCGAGTACGTCGTCGCGCTGAACAGCGCCACGACCGCGAAGAGCGCGACCTTCCCCACCTACGGGCGGCGCGGCGCCGAGTTCGACGGCATCTTCGGCGGCGCCAAGCGGCTCAAGGCCGACCGCGAGGGTCGCGTCGGCGTGACCGTCCCGCCGCTGTCGATGATGGTGTGGGAGGCCGACGCCCGCCTGCCCCGGCGCGACACCGCACCGAAGGCCGTCTGGGTCAGCCCCGAGCCGGGCGGCGCCCTGTCGCCGCTGCCCGCCGCCAACCCCGGCGCCGGCCGCACCACGCTGCGCGTCGCGATCGGGGAGAACGCCTTCAGCGAGGTGACCTACGCCTGGCGCGTCGCCGGGACGACGCAGTGGACGAAGCTCGGCACCGACGACAACGCGCCCTACCGCGTCATGCCCGACGTCTCGGGGCTGGCCCAGGGCACGCTCGTCGAGACCCGCGCCGTCGTCCGGGACTTCCACGGCAACCTCTCGGCGTCGTCCTCGTTCGGCGTCGTCGGCGCGCCGTCCGGTGGTGGCGGCGGGGGCGGCGGCCCGATCGACCCGGTCGTGCAGCCCGACTTCGTCAGCGTGCCCGGCGACCTGAACAGCGAGATCGGCTGCCCCGGCGACTGGCAGCCGGACTGCGCGCAGGCGCAGATGAGCAAGCGCGCCGACGACGTGTGGGAGAAGACCGTCACCGTCCCCGCGGGCGACTACTCCTACAAGGCCGCGATCAACAAGGCGTGGACGGAGAACTACGGCGCCGGTGGCGTGCCCAACGGCGGCAACATCCCGCTCACGGCAACGGCCTCGCCCGTGACCTTCTACTACGACCACGGCACGCACTGGATCACGGACACCACGAAGGGTCCGGTTCTCACGGCGCCCGGCTCCTTCCAGTCCGAGCTCGGCTGCCCCGGGGACTGGTCACCGGACTGCATGCGGTCCTGGCTGCAGGACCCGGACGGCGACGGCACCTACACCTTCCGGACCGACCGGATCCCGGCCGGCTCCTACGAGACCAAGGTTGCGCACGGCCTGTCGTGGGACGAGAACTACGGCGCGGGCGGTGCCCCGAACGGCAGCAACATCGCCTTCCAGGTGCCCGCCGACGGCTCGATCGTCACGTTCTCGTACGTCCTCGCGACACACCTGCTCACCGTGACCACGCAGCGCGCGGGTGCGGCGGTGGACCTGACGCGGGCGAAGGCGCACTGGGTGGCCCGTGACCTCGTCGCCTGGCCGGCCGATCAGGTGCCGGACGCCGACCCGAGCACGTTCGGCTGGCGGCTGCACTGGTCGCGCAGCGGCGGCCTGACGGCCGACGCCGACGGGATCAGCGGCTCCTCTGCCGGGCTGACGCTCGACCCGGCCGGGCTGCCGGCGTCGGTGACGGAGCGCTTCCCGGCCCTGAAGGGGTACCTGGCCCTGCGGCTGCCGTCGTCGACGGCGCGGCAGGCGAAGGAGATCCTGCGCGGCCAGGTCGCGGTCGGGCTCTACGACGACCTCGGCGCGCTCGTCGACGGCACCGGCGTGCAGGTACCCGGCGTGCTCGACGACCTCTACGCGGGCGGGGCGTCCGCGGCGAAGCTGGGGGTGAGGTTCTCCGGGAGCGAGCCGACCTTCCGGATCTGGTCGCCCACCGCGCAGTCGGCGTCCCTGCTCGTGTGGCCCGCCGGGCAGGCGCTCGACGCGGCGCCGGTCCGGGTCCGGGCCGACCTGTCGGACGCCTCGGGCGTCTGGACCGCGCAGGGCCGCCGGGGCTGGCGGGACGCCCGGTACCAGTGGGAGCTGACCGTCTTCGCCCCGTCCACCGCGAAGGTCGAGACCAACCGGGTCACCGACCCGTACGCGACCGGGCTGACGCAGAACTCCACGCACGCCGTCGCCGTCGACCTCGCCGACCCGGCGTACCGGCCGGAGCAGTGGCGGACGGCGAAGCCGCCGAAGGTCGCGCAGCCCGTCGACCAGACGATCTACGAGCTGCACGTGCGGGACTTCTCGGTCGACGACACCACGGTGCCGGCGGCGCACCGCGGGACGTACCTCGCCTTCGCCGACGCGGGGCTGGGCCGCAAGCACCTCCGGGCCCTGCAGGCGGCCGGTCTGACGACCGTGCACCTGCTGCCGACGTTCGACATCGCGACGATCGAGGAGGACCGGGCCGCGCAGAAGGTGCCGGACTGCGACCTGCGCTCGTTCCCGCCGGACGGCGAGCAGCAGCAGGCGTGCGTCGGTGCGGTCCGGGAGACCGACGGCTACAACTGGGGCTACGACCCGTACCACTGGTCGGTGCCGGAGGGGTCGTACGCGACGCAGGCCGACGGCGGCGCCCGGGTCGCCGAGTTCCGCACGATGGTCGGTGCGCTGCACGCCGACGGCCTGCACGTCGTCCTCGACCAGGTCTTCAACCACACCGCGGAGTCCGGCCAGGGCGAGCGGTCGGTGCTCGACAAGGTCGTGCCGGGGTACTACCACCGGCTCGACCCGAAGAGCGGCGCGGTGGAGACCTCGACGTGCTGCCAGAACGTCGCGACCGAGCACGCGCTCGCCGAGAAGATGATGGTCGACTCCGTCGTCCGCTGGGCGCGCGACTACAAGGTCGACGGCTTCCGGTTCGACCTCATGGGCCACGCCTCGACGGCGAACATGCGCGCGGTCCGGTCGGCGCTCGACGCCCTGACGCCGGCCGGCGACGGGGTCGACGGCAAGGCCGTGTACGTCTACGGCGAGGGCTGGAACTTCGGCGAGGTCGCGAACGACGCGCTCTTCGTCCAGGCCCGGCAGGGCAACCTCGGCGGAACCGGGATCGGCACGTTCAGCGACCGGCTCCGCGACGCCGTCCGCGGCGGCGGCCCGTTCGACGACGACCCGCGCGAGCAGGGCTTCGGCTCGGGGCTGTTCACCGACCCGAACGCGTCGCCGGCCAACGGCAGCGCCGAGGGGCAGAAGGCGGCCCTGCTGCACGCGCAGGACCTCGTCAAGCTCGGCCTCGCGGGCAACCTGAGGTCCTTCACGTTCACCGGCGCGGACGGCGCGACCGTCCGCGGCGACCAGGTGGACTACAACGGCTCGCCCGCCGGCTACGCCGACGAGCCCGCGGAGGTGGTCACGTACGTCGACGCGCACGACAACGAGACGCTGTGGGACGCGCTCACGTACAAACTGCCCGTCGCGACGACGATGTCCGACCGGATCCGGATGAACACGCTGTCGATGTCGACGGTCGCGCTCGCCCAGACGCCGGCCTTTTTCCACGCCGGCTCCGACCTGCTGCGGAGCAAGTCGCTCGACCGCAACTCGTTCGACTCCGGCGACTGGTTCAACCACATCGGCTGGCCGGCCGGCGCGACGGTGGACAACGGCTTCGGCCGCGGCCTGCCGCCCAAGCCGGACAACGAGGCGAAGTGGGTCTACTCGAAGCCCTTGCTCGGCAACGCCGCCCTGAAGCCGTCGGCGGGCGACGTCGCGGCGGCCACCGCCGGTGCGCAGGACCTGCTCCGGCTGCGGTTCTCGAGCCCGTTGCTCCGGCTCGGCTCGGCGGCCGAGATCCGGCGCCGGGTGACCTTCCCGGTCGGCGGCCCGGACCAGACGCCGGGCGTCGTCGTCATGCGGGTCTCCGACACGACCGGGGCGGACCTCGACCCGGCCGCCGAGGGGCTGCTCGTCGTCTTCAACGCGACACCCGGCGCGACGACGCAGACCGTGCCGGGGCTGGCAGGCGCCGCGCTGGAGCTCTCGCCGGTCCAGGCGAGCGGGTCGGACGCGGTCGCCCGGTCGACGACCTGGGACGCCGCGGCGGGCGCCGTGACGGTCCCTGCCCGCACGGTTGCCGTGCTCGTGGAGCAGTAGGTGTCGCGACCCCACCCGACCCCGACCCGAGCCCGAACCCCGGGCCCGCCCCGGCGACGGGAGCAGCCGCCGTGGGGCCGGGCCGCCGCGCCGGCCTGCTCCGTGGTGGTGCGGGGCTGCGAGGGCGACTGCCGGTGTGAGGCTCCCCGGCGGGTACCTGATCGCACCCTGGAGCGGCGTCAGGAGGTACACAGCGGGCGGCTCGGCGGTGTCGGCGTGGAGCCGGTTCGTCGGGCGGCGCCGGCGGCTCGGCCGCGGACGGCGGTGGGCGCCCGGCCCGGGCGGGTCAGCGGCGCCGGCGGTTCGGTCCCGGATGGCGGTGGGTGCCCGGCCCGGGCGGGTCAGCGGTGCCGACGGGGGTGGCGGGCAGATGACTGCAGGC
>DAIOGQ010000288.1:0-5498 GCA_036745175.1 Kineosporiaceae bacterium
CGTCGAGGTTCGACAGCGGCTCGTCCATGAGGAAGACCTGCGGCTTGCGGACGATGGCCCGGCCCATGGCGACGCGCTGGCGCTGGCCGCCGGAGAGCGCCTTCGGCTTGCGCTCGAGGTACTGGCTGAGGTCGAGGATCTTGGCGGCGTCGTCGACGCGGCTGCGGATCTCGTCCTTGGAGACGCCTGCGATCTTGAGCGCGAAGCCCATGTTGTCCGCGACGGTCATGTGCGGGTAGAGCGCGTAGCTCTGGAATACCATCGCGATGTCGCGGTCCTTCGGCGGCGTCTGCGTGACGTCGCGGTCGCCGATGAGGATGCGGCCGGAGTTGACGTCCTCGAGGCCCGCGAGCATCCGCAGCGAGGTGGACTTGCCGCAGCCGGACGGGCCGACGAGGACGAGGAACTCGCCGTCCTCGATCTGCAGGTCGAGCTGGTCGACGGCGGGCTTGGTCGACCCGGGGAAGATGCGCGTCGCCTTGTCGAACGTGACGGTAGCCATGGCTGTGTGGTCCCTTCACCGGCAGGAACGTGCCGGACGATCCGAGTGGAGGGTGGGCCGACGCCGTCACCTCGACGGCATCGGTGCGTTACGTGTCAGTCATGCTGCATCCTGGTCCATAGCCACCCCGCCGTAAAGGGTTTCATAGCGAGCGCTTGTCCGTATTGGTGAGGTTCTTCGCGGGGTTCCCGACCGACATGGGCGGCCGACGCCCGGCCCGAGGGGGCCGCGGCGGGTACCCCGATGGCTGCAAGGACTTGCAGTCCGGCTGTATCTTCCGTGCATGAAGGCACGGCTGGCCGACATCGCGGCGCACGCGAGGGTCAGTGAGGCGACCGTGAGCCGGGTGCTCAACGGCAAGCCGGGGGTCGCCGAGCCGACCCGGCAGGCGGTGCTCACCTCGCTCGACGTGCTCGGGTACGAGCGGCCCGCCCGGCTCAAGGAGCGCTCGGCCGGCCTCGTGGGGCTCGTCGTCCCCGAGCTCGAGAACCCGATCTTCCCTGCCTTCGCCCAGGTCATCGAGTCCGCGCTCGTCCGGCACGGGTACTCCCCGGTGCTGTGCAGCCACACGCCCGGCGGTGTCCACGAGGACGCCTACGTCGAGATGCTGCTCGAACGCGGCGTGAGCGGCATCATCTTCGTCAGCGGGCTGCACGCGGACTCGACCGCGGACCCCGGCCGCTACCAGGCGCTGCGCCGGCGGGGGCTGCCGATCGTCCTCGTGAACGGGTACACCGAGGACGTCGACGCGCCCTTCATCAGCAACGACGACGTCGCCTCGATGGAGCTGGCCGTCGGCCACCTCGTCTCGCTCGGCCACACCCGGATCGGGCTCGCGCTCGGGCCGCGCCGGTTCGTGCCGGTGCTGCGCAAGATCGCCGGGTTCCGGGACGCGATGCTGCGCCATCTGGGCGCGGAGGACGTCGAGCGGTGGATCGAGTGCTCCCTGTTCTCCGTCGAGGGCGGCGGGGCGGCGGCCGAGCGGCTGCTCGAGCGCGGCGTGACCGCGGTCGTGTGCGGGTCCGACCTGATGGCCCTCGGCGTCGTCCGGGCGGTGCGCGCGCGGGGGCTGTCGGTCCCGGGCGACGTGTCCGTCGTCGGCTACGACGACTCGGTCCTCGTCGGGTTCACCGACCCGCCCCTGACGACGGTCCGGCAGGCCGTCCGCGAGATGGGGACGGCCTGCGTGCGAGCGCTCCTCGACGAGATCTCGGGGCAGCCGGCGCCACGGGCGGAGTACGTCTTCCGCCCCGAGCTCGTCGTCCGCTCCTCGACGGGTGCTGCCGGGCTCGGCGCGGCAGCCGTTCCGCGCGGGGCACGGCCCTGACCTGCGTCGCACCCGTCGTCGCGGTCCGGCCGGGGGTCGGGCGCACGGTCGTACCCGTTCATGCACGAACGCACAAGGCTGTGATCAGGGGTTCCTTCTCCACCCGGGAGCCGTTACCGTCGATGAAAGCCCGTGGCCGACCGGGGCTGCGGGGACGGCGGAGGGTGGCGTGACCATGCGGATCACGGACGTACTGCGGCGCAAGGGCGACCTCGTGGTGACCATCAGCCCCGACGACTCGGTACGGGCGCTGCTCGACGCGCTCGCCGAGTACCGGGTGGGTGCGCTCGTGGTCAGCTCGGGCGGGGGGCGGCTCGACGGGATCGTCAGCGAGCGGGACGTCGTCCGGCACATCCAGGCGGACGGTGCCGAGGTGCTCGACCGGCCGGTGAGCACGATCATGACGACGGACCTGCACACCGCGGCGCCGCAGGACACGACCGAGGACCTCATGGTCCTCATGACCGACAAGCGGATCCGGCACGTGCCCGTCGTCGTCGACGGGGCGATGGTGGGCATCGTGAGCATCGGGGACGTCGTCAAGCACCGGATCGACGAGCTCCAGAGCGAGCGCGACCAGCTGACCGCGTACATCACGGGCTGACCCGGACGGGCCGACGGCGGACGGGCCGACGGCGCCCGTCGGTCTGCGGCAACCGTTGCGGGGTCCCGGACGTCGGGACAGGTATGACCGCGGTCGAACGCCACGAACGACTCGACGCCCCGCCCGGCCCAGGTGCTTCGCGTACCGTGGGCGGCATGACGGCGGGGGGCGGGTGGGACGGCTCCACGGTCGGGCGCTACCGGCTGGTGAGCCGCCTCGGCGAGGGCGGGATGGGGGTCGTCCACCTCGGGATCGACCCCGAGGGACGCACGGTCGCCGTCAAGGTGCTCAAGGCGCACATCGCGGCGGACCCCGACGCGCGGCTGCGGCTCGCGCGTGAGGTGACGACGCTGCGCCGGGTGCGGCACCCGCGGGTCGCGGAGGTGCTCGACGCGGACGTCGACGGTGCCGTGCCCTACCTCGTGACGCGCTTCGTCCCCGGCCGCACGCTCGACGACCTCGTCCGTGAGCGCGGGCCGATGCCGCTCGAGCGCGTCGTGCACACCGGCCGGCTGCTCGCGGAGGCACTGCGGAGCATCCACGCGTCCGGGGTCGTGCACCGCGACGTCAAGCCCGCCAACGTCATGCTCGTCGAGGGCGACCCCGTCGTCATCGACTTCGGCATCGCCCATGTCGCGGACGAGTCCCGGATCACCGTGACCGGTCTCGTCATGGGGACGCCCGGCTACCTGTCTCCGGAGGTCGTCGCCGGCCACCCGGTGACGGAGGCGACCGACTGGTGGGGCTGGGGCGGGACCCTCGCCTTCGCTGCGGCCGGTCGTCCCCCGTTCGGCACCGGGCCGATCGAGGTGGTCCTGGACCGGGTGCGGCGCGGCGCCGCCGACCTGAACGGCCTCGACCCGCGGTTGCAGAGCGTCGTCTCGACGGCGCTCGCGGCCGACCCCGACCGGCGCCCGCCGGGCGACTGGCTCGTTGGCGCGCTGGAGGCCGTGCTCACCCGCCGGTCCTCGGCGTCGCAGCCGACGCTGGTCCGGCCCGCGGCCGGCACGTCGGCCGGGACTGCGTCCGACGGGACCGCGTCGAAGGCGCCGGCCGTCGTCCAGGCACACTCCCAGCCGCCGCCGTCCGCGGCGCGCACCGTCCCGCACGCCGCGGTGGCCCCGACGGCGGCCCACCGGCCGACGCCGACGCTCGCCGAACGGCCGGTCCTGCCCGCGGACGCGCGGCGGGCCGCCGCACCGGCGCCGGTCGCCCCGGCGATGCGTCCCGGCGTCCCGGCGCTGCGCCCGGACGCGGCCGTCGTGCACCCGGTCGGCCACCCGCAGAACGGCGCCCGCCCCGCCCGACCGTCGCCGTCCGGGCCGTCGCCGTCCGCGGTGCAGCCGAACGGTGTCCGGCCGCCTGCCGCCCCGGCGGGCCCGGCGCCGCCGGGCCGTACGCTCGCACCGCGCACCCCCGTCCCGTCCGCGCCGCCGGCCGGCGGTCGGGACGGTGCTCCGCCGCCGGACCGTGCGACGGCGCTCCTCGTCGGGGCGCTCGTCGCCCTGATGGCGATGGCGGCGGTCGCCCCCGGCGGGGCGGTCGTCGCCCTCCTGCTGTGGATGGTCGTCGCGCGGACGGCCGACCGCAGCGCCCTCGCCGTGTGGCGGCGCCGCTACACCCACGGGCCGCGCTCGAGCGACGTCCCGATCACCGTGCTCGCCGTCCCGTGGCGGGCGCTGCTCGCGACGCTGCTCTCTCTGCTGTCGATGATCGTGCCGCTCGCCGTCGGGGCGAGCGTCTCCTTCATCGTCGGGGCGGCGCTGAACAACGGGTCGGCGGCACTGGCGACCCCGACCGAGCCGGTGGCCCTCGGCCTGGCCGCGGGCGCGACCGCCGTCACTGCGTGGTGGGGCCCCGGTGGCGGGTCGATGCGCCGCGGAACGACGTGGCTGGGCCGGCTCGCGACGAGGCGCCGCGGGCTGCGGATCGGTGTCCTGGTGTTCTTCGGGTTCCTCGTCGTCGCGGCCCTCATCGTCGCCGCGCAGGGCTCGCCGCCGGACTTCGCGCCCTTCGAGCCCGCGGCGGGGCTCTGACTCGAGCGGTCGAGCTGCCTCAGGAGGGGTGCGGCACCGGCCGGCCGAAGAGGTAGCCCTGCGCGTGCTGGCAGCCCACCTCTGCGAGGAGCGCGCGCTGCTGCTCGGTCTCGACGCCCTCGGCCACGAGGTCGACGCCGAGACCGTGCGCCAGCCCGGTGAGCGCCTCGACGATCCGCTCGCACTGCGGGTCGTGGCCGAGCCCCGCGGTGAACGAGCGGTCGACCTTGATGCCCGAGACCGGCAGGTCGCGCAGGTACGACAGCGCCGAGAAGCCGGTGCCGAAGTCGTCGACGACGAGCCGGACGCCGAGGTCGTCGAGCCGGTGCAGCTCCTTGCGGCCGGCAGGCGCGGCGCCGAGCATGACGGACTCGGTGAGCTCGATGACGAGGTTCTTCGGTTCGAGCCCGCTCGCCTCGAGCGTCGCCTCGACGTCCGCGAGGAGCCCGGCGCGCATCACCTGCGACGGGGAGACGTTCACCGCGACGTAGCCCAGCTCGGGGGTCGAGGCCGCCACGTGCGCCGCGCGGCCCAGGACCCAACGGCCGACGTCCTCGATGAGGCCGGTCTCCTCGGCGACCGGCAGGAACCACGCCGGCCCGAGCAGGCCGCGGGTCGGGTGCTGCCAGCGGACGAGCGCCTCGCGGCCGATCGTCGCGCCCGTCCGCAGGTCGACGATCGGCTGGAAGTGCAGACGCAGGTCGCCGTGGGCCACACCCGCGCGCAGCGCGTGCTCGATGTCGAGCCGGTCCACGGCGCGCGTGCGCAGGTCGTCGTCCACGACGTCCCAGCCGCCCCGACCGTTCTCCTTGGCCCGGTGCAGGGCCGTCCCGGCGTCGCGCAGGAGGGCCATGGCGTCCCCCGACGGTGTCGACGACAGCGCGATCCCGATGCTCATCGAGAGCACGACGGTCCGGCCACCGACGTCGATCGGCTCGCGGATGGCGGCGACGATCCGGTCGGCGACGAGCACCGCCTCGCGCTCGTCGAGGACGTCCTCGCAGACGACGACGAACTCGTCGCCGGCCA
>DAIOGQ010000289.1:0-5463 GCA_036745175.1 Kineosporiaceae bacterium
GCGACGGCGCCCTCGACGTCGACGGACTCGTCCCAGTACTTCACCTCGGCGCGGCTGCTCGCGTAGCTCGCCGAGACGAGGAACGGCTGTTCCTCGCTGAGCCGCTCGAGCCCCTGGCGGACCTTCTCGGCGTCCATCCGGCCGCCGCTCACGGTGATCGTCACGAACCACAGTGCGGGTTCCTGGGCCCGATGGGCCCGGCGGCGGCGGATCTCGCCCAGATCGATCCCGCGCAGCGGCGTCAGCGTCGCGAGGTCGTCGTCATCCGTCGTCACGCGTCCAGTCCACCAGTCACGACGGGCCCACGTCACGTGTTTCACCGACCTTTCCGGTCGTGGCGCCGGTTTGACCCGTTCGGCGCCACGCACCCGTTCGCGCTGCCGGCGAGGCGCCCGCCGGACGGCCCCGGCACCGCGCTCCCGGTAGTGGACCGAGCACGGTACGTGCTCAACGACGCCGCTCGCGGACGAGCACGAGGTCGTCCCGATGGACGACCTCCCGCTCGTACCCCGCACCCAGCTCGCGGGCGAGGTCACGGGTCGATCGGCCGAGGAGAGCCGGCAGCTCGGCGGCGTCGAAGTTCACCAGGCCGCGGGCGACGACCCGACCGGCCGGGTCCTTGAGGTCGACCGGCTCACCGGCAGCGAAACCGCCCTCGACCGCGATGATCCCGGCGGGCAGCAGCGACGACCGGCGCTCGACGACCGCGACGACGGCGCCCCCGTCCAGGACGAGCGCCCCGGCCGCGCGCGCCGCATGGGCGAGCCAGAGCATCCGGCTGCTCGTGCGGCGCCCGGACGACTCGAACCAGGTGCCGACGTCGTCCCCCGCGAGTGCCGCGCCGGCCTTCGTCGCGGAGGTGAGCAGGGTGGGGATCCCCGCGGCGGTCGCCAGCCCGGCGGCGTCCACCTTGGTCACCATCCCGCCGAGGCCGACGCCGGCGGCGCCGCTCGTGCCGACCGTGACGCCGTCGAGGTCCGCCGGACCGCGGACCACCGGCACCCGCCGCGCCCCGGGCTGCGAGGGCGGCCCGTCGAGGAGCGCGTCGACGTCCGACAGCAGCACGAGCGCGTCGGCGTGGACGAGGTGCGCGACGAGCGCCGCGAGCCGGTCGTTGTCGCCGAACCGGATCTCGTCGGTGGCGACGGTGTCGTTCTCGTTGACGATCGGGACGACACCGAGGTTGAGCAGCCGCGAGAAGGTCCGCAGGGCGTTGACGTAGTGGCCGCGCCGGATGACGTCGTCCGCGGTGAGGAGGACCTGGCCGACGGTCAGCCCGCGGCGCTCGAACGACCGCGTGTACTCGGCCAGCAGCCGGCCCTGGCCGACGCTCGCCGCGGCCTGCTGGGTGGCGAGGTCGCGCGGCCGGCGGGCCAGCCCGAGCGGCGCGAGCCCGGCCGCGATGGCCCCCGACGAGACGAGGACGACCTCCCGGCCGGCCAGCCGGCGCGCGGCGAGGTGCTCGACGAGCGTGTCGAGCCGGCCGGCGTCGAGGCCGCCCTCCCGGGTCGTCAACGACGACGAGCCCACCTTGACGACCACCCGCTGCGCCGTCGTGATGTGCTCGCGGGTGATCGGGGGGCGCGCGGTCCGGGTCGTCACGGCGACGCCCCGGTGTCGTCCGGGTCGGTCCAGATCCCGGCCGCGCGCTCGGCCGCGAGCTCGGAGCGGGCCGCCCGCTTGGCGACCCGGCGGCCCTCGTAGCGCTCCCGCTTCTCGCCGCGGGTCGGTCGGTCGGTGTCCTCGAGCCGGACGTCGCCGCCGCGCGGCGCGGCCGCGACGACGCCGGGCCCGGCGATCATCGTCGGCTCCCAGTCGAACACGACACCCGTGACGTCGTCGCCGACGACGACCTCGGCGCCCGCCACGGCGCCCGCACGCAGGAGCTCCTCCTCGACGCCGAGCCGGGCCAGCCGGTCGGCGAGGTAGCCGACCGCCTCGTCGTTGGCGAAGTCGGTCTGCCGGACCCAGCGCTCGGGCTTGTCGCCCCGCACGCGGAAGCGCTCGCCGTCCGCCGTCCGCTCCGGGACGACGGTGAACCCGGCGTCGTCGACCGCGCGCGGCCGCACGACGACCCGCTCGACGACGGGCTCGGCGGCCGCGGCGCGGGCCGCGGCGACGAGCCGCGCCATCGCGAACGACAGGTCGCGCAGGCCTTCGTGGCTGGCCGACGACACGAGGTGGACCTCGAGCCCGCGGGCCTCGAGGTCAGGCCGGACGAGCTCGGCGAGCTCACGCGCCTCCGGGACGTCGACCTTGTGCAGGACGACGATCCGGGGCCGCTGGAGCAGCGGCGCCATCCCCTCGTCCACCTCGTACGCCGCGAGCTCGGTCTCGATGACCTCCAGGTCGCTGAGCGGGTCCCGGCCCGGCTCGAGCGTCGCGCAGTCGAGCACGTGGACGAGCGCCGAGCAGCGCTCGACGTGACGGAGGAACTCCAGCCCGAGGCCCTTGCCCTGGCTGGCGCCGGGGATCAGGCCCGGGACGTCGGCGACCGTGTAGCGGACCTCGCCCGCGTCGACGACGCCGAGGTTCGGCACGAGCGTCGTGAACGGGTAGTCGGCGATCTTCGGCCGGGCGGCCGACAGCGCGGCGACCAGGCTCGACTTGCCGGCGCTCGGGTAGCCGACGAGTGCCACGTCCGCGACGGTCTTCAGCTCGAGCAGGACGTCGCCGGCGTGGCCGGGCTCGCCGAGCAGCGCGAAGCCGGGCGCCTTGCGCCGCGCGGACGCGAGCGCCGCGTTGCCGAGTCCGCCCTTGCCGCCCGCGGCGACGACGAACCGGGTCCCCGCACCGACGAGGTCGGCGACGATCTCGCCGCTCGGGCTCTTGACGACGGTGCCCTGCGGCACCGGCAGCACGAGGTCGGCCCCCGACGCGCCGTTGCGGTGGCCGCCCTGGCCGGGCTTGCCGGACGTCGCGCGCTGGTGCGGGTGGTGGTGGTACTCCAGCAGGGTGGTGGCCTGCGGGTCGACGACGAGCACGACGTCGCCGCCGTCGCCGCCGTTGCCGCCGTCCGGCCCGCCCAGCGGCTTGAACTTCTCACGGTGGACCGACGCGCAGCCGTGGCCGCCGTCCCCTGCCCCGACGTGGAGGACGACCCGGTCGACGAATGTCGTCATCGGTGACCGACCTCCTTCACTGCTCGTGGGGATGCTGAGCGGGGACGTCCGCTCGCGCGGACCGCGGACGGACCGTTGCTCGGACGCACGAAGGGCGGGCCGGTGACCGGCCCGCCCTGTGCGACGTCATCGCGTGGTGTGGTGCTGTCGGTGGGCGAGCCTCACTCGCCGGCCGGGACGATGCTCACGACCCGGCGGCCGCGCTTGGTGCCGAACTCGACCGCGCCGGCCGCCAGGGCGAACAGTGTGTCGTCGCCGCCGCGGCCGACGTTGTCGCCCGGGTGGAAGTGGGTGCCGCGCTGGCGGACGATGATCTCGCCGGCGCCGACGACCTGGCCGCCGAACCGCTTCACGCCCAGACGCTGCGAGTTCGAGTCACGACCGTTCCGGGTCGAGCTCGCGCCCTTCTTGTGTGCCATGACTCGTGCCTGCCTTCGGTTTCGCTGCGGCGGTCCGCGGGACGATCAGATGCAGATCAGGTACTGAGCAGTTGCCTGGCGACCCGCCGCGGGGCAGGTCGACCGAGGGTCACTTCTCGATGCCGGTGACCCGGATCCGCGTGTGGTGCTGCCGGTGGCCCTGGCGCTTGCGGTAGCCGGACTTGTTCTTGAACTTGAGGATGCGGATCTTCGGGCCCTTCGTGGCCTCGACGATCTCGGCGGTGACCTTGACCCCGGCGAGCGCGTCGGCCGCACTGGTCACCGTGCCGCCGTCGACGAGGAGGAGCGGCTGGAGCTCGACCGTGGAGCCGGCAGCGCCGGACAGCTTGTCGACGACGAGGACGTCCCCGACGGACACCTTCTCCTGACGGCCGCCTGCGCGGACGATCGCGTACACGTGGAACTCCTGCCTGGTCGGTCCTGGTTGCTCGCCGGCGTTCGCACCCGACCTTCTCACCGGCCGCCCGGTGACGGTCGTCCGGCAGTGGCGATGCGGGGGGCGTAGACAACGAGGCGCGCCCTGCGGCGCACCAAGGGTAAAGGGTACGGATGCGGCGGTGGCCGGGTCAAACCGGCCCTCCGCCTCCCCTCCTGGTCGTGTTCCCGGTCGTCTCGTCCGGTGGTGGGTTCGCTCCCGCTGCGAGCGGCCCGGTTCAGCTGCCCGCGACGGCGCTCGGCGTGGCGCCGGCCGCCTCGGCGGGCGGACCCGCCGGGCTCGACGCCGACCGGTTGCCCCGGCCCCGCCGTCCCCGGCGTCCGGTGGGCTCGCCCTCGGCGGTCCCGCCATCGGCGGCCGAGGCAGCACTGCCGTTCGGACCCGCGTCTACGTCCGTCTTGTCCGCCCTGTTCGCCTTATCGACCTTGTCCCCCTTATCCCCCTTGTCGGCCTTGTCGGCCTTGTCGGCCTTGTCGGCGGACCGGCCGGAGCCGTTGCCGCCCGACCCGTTGCCGGACCGACCGCCGCCGCGCCGGCCGCCACCACCCGAGCCGCTGCCGCTGCTGCCGCTGCTGCTGGCGCCCCCGGACGAGCCGCCGCCGTCCTGGCGCTTCTCGACGGGCTCGTCGTGCAGGACGATGCCGCGGCCGCCGCAGTGCTCGCAGTTCTCGCTGAAGACCTCGAGCAGCCCCTGGCCGACCCGCTTGCGGGTCATCTGGACCAGCCCGAGGGACGTCACCTCGGCGACCTGGTGCTTCGTGCGGTCGCGGCCGAGGCACTCGAGGAGCCGGCGCAGCACGAGGTCCCGGTTGGACTCCAGCACCATGTCGATGAAGTCGACGACGATGATCCCGCCGATGTCCCGCAGCCGGAGCTGGCGGACGATCTCCTCGGCAGCCTCGATGTTGTTCTTGGTGACCGTCTCCTCGAGGTTGCCGCCGGAGCCGGTGAACTTGCCGGTGTTCACGTCGACGACCGTCATGGCCTCGGTCCGGTCGATGACGAGCGAGCCGCCCGACGGCAGCCAGACCTTGCGGTCGAGCGCCTTGGCGAGCTGCTCGTCGATCCGGTGCTCGGCGAAGACGTCGCGGTCGCCCTCCCACCGCTCGACGCGCTCGACGAGGTCGGGCGCCACGTGGCCGATGTAGGCCTGCAGGATCTCCCAGGCCTCGTCGCCGTCGATGACGAGCCGGGCGAAGTCCTCGTTGAAGATGTCGCGGACGACGCGGATCGCGAGGTCCGGCTCGCCGTAGAGCAGCGCCGGCGCGTTGACCGCTCCGGTCTTGCGGGAGATGTCCTCCCACTGCGCTGCCAGCCGCGCGACGTCGCGCTCGAGCTCCTCGGCGCTCGCACCCTCGGCGGCCGTCCGGACGATGACCCCGGCGTCGTCCGGCACGACGTCGCGCAGGATCTTCTTGAGCCGGTTGCGCTCGACGTCGGGCAGCTTGCGGGAGATGCCCGTCAT
>DAIOGQ010000290.1:0-2355 GCA_036745175.1 Kineosporiaceae bacterium
AGCAGATGAGCAAGAGCCTCGGCGGCTCGGGCTGCCTGTTCCTCCTCGACGACCCCAGGGTCTCGGCGAAGAAGATCCGGTCCGCGGTCACCGACGCCGGGCGCGAGGTCGCCTTCGACCCGACCGGCAAGCCCGGTGTCTCGAACCTGCTGACGATCCTGTCGGCCCTGGCCGGCGTCGGAATCCCCGAGCTGGAGGAGCGGTTCGCCGGTGCCGGTTACGGTGACCTGAAGAAGGAGGTCGCCGAGGTGTACGTGGCCTTCGCCGAGCCGTTCCGCGACGAGGTCGAGCGCTGGCTCGCCGACACCGACCGGCTCGACGACGTCCTCGCCGACGGTGCGCGCCGCGCCCGGGCCCAGGCGGCGCCGCGGCTCGCGGACGCCTACGCCAAGGTCGGCTTCCTGCCCGGCAGGGCCTGAGCCGTGGACCTCACCGACGACCTGCCGACGATGAGCATGCCGATCACGCGCGCCGGCACCGGCAGCGTGACGATCGGCGTCGCCATCGACATCCCGCACCCCTGGGGCGCCGAGCTGCAGAAGTGGCGCGCCGAGTTCGGCGACCCGCTCGCCTGGGCGATCCCGCCGCACGTGACCCTGCTGCCTCCGACCCAGGTCGAGACGGCGACCTTCGGGCTCGTCGAGACCCACCTGGAACGGGTCGCGACCCGGGCGCAGCCGTTCCGGCTGCGGCTGTCCGGGACCGGGACCTTCCGGCCGGTGTCGTCGGTCGTGTTCGTCAAGGTCGCGCACGGTGCGCCGTCGTGCGACCTGCTCCAGCAGCGCGTCCGCACCGGGCCTCTCGTGCGCGAGCTGGCCTTCCCGTTCCACCCGCACGTCACGGTCGCGCACGAGGTCGACAGCCGGTCGCTCGACCGGGCGCTGTCGGCCCTGCACGACTTCGAGGCCTCCTTCCTCGTGGACAGCTTCGGACTGTTCGAGCACGGCTCGGACGGCGTGTGGCGGCCGCGCCGCCGGTTCGACTTCGGGGGCGGCGGCGGGTGAACCGCCTGCGTGCCCTCGAGCAGCGCTGGAAGGCCTCGTTCGCCGGGCGGACCTGGGAGCGGTACTCCGCGGCCCGCGGCAACGTCCTCGCCGGTGGCATCGCCTACTTCGCGTTCTTCTCGGTCCTGCCGGCGCTCGCGGTCGGCTTCACCGCGCTCGGGCTCGTGCTCGGGGACGACAGCCGGCTCCAGGTCGAGCTCGCCGAGTACATCAACGGCTCGATCGGGACGACGGTCATCACCGTTCCCGGGGAGACCGGGTCCGCCGGCATCGTCTCCATCGACCAGCTGACCCGGTCGGGCGCGCTCACCGTGAGCGCCGTCGTGGGCCTCGTGGGCCTGCTCGTGACCGGGCTCGGCTGGATCGGCGCGACGCGGCAGGGCATCGGCGCGGTCTTCGGCCGGCCGGCCGGCGGCAACCTCGTCCTGGACAAGCTGCGCGACGCCGGCGTCCTGGCCACGCTGGGCCTGGCGATCCTGGTCTCGGCGGTCGGCAGCGTCGTCGTGACCACCGCGTCGAACGACGTCCTGGGCTGGCTCGGCCTGGAGGGCACGACCGGCGCCGGGACCTTCGTCTCGCTGGTCAGCGCCGCGGTGATCGTCGGCGTGGACACGGTGACCTTCCTCGTCCTGTTCCGCTGGCTGTCCGGGGTCGCGGTCCCGGTCCACCACCTGTGGCCCGCGGCGCTCGCGGGCGGCGTGGCGCTCGGGCTGCTCAAGGTCTCGGGCGGCCTGCTCCTGGACCTGCTCTCGGGCAACCGGCTGGTCGCGGCCTTCTCGGTCGTCGTCGGCCTGCTCGTCTGGATGAACCTCGTCGGCCGGCTCACCCTGGTCTGCGCGTCGTGGGCGGCCACGGCGGCCACCGACGCGGGCGCGCTGCCCGGCTCGCCGCCCGCGACCCCGCCGGCCATGGCCGGCGAGCTGGCCACCGGCGGCCTGGCAGCCGGCGACGGCAGGCCGGAGCAGGCGTCGACGACTCCCCGCCGTCCCCCCACGTACGGGGTCCGGGCGGCCGACCGGACGACGCTCGCCGCGGGCGTCGTCCTCGGCGTCGGCGCGGCCGCGGCGCTACGTGTCGCCCGCGGCGCGGTCCGGGCCGTCGTCGGCGCCGTCCGGGACTGACCGCACGTCCTTCGCCGCTCCCGTGCCCGCCTCGCCGGGCTTGGACCGGGCCGGGCGTTCCGTCCAGCTGCCCTTGTCGGGGGTGGTGCCCTTGCCGGGGGCGGTGCCCTTGCCGGACTCCGGGGCCTTGGCGGACCTCGGGGCCTTGCCGGACCGCGCGGCCCTGCGGGACCGGGGGGCCGTGCCGGGCCGCGTCACGTCGCCCGCGCCGGCAGTCTGCGAGTCCGTGC
>DAIOGQ010000290.1:2455-5402 GCA_036745175.1 Kineosporiaceae bacterium
GCGAGTCCGTGCCGGCGCCGGTGCCGCTGTCGTCCGCGTCGTCCGCGAGCTCGGGGAAGGCCAGACCGACGGGTTCGGCAGGAGCCTTGGCGCGGGTCGGGAACCGGGCGAGCCGCTGGGTGAGCAGGCCGGGCACGACCGTCCCGCCGTGGACCCGCTCGACCCGGGCGCGGCGCAGCACGAGGACGGCGCTGCTCACGCCGAATGCGGCGACCGCCCCGAGCACGAGCCCGGCCGCCCACGCGTCCGCCTCCGAGCTGCCGTCGTTGTCGGAGGCCCTCCCGGCGGCGTCGAGGGTCGAGGGGGCGGTGGACGCGGCGACGGGCGTCGTCGGGACGGCCGGGAGGGTGGTCGAGGGCGTCAGGCCGGGGGTGGCTCCCGGGACGGCCGTCGGCGGAGCGCCGGGGTCGAGCGCGCGGCCCGCGAGGACGTCCTGCGGGGTCACGAGGTGACCGACGGGTGACGCCGTGGGACCGGCAGCGAACGCCCAGTCGAGCAGGGCCCGGGCCATGTCCGAGGTGCGGCCGTCGGCCCGCAGGACCGCGACCACGTAGCCACGGCCGCCGCGGGTCGCGCTGCCGACGAAGGACCCGCCCGCCGCGACCGTGTAGCCGTTCTTGACCCCCGTCGTGCCCGGGTAGCTGCCGAGGAGCCGGTTGTGGTTCTGGATCTGGTAGCGCTTGCGCTTCGGTCCGCTGCCGATCCCCTTGCCGGGGAAGGCGTACGTGCGCGTCTTCATGACCTTCGCGAGGTAGGGCTGCGCGAGGGCGGCCCGGCCGATGAGCGACAGGTCGTAGACGCTGCTCACCTGGCCGGGCGCGTCGAGACCGCTCGTGTTGACCGGCACGGTGTCGAACGCGCCGAGCCGCTTGGCCTCGACGGACATCAGGGCGCCGGCCGTCGTCGCGCCGCCGGCGAGGTCGGCGAGCGCGTTCGCGGCGTCGTTCCCGCTCGACATGAGCAGGCCGTGGAAGAGGTCGTCGCCGGAGTACGTCGAACCGGGCGACAGGCCCACCTTCGTGCCGTCGATCGCGGCGTCGGCGGGCAGCGCGACGTACGTCGCCGCGAGGTCGATCTTGGGCCGCAGCGCGAGCGCGGTGAGCACCTTGAGGGTGCTTGCCGGCATGAACGGCACGTGGGCGTTGCACGACGCGAGGACGGCGCCGCTCGTCAGGTCGGCGACGAGCCAGCCCGCGGCGGGCAGGACGGGTGGTGCGGGCGTCCCCGGCGTCGTCGCGACCTGGACGCCCTGGGCGGACAGCCGTGCCCCGCCGACGGTCGACGTGGGCACGGGCAGCGGGGTGGGCGCCGAGGTGACGGTGCCCGTGACGACCTGGACGGCGTTGGCGCACGGCGGCGGCTGGGCGGCGGACACCGGGGCGCCGGTCGACGTCGGTGCCGGTGCCGTCGGGGTGCCCGTCGCCGCGACGGCCGGGCCGGCGAGCCCGGCGGACGTCGACACGGGCAGGGCGACGGCGACGGCCGTGACGGCCGCGACCGCGAGCGCGTGCCCGACCCGGCGGGCTGCGTGAGTCCCCATGACCCCACGAGGCTAACCCGCCGGCACGCCCCGCGGCGGGCCGAGCCGCAGCCTCACACCTTGCGGGTCAGCAGTGCCCGCTTGACCTCCTGGATCGCCTTGGTCACCTCGATGCCGCGCGGGCATGCCTCGCTGCAGTTGAAGGTCGTCCGGCAGCGCCAGACGCCCTCCTTGTCGTTGAGGATCTCCAGCCGGACGTCGGCGCCGGTGTCCCGGGTGTCGAAGATGAAGCGGTGCGCGTTGACGATCGCCGCCGGGCCGAAGTACTGGCCGTCGGTCCAGAAGACCGGGCACGACGAGGTGCACGCGGCGCAGAGGATGCACTTGGTCGTGTCGTCGTACCGCTCGCGGTCGTGCTGGCTCTGGACCCGCTCCCGGGTCGGCTCCTGGCCCTTGGTGATGAGGAACGGCATGACCTCGCGGTAGGCCTGGAAGAACGGCTCCATGTCGACGACGAGGTCCTTCTCCACGGGAAGGCCCTTGATCGGCTCGACGGTGATCGGTTTGTCCGGGTTGAGGTCCTTGAGCAGGACCTTGCACGCGAGGCGGTTCCGGCCGTTGATCCGCATGGCGTCCGAGCCGCAGACCCCGTGCGCGCACGAGCGGCGGAAGGTCAGGGTGCCGTCCTGCTCCCACTTGATCTTGTGGAGCGCGTCGAGGAGGCGGTCGGTGCCGTGGACCTGGACGTCGTAGTCCTTCCACTGCGGCTCGCTCGCCCCGTTCTCCGGGTCGTAGCGGCGGATCCGCAGCGTGACGCCGAACGAGGGCACCACGCCGATGGCGGAGCCTGCGGACGCGCCCGGGGACGGGGTGGTCGTCGTCATCAGTACTTGCGCTCCATCGGCTGGTAGCGGGTCACGGTCACCGGCTTGTAGTCCAGCCGGATGTTCGACGAGCCGTCCGCGCCCGTGACCGGGTAGGCCATCGTGTGGCGCATGAAGTTCACGTCGTCGCGGTGCGGGTAGTCCTCGCGGAAGTGACCGCCGCGCGACTCGTTGCGCGCCCGGGCCGACACGACGAGGACCTCGGCGAGGTCGAGGAGGAAGCCGAGCTCGACCGCCTCGAGCAGGTCGGTGTTGAACCGGCGGCCCTTGTCCTGGACGACGACCCGGCCGTACCGCTCGCGCAGCCCCGCGATGTCGGCCTCGACCTGCTTGAGCGAGGCGTCGGTGCGGTACACCTGGGCGTTGCGGTCCATCGTCTCCTGGAGCTCGCGGCGGATGTCCGCGACCCGCTCGCCGTCCGTGCGGCCGCGGATGCCCTCGACGAGCTCGACGACCTGGCTCTGCGGCTCCGCGGGCAGCTCGACCCACGGGGCCGTCTGGGCGAACGCGGCGGCGGCCAGGCCCGCGCGCCGGCCGAAGACGTTGATGTCGAGCAGCGAGTTCGTGCCGAGCCGGTTCGAGC
>DAIOGQ010000291.1:0-5365 GCA_036745175.1 Kineosporiaceae bacterium
CCGTCCTCGTCGGCGAGGACGGCGACGCCGCCGCCGACCTGCGGGCCCGGATCGCGGCCGCGGAGCTCGGCGACCGGGTCCGTCTGCTCGGGGCGCTGCGGCAGGACCAGCTCGGCGACCTGTACCGCGCCGCCGACGTCTTCCCGCTGCCGTGCCGGGTCATGGACGACGGCGACCGCGACGGCATCCCGAACGTGCTCATGGAGGCGATGGTCTTCGGCCTCCCGGTCGTCACGACGCCGGTCAGCGGCATCCCCGAGCTCGTCGAGGACGGCGAGACCGGCCTGCTCGTGCCGCCGGAGGACCCGGCCGCGCTCGCCGACGCCGTCGAGCGGCTCGTCGACGACGCCGGGCTCCGGCTCCGGGTCACCGCAGCCGCGCGCCGGACGGTGACGTCACGCTTCGACGCCGACCTGATGGCGGCCCGGCTCGTCGGCCTCCTCGGGGGCGAGGTGAGCCGTGAGCGTGCAGACGCACCGGTCGCCGTCGGCTGACCCGTCGGCTGCCCCGGCAGGCGGCCCTGGCGAGCGCGGCCGTGCCGTCCCGCGGGCGGTATTCTGCCCGACCCGCGAGCGGCACCGCGACCTCGGGGTCGCCGACGACGCCCGCAGGGGGATCTTCACCTGCGCCGGCGAGCGGCGCGACCTCGGCGACGGCACCGACCTCGGCGCGGCCGCGGGCCCCGACCGACCCGCCGTCGACTGGCACGACCCGCGGCTGCCGGACGACGAGGAGTGGCGGATCGAGTGGAGCAAGTTCGGCTGGGGGCTCGACCTGGCGCACGCCTTCGCGCTGACCGGGGACGAGGGCTACCTGCGCGCCTGGGAGCGGCTCGTCGTCGCCTGGACCGAGCAGGTCGCCGTCGACGCCGACCCGACCGACGTCGTCGGCCGGCGGCTCCAGCACTGGGTGTTCGCCTGGGCCGACCTCGAGCAGGCGGCCGTCGTCGGGGCCGGCCGAGCGCCGTCGGCCGCGACCCGCGACGCGCTCCTCGCGAGCGTCGCCGCCCAGGTCGACCACCTCGAGGCGCACGCCGCGGCCGAGCGGAACCACCGCACCCTCGAGCTCTTCGCCGTGCTCGTCGTCCGCCTCGCCCTGCCCGCGCTCGACCCCGGCGGCGAGCGGGCCCTCGCGGCGCTGGCCGCGCTCGGGCGCAACCTCCTCGACGACGTCCGGGTGGACGGCGTCCAGCGCGAACGGTCGAGCCACTACCACGTCGTCGCGCTGCGCTCGTGGCTCGCGGCCGTCGTCAACGCACGCCGGTTCGGCCTCGCGCTGCCGACCGGCTACCTGCCGCGGCTCGCGGCGGCCTGCCGGTTCGGGCTCCACGTGCACCGCCCGGACGGCCGGCTCCCGGCACTGTCGGACGCCGACTCCGGCAGCCACCTGGACACCCTGGCGCTGGCCGCCGAGGTGCTCGACGACGACACGCTGCTCTGGGCCGGCACCGGCGGGCGGGCCGGGACCCCGCCGCGCGAGCGCTTCGTCGGGTTCGACGTCGCCGGCTACTACGTGCAGCGCAGCGGCTGGGCGACGGGCACCGACGAGCGCTTCCTCGTGCTCGGCGCCGGGCCGCTCGGGGACGGTGGTCACGGGCACTACGACGCGCTGTCCGTCGAGGCGTACGGACGGGGCCGGCCGCTCGTCGTCGACCCGGGCCGCTACACGTACGCCGAGAACGAGCCGGGCCCCGACCCGGCGACGGGTCCGAACTGGCGGGCCTGGTTCAAGGGCACGGCCGCGCACAACACGATGACCGTCGACGACCTCGACCAGACGCCGTACCGGCGCGGGAAGCCCAAGGGCCCCAACGCGTCTGCGCATCTCGTGCTTCGGCACACCGATCCCGGGACGCTCGGCCCGGACCGGCTGGACGTCCTCGTCGCCGAGGTGACGAGCCCGCAGTACGCCGCGGTGCACCGCCGGCACGTCCTGCTCGTCCGCGGTGCCTACTGGCTCGTCGTCGACGAGGGGCACGACCTCGTGCCGCGCACGTACACGCTGCGCTGGCACCTCGACCCGTCGGCCGGGCCGGCGGTGCTCGTCGCGGGCGGCGGCGCCGTCAGCGCCGTCGCGGGCGGCGTCGCGATCGGCATGGTGGCTTCGCCCGGCACCGTCAGCGCGGCGGTCGAGCCGGGCTGGGTGTCGCCGGAGTACGGCGTCCGGCACGCCGCCGACGTCGTGGCCGTCCGGACGGCGCCCGTGCCGCGGGTGGAGATCGCGACCGCCCTCGTGCCGCGGCCCGACCCCGGCGCGCCGCCGCCGCGGCTGGCGGCCGTGCCCGGCGGGTACGCCGTCGAGGTGGACGGCGGGCCGGCCGACGTGCTCACCCGCGACGGCGACACGTGGACGCTCGCGTGACGGGCGCCTCGTCCACCGGCCTGGCGCCGGACCCCGTGCTGCCGCACCGGGACGCGCTCCTCGAGGCGGGCGGGCTGGCCGGCCGGCTGCCCGCGCTGCTCGGGCTGCCCGCGCCCCCGGCCGGCGCCGGGCGGGTCGAGATCGTCAGGGCCAAGTACCGGATCGGCGAGAGCCTGCGCGTCACCTACCGGCTCCCGGCCGGTGCGACCGGCCGTGGCGACGACATGCTCGTGTCGGCGCGGATGTTCCGTCCGGGACGGGTCGACGCCGAGGTCGAGCGCGCGGTCGTCCGTGGCTGCGCACCGGTCGCCGTCCCGGCGCTCGAGACGGTGCTGTGGACCTTCCCCGACGACCGGCGGCTGTCCGGGCTCGACGTCCTCACCGACCCGCCCGAGCAGGCCCGGGCGGGGGTCGCCGGCTGGTCCTCGAGCCGCCTGCTCGCCTACGCGCCCGAGAAGGCCGCCACCGTGGTGTGCCTCGACGCGGCCGGCCGGCCCGTCGCGTTCGCCAAGGTCTACGCGGGGAACGCCGCCGCCCGGGCGCACGAGATCCTCCGGGTCGCGCACGCGCACGCCGGCCCCGCGCTCACCGTCCCCGCGGCGGTCGGCCACCTCGAGCAGCACCGGATGACGCTCCAGTCCGTCGCCCCGGGCACCCCGCTCGCCGTCGTGCCGGCGCCGTCCTGGCCCGCCCCGATGCGTGCGCTCGGCCGGGCGCTCGCCGCCGTCCACGCCCTGCCCGCCGGCCATCTCGGGCCGTTCGCGCGGCTCGGCACCCGGCGGGTCGAGCGGTCGGCCGAGCTCGTCGCCGCGGCGGTCCCGGCCGTCGCCGACGACGTCGCGCGGCTGGCGGCCGACCTGATCGCGGCCGCACCGGGCTGCCGGGCCGGCGGGCCGGTCGTCCACCTCCACGGCGACGTCCACCCGCGCAACGTCCTCGTCCACGCCGGAGCGGACGCCGTGAGCCTCGTCGACCTCGACCAGGCCGGGACGGGGACACCCGCCGCCGACCTCGCCGCGATGGTGGCCCGGCTGCTGCACCCCCGGCCCGGCGGCCCGTCCCCCGCGGTCGGGGCCGCAGCGGCCGACGAGCTGCTCGGGGGCTACGCGGCGGCCGCGCCGTGGGGCGCGCCGGACCCGGCCGACCTCGCGTGGCACGTCGCCGCCGTCCTTCTCGTCGAGCGGGCGCTGCGGCACGTCAACTGCGTCGACGTCGCGGGGATCGCCGAGCTGCCCGCGGTCCTCGCCACCGCCCGCGCGTGGCTGCGGCGGGCCACCTCGCCGCCCGCCCGCCCGACCCTCGTGGAGGTGTCCCGATGACAGCACCGACCGACCGACCCGACCCCCGGCCGGGGCTGCTCATGCACTGCCAGCACTCGGTCGGCCTTGGCCACCTCGTGCGTTCGCTCGCCCTGGCCGACGGCCTCGCCGAGCGGTTCGCGGTGACGTTCCTGTCGGGCGGGCCGCTGCCGGACGGGCTGGCCGTCCCGCCCGGCGTCGACGTCGTCGCGATGCCGGCGCTCGGGCTCGACGCCGGGTCGCAGCTCGTGAGCCGCGACGACCGCTGGACCGTGCAGGAGGCGTGCGCCCTGCGCGTCGACCTCGTGCTCGACACGTTGCGCCGGACCCGGCCCGTCGCCGTCGTCGTCGAGCTGTACCCGTTCGGGCGCAAGAAGTTCGCCTTCGAGCTCGGGCCGCTGCTCGAGGCCGTCCACGCCGCCCCCGCGCCCCGGCCGGCCGTCGTGGTCAGCCTGCGGGACATCCTCGTGGGGAGCCGGCGGGACCAGCAGCGGCACGACGACCGCGCGAGCGCGACGACGAACCGGTACGTCGACGAGGTGCTCGTCCACGGCGACCCCGGCTTCGCCCGGCTCGAGGAGTTCTTCCACCCGACCCTGCCGCTCGAGGTGCCGGTGACGTACACCGGGTTCGTCGTGCCCGGCACCGGGGACGACGCCACGATGCGGGCCCGGCGGGAGGGCACCGGAACCGTCGCCCCACGGGTCCTCGTGTCGGCCGGCGGCGGCCTCGTCGGCGAGCCGCTCCTGCGCGCGGCCGCCCTCGCAGCGCCGGCGGTGCACGCCGCTCACGGCCTGACGACGACGCTCGTCACGGGGCCCTTCATGCCCGACGGCGACGTGCGCGGGCTCGAGGAGCTGGCCCGCGCCACGCCGCACCTCGAGGTGCTCCGTTTCGTCCGCGACCTCGCGGGCGAGATGGCGACCTCGGCGGTCTCGGTGAGCCAGGCCGGGTACAACACCACGATGGACCTGCTGCGCGCGGGCGTGCCCGCCGTCGTCGTCCCGTACGCCGCGGGCCGCGAGGACGAGCAGGCCGAGCGCAGCCGGCGGCTGGCCCGGGTCGGGGCGCTCGACGTCGTCGACGCCGACGACCTCACCCCCGCCAGCCTCACGGCCGCGGTCGGCGCGGCGCTGCGCCGTACCGCGTCCGACCGCGGCGTCGAGGGCCTCGCGCTCGACGGACGGCGGCGCAGCGCCGAGGTGGTCGCAGCACTGTGCCGCCGCCGCGGGCTGCTGGGCGGCCGGCCGGGCGGCATCGAGGCCGCCGGCATCGAGGCAGCCGGCATCGAGGCCGACGTCCGCATCGCGCCCGCCGAGGTCGTCGGTGCCGGGACCGCGCCGTGACCAGGTGGCTCGACCCGGTCCGGGCGGCCCTCGACGAGGCCGACGGCGTGCAGTTCTTCCTCCGGGACGACGACATCGGCTGGGACGACCCCGGCCTGTTCGCGGTGCTCGACGTCGTCGACGCCGCCCGGCTGCCGATCGACCTCGCCGCGATCCCCTGCGAGCTCGGGCCGCGGACCGCCGTCGCGCTCCACGACCGGCACGTCGACGGCGGCAGCGACCTGCTGCTGCACCAGCACGGGCTCGCCCACGCCAACCACGAGCGCGAGGGCCGCAAGCACGAGTTCGGGCCGAGCCGGTCCGCCGCCGAGCAGCGCGAGGACCTCGCCATCGGCCGGGCGCTGCTCACCGACGTCCTGG
>DAIOGQ010000292.1:0-5317 GCA_036745175.1 Kineosporiaceae bacterium
GCAGATGTTCATCTTCGAGGACATCACGACCCTGGACGACAAGGCGATCCAGCTCGTCCTGCGCAGCGTCGAGAGCGGCGACCTCGCGCTCGCGCTCAAGGGCGTCAGCGCCGCGGTCCGCGAGAAGATCATGCGCAACCTCTCGACCCGCGCCGCCGAGAACCTCGCCGAGGAGATCGAGCTGCTCGGCCCGAAGCGCCTCACCGAGGTCGAGGAGGCGCAGTCGAAGGTCGTCACCGAGATCCGTGCGCTCGAGCAGTCGGGCCAGATCGTCATCATGCGGGGCGGCGATGAAGCCTTCGTCGAGTGACCCCGTGACGCCGGCCGAGCCGGTGGCGGCGGAGCCGGTCGTCGTCCCTGCCCGGCTCGACCGGCCGCTGAACGCCGGTGCGATCGGCCACGGCTGGGCGCACCCGCAGATCGAGGAGCAGATCGCCCGGGCGCGGGCGAACGCGGCAGAGTCGGCACGGAGCGAGGGCTACGCGGCCGGCTGGGCCCAGGGCCGTCGCGCCGCGGCCGAGGCGGCCGCCGCGCAGGGGCAGCGCGCCGACGCCGACGCGGCCCGCCGGGCCGAGCTCGCCGCGGCCCGCCTCGAGCAGCTCCTCACCTCCCTCGCCGACGCCGTCCGGCGGGCCGACGTCGCCGCCGAGCCGGCCTGGGCGCAGGTCGCCGACGCCCTCGTCGACGGCGCGATCGGGATCGCTCGGGCGGTCCTCGCCCGCGAGCTCGGCAGCCTCGGCGGACCGACCGTCGAGGCGCTGCGCACCGCCGTCCGCTGCCTCGGCGGACCCGGCGAGGTCACCGTCCACGTGCACCCGTCGGACGTCGCGCTCCTGGACTGCCTGCCGGACGCCGAGCGGCCCGCCGCGCTGCGGGTCGTCGCCGACCCGGACCAGCCGCCCGGCACCGTCACCACGAGCACCCCGGCCCAGACCGTCGTCGTCAACATGCCCGCGGCGCTCGCCGCGGCGCAGGAGGTGCTGCGCTCGTGAGCCCGATCCAGCGTCGTTCCACCGATCCCGTCGCGCTCGCCGCCGCGGCCTCGCGGGCGGCGACGAACGGCACGGTCGCCGCCGCCGTGACCGCCCTGGCCCTCCACGTCCGCGCCCGGACCGCCGCCGCGGCCGCCGCTGCGGCGCCCGTCGTCGAGGGCGTCGTCGCCGACGTCGTCGGGCTCGGCATCCGGGTGCAAGGCGTCCGGTGCGGCGTCGGCGCCATGCTCACGGTGGCCACCGCCGCGGGTCCGCTGCCGGCCCAGGTCGTCGCCGTGCACCGTGACGGCGCCACGTGCATGCCGCTCGGTGCGACGACGGGCGTCGCGGCCGGCGACCGGGTCGTCGCGAGCAGCGACGCCGTCCGGATCCCGGCCGGGTTCGGGCTGCTGGGCCGCGTCGTCGACCCGCTGGGCCGCCCGCTCGACGGCGCGCCGGCAGCGAGCGACGTCGAGCTGGTGCCGCTCGAGGCAAGCGCACCGAACCCCTTGCACCGCAAGCGGATCGACACCGTGCTGCCGACAGGCGTCAAGGTGCTGGACACGCTCCTGCCGGTCGGCGCCGGGCAGCGCGTCGGCATCATGGCCGGCTCCGGGGTCGGCAAGTCGACGCTGCTCGGGATGGCCGTCAAGGGCACGGCCGCACCGGTGCGCGTCGTCGCCCTCGTCGGCGAGCGGGGCCGGGAGGTCCGCGAGTTCCTCGAGGACACCCTCGACGAGGCCGCGCGCGCCCGAACCGTCGTCGTCGTGGCCACCGGCGACGACCCGCCGATGCTCCGGCTCACCGCCGCCTTCACGGCGACCCGGATCGCCGAGTGGTTCCGCGACGCGGGCGTCGACGTGCTCCTCGTCGTCGACTCGGTGACCCGGACGGCGCTCGCGCAGCGCGAGGTCGCGCTCGCGGCGGGCGAGCCGCCGGCCACCCGCGGCTACCCGGCGAGCGTCTTCGCGATGCTCCCGCGGCTCCTGGAGCGTTCCGGCCCCGGTGAGCGCGGCAGCATCAGCGCGCTCTACACGGTGCTCGTCGAGGGCGACGACCTCCAGGACCCGATCGGAGACACCGTGCGGGGCATCCTCGACGGTCACGTCGTCCTGTCCCGCCGCCTGGCGACGGCCGGTCACTTCCCGAGCATCGACGTCCTCGAGTCGGTCTCGCGCGTCGAGCGCGCCGTCCTGCCCGAGGGGCGGGTCGCGCTCGCGGCGACCGTCCGCCGGCTCCTCGCGCTTTACCGCGACGTCCGCGAGCTCGTCGAGGTCGGGGCCTACGCCCCGGGCAGCGACCCGCAGACCGACCTTGCGATCCGGCTCCGCCCCGACCTGGAGGCCTTCTGCCGCCAGTCACCGGACGACGTCGTCCCGTCCGAGGCGGCATGGGCCGAGCTCGCGGGCGTGCTCGGCATCGAGGTGCCCCCGGGCACCCGGGTGGCGGGCCGCGGCAGCGCCCGGCTGGCGGCGGCGCACTCGACCCGGCTGCCCGACGCGGTCGCCGGTGCGATGGCCGGTGAGGCCCGATGAGCCGCAGGTTCCGGCTCGCGACCGTCCAACGGCTGCGCGGGACGCGGCTCGACGACGCCGCGCGCGGCCTGGCACAGGCCCGGCAGGAGGTCGCGGCCGCGATCGCCCGCCGGGACGCGGTCACCGCCGAGCTCACCGCATGCGTGGTCGGCCGGACGGCGACGACGGCCGAGCTCGAGGCCGCCCAGGCGCGGCGGGTGGTCCTGCGCGAGCTGGTCGACGCCGCCGCCGGCGAGGTGACGGCGGCCCGTGCGAGCGCCGTCGCCGCGCTCGCCGCGTGGACCACCGCGCGCGCGGACCTGCGCGCCGTCGAGACGCTCCATCAGCTGCACCGCGAAGCGGTCCGGGCCGACGACGCCCGTCGCGAGCAGCGTGAGCTCGACGACCTCGCGGGCACCCGTCGCCGGGCCGTGGGCGGTGAGCCGTGGTGAGCCTCGAGGCCGGCGGGCTGGCCGCCCTCACGTCGCGGATCGGCGAGATCGAGGGCCGGCTCGGGACCATTCGGCCGGCGGCCGGCCGGCCGGCGAGCGCCGCCGCGTTCGCGAGCACCCTCGGCCAGGTGCTCACGTCGACGGCCGGGAGCGCCGAGCCGCCGGGCGTGTCCGCCGCGAACAGCACCACCGAGATCAGCGCCACCACGACCAGCGCCGCTGCGACGAGCACCGCCTCGACCGACGCCAGGTCGACGGCGGCGACCGGCGCCCAGGCCCTGGACCTGGCGAAGACCTACGCCGGCGTCCCGTACCTGTGGGGCGGCACCGACCCGTCGAAGGGCCTCGACTGCTCCGGGCTCGTCCAGCTCGTCTACCGCCGGCTCGGGGTCGACCTGCCGCGGACGAGCGCCCAGCAGGCGAAGGTCGGCGAGCGGGTCGCCTCGCTCGACGACGCCCGGCCCGGCGACCTCGTCTTCTTCGGCTCGCCCGTGCACCACGTGGGGATCTACGCCGGCGACGGCCGGATGGTCGACGCACCCCGCCGGGGCAAGACCGTCGGGCTGCACGACGTCTGGTCGGGCGTGTCGGCGATCCGCAGGGTCACCTCGGCCACGTCTGCCGGCGGCGCGGGCCGGGCCACGCAGACCCTCGCCGCCGGGACGAGCCTGGCGGCAGCGCCGGCACCCGCCGTCGCACCGGCGGCGTCCGGGTCGTCGACGACCCTCAACCAGGTCGTCGCCACGGACTACGGCTTCGGCCCGGTCGCG
Organism: Kineosporiaceae bacterium; assembly: GCA_036745175.1. Taxonomy (GTDB): domain Bacteria; phylum Actinomycetota; class Actinomycetes; order Actinomycetales; family Kineosporiaceae; genus R-H-3. The sequence continues at coordinate 3,708 of DAIOGQ010000292.1, forward strand.
CCCGGTGGGGTCATGGGGCAGACGGGGACCCGTCTCGTGTCGCGTGCCGCCGCCGCCACGTCCACGTACCCGGTCGTCACGGGAGACCGCGCCGGTTCGGTCGCGGGCAGCCGCCGTCCGGGCGCGGTGCCCGGTGCCGGGTCCGGTGCGACGGCGGGCCTGTCCGGGCCGTACGCCGACCTCTTCGTCGCCGCCGGACGCCGCCACGGCGTCGACCCCGCGCTGCTGTCGGCCGTCGCGAAGGCCGAGAGCGGCTACGACCCGGCGGCGCGCAGTCCGGCCGGCGCGATCGGGCTCATGCAGATCATGCCCGGCACCGCGAAGGACCTCGGCGTCGACCCGCGCGACCCAGCGCAGGCCGTCGAGGGGGCGGCGCGGCTGCTGTCGCGCCACCTGACGTCCTACGACGGCAAGGTCGATCTGGCCCTGGCCGCCTACAACGCCGGGCCGGGTGCCGTGCGCCGCTACGGCGGCGTCCCGCCCTACGCCGAGACGACGGCCTACGTCCGCCGTGTCACCGCCTACTGGAAGGACCTGGGATGACGACGCCCACGACCCGGACCTCGGCCGCGCCCGGGACCGCGCGACGGGCCGCCGACCTCGGTGCCCAGCCGGTGTCCCGCGCCGACACGGCCTTCCGCGACCTGCTTGCATTCGCGAGCGCGTCCGCCGGCGCGGGCGGGTCCGTGGCGGCCCGGCTCGCGGGCTCGCGGGCTCGCGGCGCCTCCGGCGAGCCCGAGGTCCGCGCCGCGCGTGACACGACCGGCGCCGAGGCCGGACGTCGCGCCGGCGCCCCGGCGCCGCAGCCGAGCCCCGGACTCGCACAGCCGGGCGGCGCCGGCACCGACCACGCCCCGGCGCAGCGGTCGAGGACCACCCGGACCCGGACGGCGGCCCGGGCCGCCTACCGCGAGCAGTCGACGGACGCCGCCGCGCGCCCGGTCGCGGACCGGCCGCTACGCCGGACGGGCGCGGCGGACGACGCGCAGCACCCCGCGGTCGACGGCGCCGTGGCCGCGACCGTTGCCGTGACCGTTGCCGCGACCACCGGAGCGCCACCGGCGTCGCCCCGCGTCGCGCCGACCGGCGTTCCCCCGGCCGCGCCCGCCGAGCGGGGCTTCGCGACGACGATCAGCGCCTCGGCGGAGGCGGCGACCCGGGAGGAGGTGTCCGGGGAGGCGACCTCCGCGCAGCCGGCAGTCGGTCCGAGCGCCGCCGTCCCGACCGCCGCCGTCCCGACCACCGCCGTCCCGACCACCGCCGTCCCCATCACCATCGCGCCCGCCACCGCCGCACCCGCCACCATCGCGCCCACCACCATCGCGCCGACCACCGCCGCGCTGACCGTCGCTGGTGCCCCCGGGGCCACGACCGGTGCGGCGCCCGAGGCGGCAGCGGCCGACGCCGGCGCGTCGGACGCCACCGTGTCCGCATCCGCGCCGGTGCCGGGGACGGCCGCCGGTATCCCGACGGATGTCGCCGCCGCGACGCACGCCACCGATCTGCCGGCCCGCGCCGTGCGGCCCGACGGCGCGTCGGCCGCGGTCACCGGCTGGCCCGTCCCGGCGAGGCCCGCCGCACCGGGTGCCGCGACCGCCGGCCGCTCGCTG
>DAIOGQ010000293.1:0-5201 GCA_036745175.1 Kineosporiaceae bacterium
CGTGCTCGGCGTCCTCGTGCTCGGCGTCCTCGTGCTCGGCGTCCTCGTGCTCGGCGTCCTCGTGCTCGGCACTGGGCCCCCGGCCGTCGTCGACGTTCGTGGAGCGGCGGCCCGAGCCGGACGACGTGCTCCGGGCTGACGGGCGTCGCCCCGAGGGGCGGGCGGCGATGCCGGTCCGGCGTGGGGCCGCAGGGGTGACGACGGGCTCGGCGGCCTCCCGCGACGTCCTCTCGGCGGCGGGCTCGGCCGTCGGCGGCTCGGGCTCGGGCAGCGGGGTCGTGGTGACGACGACCGTCGGTGCGGGCGGGACGGCGGCCGCGAGGGGACCGGCCGCGGAGGTGGGTGACAGCCCCGGGCCGGCGATCCCGGCGTAGAGGCCGGCGGCCGCCACCGTCCCGACGACGGCCCCGACGATGCTCGTGCGGAAGGCGTCCATTCGGGTCTCCGTTCTCGGTGTCCCGGCGACAGCCGCTGCCGTCGCCGCGGTGGGGATCTCGGCACCCGGGTGCGCCACCTTGACCGCGTGCCGGGGAGGCCATCCGGACGGCCCAGTCGCGGGATCACCCAGCCGGTCGGGCGGACGCCGATCGACGGCGGGCCGGAGCACGGATCGGGGACGACGAGTGCAGACGCAAGGTTACTGAGTGGCTACCGAGGGCGAGATAGAGTGGGTCCGCTCGGGGTGGGTGCGAACACAGGAGGAACGCATGCCGGAACTGTCACGCGGTCGTCACGCAGGAGGCGGCAGACGCCGCGCGCGCGTGCGGCAGGCGTGGTGGCGGCGGCGTCTGCGTGAACGCGGCCGCACCGTCCGGGCGATCCGGGTGCCCGGCGACACCCTGCTGTCGGCGGTCGAGACGACGCCGGCCCTCGTCTGCTCGCCGGCCTGACCTGCGTCACGCCTGCGTCGCGCGCTTCGCGGCGACCTCGGCGACGGCCCTGACGATGCCGTCGTACCCGGTGCAACGGCACAGGTTGCCCGACACGGCGATGCGGATCTCGTCCTCGGTCGGCGCGGGGTTGCTCTCCAGGAGCGCGGTCGCCGAGACGAGCATGCCGGGCGTGCAGAAGCCGCACTGGACCCCGCCGCGCACGAGGAACGCCTCCTGCAGCGGGTTCAGCGTGCCGCCGTCCGCCAGGCCCTCGACGGTCGTCACCTGTGCGCCGTCCGCCTGGACCGCGAGGTAGGAGCACGAGTTCACCGGCCGGCCGTCCACGAGCATCATGCAGGCGCCGCACTCGGAGTCGTCGCAGCCTTCCTTGGCGCCGGTGAGCCCGACGTCGGTGCGCACCGTGTGCAGCAGGCTCGCGTGCGGGTCGACCGCGAGCGGGTACGGAACGCCGTTGACGGTCAGGGTGATGTCGACGGCCACGGTCTCTCCTGGGGTCGGTCGGGGGCTGGGCGGGGGCTGGGCAGGGCGCGTGGGCGCGCCCGACTCAGCTCCCGAAGGTCGTGTCGCTCGCCGGGACGGCGACCGGCTCGCCACGCGCGCGCCGGACGGCGGTGAGGACGGCGCGGCGCGCGATGACGGCCGCCATCGCCCGCCGGTACCCGGCCGACCCGCGGACGTCGGAGATCGGCCGGGCGGCCGCCGCGGCGGCGTCCCCCGCGGCGCGCGCGGCGTCCGCGCCGCCGTCGGACCCGACGAGGGCCGACTCGGCGTCCGGCACCCGGTGGATGACCGGGGCGAGCGCGGTGATGGCGACCCGTGCGTCGGTGACCCGCGCGCCGTCCGGCGAGAGGGTCACGACCGCCCCGGCACCGACGATGGCGATCTCCATCTGGCGCCGGTACTGCAGCCGCACGTAGGCGCTGCCGGTCGGGCCTCCGGCGGCGGGCGGGGCCAGCTCGACGGCCACGAGCAGCTCGTCGTCGGACGCCGTCGTCCGGCCGGGCCCGGACCACAGCTCGGCGAGCGGGACATGCCGGGTACCGGCCGGCCCGACGAGGACGGCCATGCCGTCGTGGCACAGCAGTGAGGCGCCGGTGTCCATCGCGGGCGAGGAGTTCATGACGTTGCCGCCGAGCGTGCCGTTCGCGCGGGTGGCGTGCGACCCGACGATGGCGGCGGCGTCCGCCAGCCCGGTGTACCCCGACAGGACCGCGGGGTCGGCGACGAGCCGGGCGTGCGTGACGAGGGCCCCGATCCGCAGCCCTCCACCGGCGGCGGGACCCATCTCGTCGAGGCCGGGGATCCGGTGGATGCCGACGAGCGCGTCCGGCAGCGGCGCCTTGCCGTGCCGGGCGCCGACGACGAGGTCGGTGCCGCCCGCGATCGGCCGGGCGCCCGCGCTCATCGCGGCGAGCGCGCCCGCGACGTCGTGGGCCTCGACGTAGCTGCGTGCGGCGGGCGGGGTCGCCGACGTGGCGCTCACGCCCGGGCCTGCTGACCGTCGGCGACACCGTCGGACGGAGCCGGCGTCGCGGGCGGCGCGTTGAGCGCCGTCCAGACCCGTTCGGCGGTCATCGGCAGCTCGTCCACGTGCCGGCCGAGGACCCGGGCGATCGCGTTGCCGACCGCCCCGGAGGTCGGGACGCTCGGCGGTTCGCCGACGCCCTTGGAGCCCTTCGGCCCGGCGTTCGGGGTCTCGATCTCGATCCAGCGGATGGAGATCGTCGGCCCGTCGGAGGCGGTCTGGAGCTTGTAGTCGAGCAGCCCCGGGTTCTTCTGCCGGCCCTCGTCGTCGAACCAGGTCGCCTCGGTGAGCGCCTGGCCGATCCCCATCAGGACGCCGCCGTAGACCTGGCCGTCGGCGCCCATCCTGTTGACGATGACTCCGGAGTCGTGCGCCGCGGCGAAGTCGAGCACCCGCACGGCACCGGTGTCACGGTCGACCTTGACCCTGGCCGCGTGGGTGATGAGCTGCGGTGCGAGGAAGGACTCGAGGCCGAGCCTCCCGACGCAGGCCGCCGCGTCGACCTCGGGCGCGTCGGGGACCGTGCCGGACCCCTTGCCCAGCAACGCGACGCCGGTGCCGGCCAGGTCGGCGATGCTCACCGCGGTGCCCGGCGACCCGGCCACCCGGACCTGGCCGCCGACGAGCTCGAGGTCGGCGGCGTCGACCTCGAGCTTCTCGCTCGCGAGCTCGAGGAGCTTGGCCCGGACCTCCTGCGCGGCCTCGACGACGGCACGACCGTTGTTGAAGGTCGTCTGGGAGCCGGACGAGCCCATGTCCCACGGGCCCGCGTCGGTGTCCTGGTAGTTCACCGAGAAGTCCTCCGGCCGCATGCCGAGCACCTCCGCGGCGAGCAGCGGCAGGCCCATGACCGAGCCGCTGCCGTTCTCCTGGGCGCCGGTGACGATCGTGCCCGTGCCGTCGCCGTTGAGCTTGACGTAGGCGCCGGACGGCATCCCGAAGCAGGGCCACCAGCCGCACGCGACGCCGATCGCCTCGTCGTCCGGCAGCTCACCAGACAGCTGACGGTCGTAGCCGATCATCTCCAGGGCGGCCTCGAGGGTCTCCTTGGCGCCGATCCGCTCGAAGACCTGGCCGGTCGGGCCGTGGTCGCCCTCGGCGATGAGCGTGCGGCGGCGCAGCTCGGCGGCGTCGAGGCCGATCGCGTCGGCGACCTCGTCCATGTGCTGCTCGAGCGCCCAGCACGCCTGCGGCGCCGTCGGCGCCCGGATCGAGCTGCTCGGCTGGTTCGTCGAGTAGTTGAGGAACGCCTCGACCCGTACCGCCCCGAGCTTGTACGGGCCGCACGCGTGCATCGCCGCGAGCTGGGCGAAGAAGCCGCCCTCGCCGCAGTAGGCACCACCGTCGAGGACGAGCCGACCGCGGCGTGCGACGATCCGGCCGTCCCGGGTCACGCCGGTCTCGAGGTCGATCGTCATCCCCTCGCGACGGTGGTCGGGGGCGAGGAACTCCTCCTTGCGGGAGAACACCAGCCGGACCGGTCGCCGGGTCACCCGGGCCAGCACCGCCACGTGCGCCTCGAAGTGGAAGTCGCACTTGGAGCCGAACCCGCCGCCGAGCAGCGGGACGACGATCCGGACGTTCGTCTCGGGGATCTGCAGCGTGTGCGCCACACCCGAGCGGGCCGCGAAGGGCACCTGCGTGGAGGACCAGACGGTCACCTTGTCGCCGGACCACTCCGCGACGAGCGCGCGCGGCTCGATCGGGGCGCCCTGGCTCGCGTCGGCGACGTAGTGGCCGCGGACGACGACGTCGGCGCCGGCCATCGCGGCGTCCGCGTCGCCCTTGACGATCGTCGAGTGGCCCAGGACGTTGCCGGACCGGTCGAGGTTCTCGTCGGCCTCGTAGGACTCCCACGCGTCGTGGACGAGGGCGGCGCCGGGCTCCATGTTCGCCACGTAGTCGGGGAGCGCGGGCAGCACCTCGTACTCGACCTCGACGAGGGCCGCCGCCCGGCGGGCGAGGTCGGGCGTGCGTGCGGCGACGGCCGCGACGACGTCGCCCTCCCAGAGCACCTTCTCCATGGCGAACAGGCGCCGGTCCTGCGCGAGGCCGCCGTACCGGACGTCGGGGACGTCCTCGTGGGTGACCACGGCGAAGACGCCGGGCAGCGCCCGTGCCTGCGTGGTGTCGATCCGCAGGATCCGCGCGTGCGGGTGGTCGGCGTAGCGGAACGCCGCGTGGAGCTGGCCGGTGAACGTGAGGTCGGCGGTGTAGCGGCCCAGCCCCGTCACCTTCTCCTTGCCGTCGGGCCGCAGGAACGCCCGGCCCGTCGAGGAGCCGGGAGCGCCGGCGGGCGGGGGGCCCGGCTCGGTGCTCGCCCCGGCCCGGCCGGGAGCCGTCGTGCTCCCCGTCTCGATGTCGACGGACATACCCACCTCGTTCTCGCGCGGCCGATCGTGCGACGACGCCGTCATTCTGCCCGGCGGGCGCGTGCGGCGACAGGTGGGGGGCGGTTCCTGCTGACCCGCCGGTCAGGCGGCGGCGAGGTCCCGGCGGCGGAAGGCCTCGACGCCCACGGTCGCCGCGACCAGCCCGAGGCCGGTCAGGACGAGCGCGGGGACGAGGGCGAACGGCTCCGCGGGGACGAGTGCCAGGTGGTGGAAGGGCGACAGGTCGAGCACCCACGCCGGCCAGTCCAGCCCGGGTCCGACGAGCTCGACGACGTAGGTCAGCCCGGCCAGCGACGCCGGCAGCACCTGGGTGAGCCGGGGTGCGACCCCGAGCACGAGGGTGGCGAACCCGACGAAGCAGTAGAACGCCGCCGCCCACCCCTCGCGCGG
>DAIOGQ010000294.1:0-5187 GCA_036745175.1 Kineosporiaceae bacterium
CGCTGCTCCACGTGCACTCGGATGTCGAGCTGGTCTGACGCCCGGCCGGTCTGACGCCGGGCGGCCGTCCGCAGGCAGGTCAGGCGAGCAGGGCGTCGCTGCGGGCCACGACCTCACGGCAGAACGCGCCGACGCCGTCCGGGTCGTCGGTGAACTGGCTCGGCTTGATGCAGAACGTCGTGAAGCCCTGCGCGACCTGCGCGGGGACGCTCTCGAGCGCCTCGGGCAGGCTCGCGCACGACGTCGCGTCGGGGAAACGGGCCCGCGTCCCGCCGATGAGCTCGACGGCGGACGGCGAGCGGCCGGCCGCCGTCAGCGCCGCGGCGAGCCGGTCGGTCGCCGCCCGCGACGGGCGGCCGAGAGGGTTGTAGCCGTCGCCGTACCGGACGAGCCGGCGCAGCAGCGCGTCGTGCAGCGTCGAGCCGCCGAACCACAGCCGTGGCCCGCCGGGGCGGACCGGGCCCGGTGACACCCAGACGTCGTCGAAGGCGTAGAACCGGCCGTGGTGGCTCACCGGAGCGTCCGTCGCCGCGGCCCGCCAGACCGCGTCCCAGACCTCGAGCTGCTCGTCGAGCCGGGCACCGCGCTCGGCGAACGGGACCCCGAGCGCCGCGTACTCGTCGCGGTGCCAGCTCACCGTCGGCAGGACGACGAGCCGCCCGTCGCTGAGCCGGTCGAGGGTCGCGAACTCCTTGGCGAGCAGGAGCGGGTGCCGCAGCGGTGAGATGACGGCCGCGGCGGCGAGCCGGACCCGTTGCGTCACCGCCGCGATCGAGGCCAGGAGCAGCAGGGACGACGGCCACGGTGTCGCGGGGTCCTGGTTGCCGGGCAGTGCGTACTCGCGCGGGTTGGGCATCGCGCCGTTCTCGCCGGACGACGGCCCGAGCACAACGTGCTCGCTCACCATGACGGCGTCGAAGCCGGCGTCCTCAGCCTCCTGCGCCCAGCGGACCACGCGCCGCAGGTCGGTGCCCGGTGTCAGCGTCCAGTTCTCCGTGAGGACGACGACCCAGCGGACCGGCGGGGCCACCGCCGTCAGCCCTTCCAGAGCGTCCGGCCACCGTCCCAGACCACGCCCACCTGCCGGTAGTAGCCGCCGATGACCTCGCGCACGGGCAGGTCGGCCAGCTCCTCGGTCGGGGAGTCGAACAGGCTGATCTCGTCGACGTCGGCGCGGTAGGTGGGGCCGATCGTCGCGGACGCCCCGCCGGACTCGATGAGCTCGACATGGGCGTCGCCGGCACCGTCGATCGACGGCAGCCAGCGGTGGTGCGCCATCGGGTGGCCGTTCACGAACCCGTTGCTGCTGCTGGGTTCGGCCAACGTCACGACCACCTGGGCGAGCCTGCGGTCGGCCGCGGCGAGGGTCGCACCGAACCGGCCGCCGGGCGCGATCGCCGGGGCCGCCTCGGTCATCGGGTGCGAGCGGGTCATGTGGATCGAGCCGAGCTTCTTCGGGTAGCCCTGGTGGATGCCGCGCAGCATCGCGAAGTCCTTGTCCACCCAGATGTACGCGCAGCGCGAGTACGTCCCGCCGTCGAAGGAGCAGCGGACGACGACGAACGCCTCCTTGTACTGCGAGCGCACCGGGTCGAGCAGCTCGACGCGGTCGGCGCCGCACGACTGCCAGTCGGCCCAGATGAGCGCCACGGCGCCCGGGTCCTGCCGGGCGGGCGCGAGCGGCGCGGGCAGCAGCGCGGCGACCCGCTCGGGGTCGGTGCGGTACTCGACGGTCAGCAGGTCGCCGGAGTAGTACCACGGCGGCGGCGGGAGCAGGCTCGACCGGCCCGTCGCCGTCCGTGGGTAGAAGAACCCGCTCACGTCCCTGTCAGCCATCCGTCGTCCGTCCCTGTCCGTCGTCGTGTCAGGCACCCCGCCCGCGGGCTGCCCGGCCAGTCTGCCGGGCACCCCGCGCGACGTCACAGGCCGCGATGCCGGCCCATCTCGGCGTACCGCTGCGGGTCGCGGCCCTTGAGGACGGCCGCGGCGCCGACCCCGACGACCGCGGCGACCGGCACGAGCATCGGCAGCCCCCACGTGAGCCAGCCGAGCGGGCCGATCAGCTTGTCGAAGCTCGCGTAGGCGAACACGGCCGCCGCGGCGAGCGCCGCCCCGGCGACGAGCGGCGCCACGAGGGTGCGCCACACGTTGGGATCGAGGTCCGGGTGCCGGCGGAAGAAGGCCACGACGGCGAACGACGCGAAGGCCATGAGCACGAGGATCGCGAGCGTCCCGAGGTTCGTCAGCCAGACGAACAGGTCCGTCACCGGGTCGCGCCCGAAGAGGACGAACAACGCGACCACGACCGCCGCGAGACCGCTCTGGCTCACCGAGCCAGCGTGCGGGCTCAGGTGGACGGCATGGGTTCGGCCGAGGGTGTCCGGCAGCAGGCCCTCCCGGCCCAGCGCATAGAGGTAGCGCGCGACGGCGTTGTGGAACGCGAGCAGCGCCGCGAAGACGCTCGTCGCGAAGAGCAGGCTCATCACCTGGACGAAGCCCGAGCCGACGTAGGTGTCGCCGATCGCGAAGAGCATGACCGTCGGGTCCGGGCCGAGCGAGGCGATGAAGTCCTGGACGCCGCCGACCCCGCCGACGCCGCCCGCGTTGACCATGAGCCACGTCGTGACCACGTAGAAGACACCGATCGTCAGGACGGCGACGTACGTGGCCCGCGGCACGGTCCGCTTGGGGTCCCTGGCCTCCTCGCTGTAGATCGTCGTCGCCTCGAAGCCGACGAAGGCCGCCGAGTTGAACAGGACCGCGAGCGCGAGCGCGCTGCCGCCGAGCCCGGTGAGCGCGTCCCAGCCGAGCGGAGCGAGCGTGAGCCCGGCCCCGTCGCCCATCCCGCCGCCCTGGGCGAGGATCGCGACGTCGAGCACGAGCACGACGACGAACTCGGCGACGACGAGGACGCCGAGCACCTTGAGCGAGAGGTCGACCTGCCGGTACCCCAGGACCGCGATGAGGGCCATCGCGACGAACGAGCACACCCACCACGGCACGTCGAGCCCCACCGGGTCGGCGAGGAAGCCCTTCATCGCCACGCCGAAGAGGCCGTAGAGACCGATCTGCATGGCGTTGTAGCCGAGCAGCGCGAGCATCGCCGCGGCGCCACCGGCCTGCTGCCGCAGCCCCCGGGAGATGTAGGAGTAGAACGCCCCCGTGCTCGTGTGGTGCCGGGCCATCGCGGTGTAGCCGACGGAGAACACCAGGAGCATGAGCACGACGAGCACGTATGCCGCCGGGACACCCGCGCCGTTCGAGAAGGCGATGGCCGTCGGGGCACCACCGGCCATCGCCGTCAGCGGCGCCGCGGCCGAGATGACGAAGAACGCGATGCCGAGCACCCCGAGGGTGCCGCCGCGCAGCTGGTGCGCTTCGCGGACCTCGACCTGCCCGCCGGGTGCCGCTTCAGAGGACTGAGCCACGTGGTCTCCCAGGGTCCGGCGCCCCGGCCTGACCGGCCGCCGGATCGGCACGCACGGTCGCCGGTGCGCCGCTGGCGCGACGGGGAGCCCGGCGAGGGTGCGAGACTTCCTCCGGAGGCCGTCCGGGGACTGTTAGGCCCCGAACGATATTGCCTTCCGCGGCAGGTTTCAAGGGATGGCTCCGTCCCTTCTCGGGACGCTCAGGTCGCTCCCCGAGCCTTGACGCGTAGGGTCGACGAGCATAATCATTCGGTACCAAACGTGTTAGGAGGCCTCATGGGCAGCGCGGCGACGACCGCCACTGTCGAGGGCGTCGAGGTCGACACCCGGCACTGGATCGGCGGCCGCCGGGTGGCGTCCGCGGGGTTCCCGGCAGGCGCCCCGGTCACGTTCCACGACGTCTCCCCCATCGACGAGGAGACGATCGCGCACGTCGCGCGCGGTGGGGCGGCCGAGGCCGAGGCCGCCGTCGGCGCTGCCGCGGACGCCTTCCCCGGCTGGGCCAGGACCCCGGCGGGCGAGCGCGCGGAGATCCTGCACCGCATCGCCGACGGCGTCGAAGGACGCCTCGACGACCTCGCCCGGGTCGAGACCCGGGACAACGGCTCGCTCGTCCGCTCGCACCGCCGCGGAGTCATGCCGCGGGTCGCGGCGAACTTCCGCTTCTTCGCCGACCACCTGCTGCGGATCGACTCCGGCGAGGTCCACGAGGACTTCTTCACCCGTGGCCACCGCAACCAGGTCTCCTGGGACCCGGCGGGCGTGACGGCGATCGTCACGCCGTGGAACGCCCCGCTCATGCTCGCCACGTGGCGGATCGCGCCCGCGCTCGCGGCCGGCAACACGGTCGTGGCCAAGCCGCCGGAGTGGGCGCCGCTCACGGCGTCGCTTCTCGCCGACATCGCGGCGGCGGCCGGCCTGCCGGACGGCGTCCTCAACGTCGTCCAGGGGCTCGGGACCGAGGCGGGCGCCCCGCTCGTCGCCGATCCTCGGGTGCGCCGGATCTGCTTCACCGGCTCGGTGCCGACGGCCCGGTCCATCGCCGCGGCGGCCGCACCGAACGTCACGCCGGTCTCCTTCGAGCTCGGTGGCAAGTCGCCGCTCGTCGTCCTCGCCGACGCCGACCTCGACCTCGCCGTCGCCCTCGCCGTCGAGCAGTTCGACAACTCCGGCCAGGTCTGTCTCGCCGCGGTCCGGCTGCTCGTCCACTCCTGCCTCGCCGACACCTTCCTCGCCCGCTTCCTCGCCCGGGCCGGGCAGCTCCGGCAGGGCGACCCGCGGGACGAGGCGACCGACATCGGCCCGCTCATCGCCCGCCGGCACCTCGAGCGGGTCGGCGGGTTCGTCGAGCGGGCCGTCGCGGCGGGTGCCCGGCCCCTCCTCGGCGGCGGCCCGAACACCGAGCTCGGCGGGCTGTACTTCCGCCCCACGGTCTTCGCGGGCGCGCCGGCGGGCAGCGAGATCCTCTGCGACGAGGTCTTCGGCCCGGTGCTCACGTTCCAGACCTTCGAGACGGACGACGAGGCGGTGGCACTGGCGAACGGCACCGACTACGGCCTCGCGGCGACGCTCGTCAGCGGCGACCCCGACCACGCGCAACGGGTCGCGGCCCGGCTGTCGGCGGGCACCGTCTGGGTCAACTGCTTCTTCGTGCGCGACCTCTCCGCGCCGTTCGGTGGCAACGGGCGCAGCGGCATCGGCCGTGAGGGCGGCACGTGGTCGTTCGACTTCTACTGCGACGTCAAGAACACGTGCACCG
>DAIOGQ010000295.1:0-3089 GCA_036745175.1 Kineosporiaceae bacterium
GTCAGCCAGGCGGTCGGTCAGCCAGGCGGTCGCCGGCCGGCCGACGGCCGCCCGAGGCACCGCGGGCGGCGCTCTCAGCGCCCGAAGAGCCGCGCGAAGAGGGACTGACCGGACGCCGCGGCCTTGACCTCGGCCGTGCACGAGCACCGCTGGTTCCTGGGGACGCTGCGCAGGACCTGGTCGACATGCTGGCCGCAGCCCTTCCAGCTGGCCTTGCCACAGGCCCGGCAGGTGGCGGAACGGCACATGAGCTTCTCCTCGGATCGGGTCGGGCGTGGTCCCGGCGAGCGCGGCGCACGGGCGGACGGGCCATGGCGGACGGAGCACACGGACCATCCGGTCCGACGCGCCGGGCTCGAACAATACCCCCTTGGGTATGACTTGCTCCAGGTCGACGCCATCCCGTAATGTACGTACATCCGGAACGCCGGAGTGGACGCCGCCCAGAGCAACCATGCGGCACGGCAGCTCCGAGGAGGGCGCACCAGATGTCGCAGGAACAGCTCGAGATCGACCGGCAGGTGGTCGCCGCCGTGGCGCCGACCCGCTCCGGCCGGCCCCGGCTGACCGGGATGCGACCCTCGTGACCGCGGCACTCACCGTCATCCTGGCCTTCGCGGTCGGTGCGTCGCTCGGGCTCCTCGGCGGCGGCGGCTCGATCCTGTCCGTCCCCCTCCTGGTGTACGTCGCGGGCTTCGACCCGCACCCGGCGGCTGCCGGGTCGCTCTTCGTCGTCGGCGTCACCAGCGGGGTGAGCCTGGTCGCCCACGCCCGCGCAGGTCGGGTCCGGTGGCGCACCGGTCTGGTGTTCGGCCTCGCCGGCATGCTCGGCGCCTACGCGGGAGGACTGGCCTCGGCCTCGGTCCCCGGCCCGGTCCTGCTTGCGGCCTTCGCCGTCATGATGGTCGCCGCAGCCGTCGGGATGCTCCGCGGTCGCCGGGGTGCCGGCGGGGAGCGGGAGGGGCTGCGACTGGTCGTGGCCGTGGGCCTCGGTCTGGCCGTTGGCGCGGCGACCGGCTTCGTGGGCGCCGGCGGCGGGTTCGTCGTCGTGCCGGCGCTCGTCCTGGTCGCCGGCCTGCCGATGCAGGCGGCGGTCGGGACGTCGCTGCTCGTCATCGCCATGCAGTCCGGTGCAGGTCTGGCCGGGCACCTCTCGGACACCCGGCTGCCCTGGGGCCTCACCCTGGCCGTGACCGCGTCTGCCGTCGTCGGCAGCCTGGCCGGCAGCCGCCTCACCGGGCGGATCCCGGCGGAGCGGCTGCGCCGGATCTTCGCCGTTCTCGTCCTGGCGATCGCGACGCTCGTGCTCGCCGAGCAGTTCCGCGCCGCCGGCGCGTCGTGGAGCCTCCTCGCGGGAGCCGCCGCCCTCGCCGTGGCCGCGGCAGCCCTTCGAATGTATACCTCTAGGGGTATGAAGCCGTTCCGGTCCACCACTGTGGAGGGCCCCGCCGTGGCCCTCCCCGCCAACCGTCAGGAGACCCAGATGTCCGCCCGGCCCACCGCGCGTCCCACCGCCGACCGACCCTCGACGATGCTCTTCACGCAGTACTACGTCGACTGCCTCTCGCAGGCCTCCTACCTCGTCGGCGACACGGGCACCGGGCAGGCGGTCGTCGTCGACCCGCGCCGGGACGTCGCCGAGTACCTCGACGACGCGAGGGCCGCCGGGCTGACGATCATCGGTGTCGTCAACACCCACTTCCACGCCGACTTCCTCTCCGGGCACCTCGAGCTCGCCCGGGCCACGGGCGCCTGGATCGGCTACGGCCGGGTCGCCCAGGCAGAGTTCGAGACCCGCCCCCTCGCGGACGGCGACCGGGTCGTCCTCGGCGACGTCGTCCTCGAGATCATGGAGACCCCCGGCCACACGCCGGAGTCGGTCAGCGTCCTGGTCTACGAGCACGCCGACGACGAGGTCGCCTACGGTGTCCTCACCGGCGACGCGCTCTTCATCGGCGACGTCGGCCGGCCCGACCTTCTCGCCTCGATCGGCGTCACCGCCGACGAGCTCGGCGTCCAGCTGTACGACTCCATCCAGCGCAAGCTCATGGGCCTGCCGGACCCGGTGCGGGTGTTCCCCGCGCACGGCGCCGGGTCGGCGTGCGGCAAGAACCTCTCGACGGCCCGGCAGTCGACGATCGGTGAGCAGCGGTTGCTCAACTACGCCTGCCAGCCGATGAGCCAGGAGCAGTTCGTGGCCCTCGTGACAGCCGGGCAGCCCTCGGCCCCGGAGTACTTCGCCTACGACGCGATCCTCAACCGCAAGAACCGCGAGGTCTTCGACGCCGGCACCGCGGTGCCCGCACTCGACGCCGCCGGCCTGGATGCGGCCCTAGCGCAGGGCGCCGTGATCCTCGACACCCGGGATGTCGTGGACTTCGGCGCGGCGCACCTCGCCGGGTCGCTCAACGTGCCGGCCGACGGCCGGTTCGCGGAGACGGCCGGCATGGTCCTCACGGCCGACCAGGAGGTCGTCGTCGTCGCCCCCGAGGGGCGCGAGGGCGAGGTCGCGACCCGGCTCGCCCGGATCGGCTTCGACCGCGTCGCCGGCTACCTCGCCGAGCCCGAGACCGTCATGCTCGCCCGCCAGGCGCAGGTCGAGCACGGCAGCCGGCTCACCGCCGTCCAGCTCGCCGAGCTCACGGCCACCGACACGCCGCAGGTGCCGGTCGTCGTCGACGTCCGCAACATCGGCGAGCGCGACGGCGGCCACATCCCCGGCTCGATCCACATCCCGCTCGCCGAGCTGCGCCGCAGGGCCGGCGAGATCCCCACCGGCCGTCCCGTCGTCATCTACTGCGCGGGCGGCTGGCGCTCCAGCGTCGCCGCCAGCCTCCTGCGGCGCGGCGGCAGCCCGGACGTCTCAGACCTGCTCGGCGGTTTCGCCGCCTGGGAGGCCATGAACGAGCCCGTCAGCGCATGAGCACGACCGGAGCACACCCTCGACGAAGGAGACGCACCATGTGCAGCCCCGCCCCCTGCCCCCGTTGCCGCAAGATCACCTGGAGCGGCTGCGGCCTGCACGTCGACCAGGCCCTGGCGACCGTGCCGCCCGAGAGGCGCTGCGCCTGCCGCTGACCCGGCACACC
>DAIOGQ010000295.1:3189-5187 GCA_036745175.1 Kineosporiaceae bacterium
CCCTGGCGACCGTGCCGCCCGAGAGGCGCTGCGCCTGCCGCTGACCCGGCACACCCGCTGGGTACGCTTGTCCGGTCATCCGACCGGGGAGGCGCCCGTGACCGTGCAGGCCGAGGCCCGCCCACTGGACCGTCGGGACCCGCTGCCGCTGTGGGCGCAGCTCCAGCACGACCTCTCGCGGCGCCTGACCGCCGGCGCCTTCGCGGCCGGCTTTCCCGGCGAGCTGGACATCGCCCGGGACTACGACGTCTCCCGGCACACGGTCCGGGAGGCCCTCCGCCGGCTGCGCGAGGCCGGTGTCCTGGACTCCTCGCGCGGGCGGCCCACGCAGGTCCGAGCCGCCATCGAGCAGCCGCTCGGCAGCCTGTACTCCCTCTTCCGGGAGGTGGAGGCGCGCGGCATGGTGCAGACGAGCACCGTCCTCGACCAGTCCCTGACGACGGACGCCGAGGCAGCGGCCGCGCTCGGGCTCCCGGCCGGAGCGAGGCTGTTCCATCTCGAGCGCGTCCGGCTCGCCGACGCGATCCCGCTCGCCCACGACCGGGTGTGGCTGCCGGCCGCCGTGGCTGGCCCGCTCATGACGGCTGACTTCACCCGCGCGGCGCTGTACGACGAGCTCGCGACGCGGTGCGGGATCCGGGTGACCGGCGGCCGGGAACGGATCAGCGCGACCCTGCCGGGGCCGGCGGAACGGTCTCTGCTGGCGCTGCCGCGCGGTGCCGCGTGCCTGACGGTCGAGCGCAGCGGGTACTCGGGCCACGAGCTGGTCGAACGGCGGGTCACCGTCGTGCGCGGCGACCGCTGGTCAGTCGTCGCGGACTGGACCAGCCGCGGCTACTCCGTCGGCGCGGTCACCGACTTCCGCTGACCGCCGCGTGGTCCGGATCGGCGGCTGCCGTCCGGACGACCGGGAGGTCGATCGTGACCGTCGTCCCGGTCGCGCCGTCCGAGCCGACGGCCAGGCTGCCGCGGTGCGCCTCGACGAGGCGAGCGACGACGGCGAGGCCCACCCCGGTGCCGGCGACGGCGCGCCGGTCACGGCCGCGCCAGAACCGTTCGAGGACGTGCGGCAGGTCCTCGGCCAGGATGCCGGGTCCGCTGTCGCGGACGACGAGCCGAGCGGACCCGGCGGCGCCCGGAGCGGTCACGACGTCCGGTGCCGGCCCGACGGTGACGTGCACCTGGTCACCGGGACGGCAGTGCCGGGCACAGTTGTCGAGCAGGTTGCCGACGATCTGGTGGTAGCGGTCGACGTCCACCCGGACGACGCGACCCGGTGCGAGGTCTGCGTGGACGAGGAGTCCCGCCGCCCGCAGCTGGGCCTCACGCGCGGCGAGCGCGTCCTTCGTGACGGCGGCGAGGTCGACGTCCTCGGGGTGCAGGTCGCCCACGGCGGCGTCGGCGGCGGAGAGGTCGGACAGCTCCTGGACCGTCCGGGCGAGCCGCAGCGTCTGGTCGTGCAGCCGGGTGAACGTGTCGCGGTCGGGCTCGACGAGCTCGTCGCGCAGCTCCTCCAGGCCTGCCTGGAGTGCGGTGAGCGGGGTGCGGAGCTCGTGCGCGACGTCCGCGGTCATCTGCCGCCGCGCCCGGTCGCTGCGCTGCACTGCTTCCGCCGCCTGGTCGAACGCCCCGGCGAGCTCGGCGAGCTCGCCGACCCCCCGTTCGGCGGGCCGAGCGGTGACATCGCCGGTCCCGAAGGCCCTGGTCGCCGCTGTGAGCGCGACGAGCGGGCGGGTCAAGGACCGGACGACGAACCAGCCCGCCGTCACCGCCACGGCGACAGCGGCCGCAGCGGCGCCGAGGATCCAGGACCACGCGACCCGGCGGCCCGTGGTGTCGGCGCCGGCCGCGAACCCGACGACGACGGTCCCGACCCGCGCACCGTCGACGATGACCGGCGACGTGACCTGGACGGCCCGGGCGCCCGGGGTCGTGGACATTCCTCGGCCGGTCATGCCCATCCCGTTGCCTGCGCCGGCCCCGTTGCCCGTCCCGGTG
>DAIOGQ010000296.1:0-5171 GCA_036745175.1 Kineosporiaceae bacterium
CGCCCGGTGGTATCCCGGGGCCGACCACGACCTGCACGCCCAGCACCCGGACCGGCTCGCCGCCGACCTGCTCGCCCTCGCGGGACGGGCGGACGGCGGCCCGGCCGCCACGACGTCCGAACCCCCGACCGGAACGCAGGAGGCGACCGCGTGAGCCTGCTCGTGATCATGGGGTCCGGCGAGACCGCCCCGACGATGGTGAAGATCCACCGCGAGGTGCTCGCCCGCTCCGCGGCGTCCGCCGGCGGCGGTCCCGCCGTCATGCTCGACACCCCGTTCGGGTTCCAGATGAACGCCGACGACCTCGTCGCGAGGACGCAGGCGTACTTCGCCGACTCGGTCGGAACGCCCGTCGAGGTCGCCCGCTGGCGCCGCGCCGACGCACCTGTCGTCGAGTCCGAGACGGCGCTCGCGCTGCTGCACCGCGCGTCGTGGGCGTTCGCCGGGCCCGGCAGCCCGACGTACGCCCTGCGGCAGTGGGTCGGCACGCCGGTGCCCGAGGCACTGCTGGACATCGCCGCCCGCGGCGGCACGCTCGTCTTCGGCTCGGCCGCGGCGTGCACGCTCGGGACGCACGCGATCCCGGTCTACGAGATCTACAAGGTCGGCGCGGAGCCGCGCTGGGAGCCCGGGCTCGACCTGCTCGGCCGGCTCACCGGCATCGAGGCCGTCGTCGTGCCGCACTACGACAACGCCGAGGGCGGCGGGCACGACACGCGGTTCTGCTACCTCGGCGAGCAGCGGCTCGCGCTGCTGGAGGGCGACCTGCCCGACGCCGTCGGCGTCCTCGGCGTCGACGAGCACACGGCGCTCCTGGTCGACCTCGGGGCCCGGACGGCGCGGGTCGCCGGCAACGGGCTCGTCACGGTCCGGCGGCGCGGGGTGTCACGGACCTTCGTCGCGGGCACCGAGCTGGGCCTCGACGAGCTGGGCGCGATGCTCCGCCGGGACGCGCGCGACGGTCAGGGCGACGCCGGGCCCGGTGGCGCGGCGGAGGGGACGGGCGGCGGCGCGGGCGCGGCGGCCGGGACCACGGCCGGCGGCGCGGCGGACGCAGCGGCCGCAGCGGACGGCGCCGCCGGTGAGCGCGCCGCGGCCTCGCTGGCGACCGACACGGCACTGGCCCGCAGCCGCTTCGACGCGGCGATCGCGGCCGCCGACGTCGACGGCTGCGTCACCGCGATCCTCGACCTCGAGGCCGCGATCGTCGCCTGGAGCACCGACACGCTGCAGTCCGACCAGGCAGACGCGGCGCGGCGGACGCTGCGTGCGCTCGTCGTCCGGCTGGGCGAGCTCGCCCACGTCGGGGCGCGTGACCCGCGCGAGGTCGTCGCGCCCCATGTCGAGCTGCTCCTGGAGGTCCGGGCCCGGGCCCGGGCGGGCAAGGACTTCGCGACGTCGGACCTGGTCCGCGACCGGCTCGCCGCCGCCGGGGTCGAGGTCCGGGACACCCCGGACGGCGCGACCTGGCAGCTGCGCGAGTCCTGACGACGCCACGAGAACGTCGTGGGCCGTCGAGCGGGGTCGGCCGTCGAGCGGGGTCGGCCGTCGACCGGGACCGACCGGCGCGCGTGGTCAGCCGGCCGGGTCGGCGACCCGGCCGCGCGTGCGCCGCGAGCGCTGCCGGCGGACGACGACCCGCACCGCGACGACGACCCCGATCGCGGCCCAGACGGCGTTGAGGGCGGCCGACGACCAGACCCGGCCGCCGACGGCGGCGATCCCGAGGAAGACCGACCCGGCGATGTTGACGACCTGGAACGGCAGCCCCTCGCCGTCCGCGCGGCGGGTCGAGACGAGCCAGTACCCGAGCAGCAGCAGCGCCGCCCCGACCCAGCCGATCCCCTGCGCGGCGTCGGCCGCCGTCACGCAGGACCGCCACCCGGACCGCCACCCGGACCGCTCGCCGGACCCCCCGGGGACGCAGCGAGCACGGCGTAGGCGCGCACCGGGAACGTGCCGAGGCCGCGGACCGGCACCGGGGCGGCGTGCAGCTCGAAACCGTCCCGCGGCAGCGCGCCGAGGTTCGTCAGGTGCTCCAGGACGCCGACCTGCGCACCGAGCAGCGTCGTGTGGGCGGGCCGGGTGCGGTCCCCGATGTCGTCGATGTTCACCGAGTCGGTCCCGACGAGGACCGCACCGTGGTCGGCGAGGTGTCGGGCACCGTCGAGGGTGAGGAACGGCGCGTCCCGCCCGTACCGCTCGGTGCGCCAGTGCGCGTCCCAGCCGGTGTGCAGCAGGACGGCGTGCCCGGCGACGTCGAGACCGGCGAAGGCCTCGGGGCCGGCGCCCCGGGCCGCGCCGCGCACGTCGACGACGATGCCCGCAACGGCGGCGACCCGGTCGAGCGGGACGGCCGCGAGGTCGGCGCCGGCGGCGAAGCGGTGCAGCGGCGCGTCGAGATAGGTGCCGGTGTTCGCCACCATGGCGACCCGGCCGATCTCGAACTCGGTCCCGGCGGCGTAGTGCGCGCGCGAGGCCTCGCGGGTCAGGTGGACGCCGACCTCGGGGCCGGGCAGCCCGGGGTAGGTGATCATGCCGTCCTCGACGACATGGGTGAGGTCGACGACGCGGCGGTCCGTGGGCATGGCCTCATCCTGACGGATCCGGGCCACGTGCAGGGCCGTGGCGCCGCCCGCCCCAGGTCCAGGCGGTCGGTCCAGGCGGTCGGTCCAGGCGGCCGGGGTCGGCGGGTCAGTCCCGGCTGGGGTCGGGGTGCACCGCAAGGAAGACCGACCACGGCCGGCCGGCCTCGGACGGCGGGCGGGCCGCGAACTCCTCGAGGACCGCCGCGAGCCGTTCACGGAGGTCGTCGCGCTCGGCGTCCGTGAGCCGCAGTCCGAGCCTGGTCAGCCCCGCGGTCTGCCAGCCGGCCGCACGCAGCTCCTCGAGGAAGGCCTCGGCCATCGCCTCGGCGCCGGCCGCGGCGTCCTCGTGGCCCGTGTCGAGCTCCCACGACAGCCGGGTCGCCCGGTACGGTCGCTCGCGGGAACCACGCGGCCCGGGCCGGACGGGCTCGGCGACGAGGAACCCGGTGTCGACGAGCGTCCGGACGTGGTGCAGGACCGTCGCCGGGTCGCGGCCGAGCCGCTGGGCGATCTCCTTGTTCGTCAAGGCCTCGTCGAGGGTCATCCGGAGGATCCGCAGTCGCAGGGACGACGCGAGGGCCCGCCGCTCGACGTCCGTCGCCGGACGCTTCGCGGGCCGGGCCGGACCACCGGCGGGCAACGGCGCCACCGCGGCGGACGGCCCCGCCGGCTCTCGCCCGACCGCGTCGCCCGGCACCATGGCGCCACTCTAGCCGGACCGGTAATTCCGATTGACTTTCCTCAATCGGTTGGCCAGCCTGGTGCCGTGACCGTGCCCGACCTCCCGTCCGCCGTTCCCGCCGTCCCGGCCGTCGGGAGCCCGGCGGCACCCGGCGGTCCGCTCTGGCGGCACCACGACTTCCGCCAGCTGTGGATCGGCGACACGATCAGCCAGGTCGGCACCCAGCTGTCCGGCCTCGCGCTCCCGGTCCTCGCGGTGACCGTGCTCGGTGCCCGCGAGCGGCAGATGGGTCTGCTCACCGCCGCGGAGACGCTCGCGTTCCTCCTCGTGGGCCTGCCGGCCGGCGCCTGGGTCGACCGCTGGCGCAAGCGCTCCGTGCTCATCGACGCCGACCTCGCGCGGGCCGTGGTCTTCGCGACGGTGCCGGTCGCGTGGGCGTTCGACGTGCTCACGCTGTGGCAGCTCTACGCCGTGGCCGTCGTGGCCGGGGTCGCGACGGTCTTCTTCGACGTGGCCTACCAGAGCTACCTGCCCGAGCTCGTCGACGGCGAGCAGATGGTCGACGGCAACGCCAAGCTCCAAGCGAGCCAGACCGTCGCGATGGTCGCCGGGCCGGCGGTCGGCGGCCAGCTCCTGCGGGTCGTGTCCGCACCGGTGCTCATCGCCGCGGACGCCCTGAGCTACCTCGTCTCGGCGTTCTTCCTGCGCCGGATCCGGCACCGCGCGCAGCCGCCGCCGAAGGCCGGCCGCCGCCCGCTACGGACGGAGATCGGCGAGGGCCTGTCGTTCGTCCTGCGGCACCCGCTGCTGTCCCGGATCGCCGCCTGCACCTCGCTGTCGAACCTCTTCGGCAGCATCGGCACGACGCTCTTCGTGCTCTACCTGCTGACGACGCTGGGCCTGGACACCGGCGCCGTCGGCATCGCGTTCACGGTCGCCGCCCTCGGCGGCCTGCTCGGGGCGCTCGCGACGTCACGGCTCACCCGGGTCGTCGGCGAGGGCCGGATCATCCCGCTGAGCGCCCTGCTCTCGGCGGTCATGGCGACGACGACGCCGCTCGCCGTGCACCTCGACGGCGACCTCGCGCGGCTCGCGCTCGTCAGCGTCGGCAGCGCCGCGTTCGGCATGGGAGTCGTCGTCTACAACGTCACCCAGGTGAGCTTCCGGCAGCGGTTGTGCCCGCCGGCGCTGCTCGGCCGGATGAACGCCTCGATCCGCTTCCTCGTCTGGGGCGTCATGCCGGTCGGCGCGCTCGCCGGCGGCTTCCTCGGCGAGCGGCTCGGCATCGTGCCCGCGCTGTGGGTCTCGGTGATCGGACAGGTCGCCGCGGCGGGGCCGGTACTCTTCTCGCCGTTGGCCCGGATGCGCGACCTCCCCCGGGAGCTCGACGCGACGGCCTGACGGCGGCGGGCGGCAGGTGCCCACCGCCCCGCGGACGGACGGAGGGGGCGCGATGACACAGGCGTCGCAGCTGCCGCGCCCGGTCGCCACCGGCCCCTGGCCGCAGAAGATGGTCAACCCGGTGCAGGCCTACGACTGGGGCTCGACGACGGCGCTGGCCAGGATGCAGGGCCGGCGACCCGGTGGCGGCCCGGAGGCCGAGCTGTGGATGGGCGCCCATCCCTCCGCACCGTCCGGGCTCGAGGCCGTGGACGGGACCGTCCAGCCCCTCGACGAGCTCGTAGGGGCTGCGCCGGACGTCGTGCTCGGGGCCGACGTCGCGGCGATCTTCGGACCGCGGCTGCCGTACCTGCTGAAGGTCCTCGCGATCGACAAGCCGCTCTCGGTGCAGGTGCACCCGTCCGCCGAGCGGGCGGCCGCCGCCTACGCGGGCGAGGTCCGGGAACCCGGCGAGCACCGCTACGTCGACCCGTTCCACAAGCCGGAGCTCGCGTACGCGC
>DAIOGQ010000297.1:0-5050 GCA_036745175.1 Kineosporiaceae bacterium
CCGGTCTCGGCGCGACCACGCCGCTCGGCGGGGACGTGCCGACCACCTGGCAGGCCGCCCTGGAGGGCCGCTCCGGTGCCCGACCGCTCGAGCACGAGTGGGTCGAGCGGTTCCAGCTCCCCGTGACCTTCGCGGCCGAGGTCGCCGTCCGGCCCGAGGAGGTGCTCGCGAAGGTCGAGGCACGCCGGCTCGACCCGTCCGGCCAGTACGCGCTCGTCGCCGCGCGCGAGGCGTGGCGGGACGCGGGCACCCCCGAGGTCGACCCGCTGCGCCTCGGCGCCGTCGTCGCGTCCGGCATCGGCGGGGTGTGGACGTTGCTCAACTCCTACGACGTCCTGCGCGAGAAGGGCCCGCGCCGGGTCTTCCCGCTGACCGTCCCGATGCTCATGCCGAACGGCCCGGCCGCGGCGATCAGCCTCGAGATCGGCGCCCGGGCCGGGGTCCACACGCCGGTGTCGGCGTGCGCGTCGGGCGCCGAGGCGATGGCCTACGGCGTCGACATGATCCGCACCGGCCGCGCCGACATCGTCGTCTGCGGCGGCACCGAGGCCGCCATCCACCCGCTGCCCATCGCCGGCTTCGCCGCGATGCAGGCCCTCTCGACCCGCAACGACGCCCCCGAGCTCGCCTCGCGGCCCTACGACAGCGGGCGCGACGGCTTCGTCCTCGGCGAGGGCTCCGGCATCGTCGTCATCGAGTCCGAGGCGCACGCGAAGGCCCGTGGCGCGAAGGTGTACGCCGAGATCGTCTCCGCCGGGCTCACCTCGGACGCCCACCACATCGCCGCCCCGGACCCCGAGGGCACCGGCGCGGCGCGCGCGATGCGCGCGGCGCTCGACAACGGCGGCCTGACGGCCGCGGACGTCGTCCACCTCAACGCGCACGCGACGTCGACGCCGGTCGGCGACCTCGCCGAGCTGCATGCCATCCGCGGCGCCCTCGGCCGCGACGCCGACCACGTGGCCATCTCGGCGACGAAGTCCATGACCGGTCACCTGCTCGGTGCCGCCGGGGCCCTGGAGGGCATCTTCACCGTGCTCGCGCTGCACCACCGGATCGCGCCGCCGACGATCAACCTCGACGACCCCGACCCCGAGGTCGACCTCGACGTCGTCCGCAAGGACCCGCGGCCGCTGCCGGCCGGCGACATCGTCGGGCTGAACAACTCGTTCGGCTTCGGCGGCCACAACGTCGCGCTCGCCTTCCGGAGCGTGTGACGCACGACCCATCGCCGACGGGGTCGTCCGGCTTGCACGAAACGAAACCGTTCCGTACTGTCACGCGAGTACGGAACGGTTTCGTTCTCTGCGGAGGGAGGCGGCCATGACGAGCACCGACGGGTCCACGACCGCGTCCCCGCGGAGCCGGCCCCGGGTCAGCGCAGATCGCGAGCAGGAGATCCTCGACGCGGCTCTCGAGGTCCTGCGCGAGGTCGGCTACGACAAGCTGACCATCGACACGGTCGCCGCCCGGGCCCGGGCGAGCAAGGCCACCCTCTACCGGCGCTGGCCGGGCAAGGCCGACCTGGTCGCCGACGCGATGAGCCAGCTCGACGGCGGCGAGCCGGCGCTGCCCGACACCGGGACGCTGCGTGGCGACCTGCTCGCCATGGCGGACGCCCGGATCGGCGGCATCCTCGACCCGGGGCAGATGGACCTCGTCTGCGGGCTCTCGACGGCGATGCACCGCGACCGCGCCCTCGGCGTCGCGCTCCGGGGCCGGTTCATCGACCCCCGGCGCAACTGCGTCCGGGTCCTGCTGGAGCGGGCCCGGGACCGGGGCGAGGTCGCCGACGGCGTCGACCTCGAGCTCGTCGGCCAGATCGTCCCGGCGATCATCATGTTCCGCCTGTCCTTCGGACCGGTCGACGAGTCCTTCGAGGGCCTCGTCCGGCAGGTCGTCGACGATGTCGTGCTGCCTGCGGTCCGCAACGCCGGGGGCCGGTCGCCCGCCGGCTGACGCGACGCCCCCGACACACACCTCACACCTGTCGGCCGCCCGCTTCCGTGCGGCCGGGCAGTCCACCACGCCGCCCAGCGGTCCACCCCTGAGGAGCATCATGTCCGCACCTGCCACCACCGGCGGCCCCGAGCCCGACGGCGCCGCGCGCGCCGTCGACCCGGCGCTCGACCCGGCCCTCGACCCCGAGCTGGACGCCGAGCTCGACAACGCCGTCGGCGGCGGCCCGGCCGGCACCCGGGGCGGCCACAAACGCCACCTGGGACTCGCGCTCGCGGTGATCAGCACGGCCCAGCTCATGGTCGTGCTCGATGCGACGATCGTGAACATCGCGCTGCCGACGCTCGGCACCGACCTCGGCTTCTCGCAGGCGAACCTGTCGTGGGTCGTCAACGCCTACACCCTCGCGTTCGGCGGCCTGCTCCTGCTCGGCGGCCGGCTCGGCGACCTGCTCGGGCGCCGCAAGGTCTTCATGGGCGGCGTCGCGATCTTCGCGCTCGCCTCGTTCCTCGGCGGCGTCGCCCAGTCCGAGGGCCAGCTGATCGCCGCCCGGATCCTGCAGGGCCTCGGTGCGGCCGTCGCCTCGCCGACGGCGCTGTCCCTGGTGACGACGACCTTCCCCGCCGGACCGGCCAGGAACCGGGCCTTCGCCGTCTACGCCGCGATGAGCGGCGCGGGGGCGGCGATCGGCCTCATCCTCGGCGGCTTCCTCACCGAGATCGACTGGCGGTGGACGTTCTTCGTCAACGTGCCGATCGGCGTCCTCGTCCTCGTCGCCGCACCGACGGTGCTCGGCGAGTCCGCCCGCCAGCGCGGCCGGTTCGACCTGCCCGGCGCCCTCACCGGGACGGCGGGTCTGGCCAGCCTCGTGTACGGCCTGACGCAGGCCGCCGAGAAGGGCTGGGGCACGACGGCGACGCTCGCGTACCTCAGCATCGGCGTCGGCCTGCTCGCCCTGTTCCTGTTCATCGAGAACCGCTCGACGCACGCCCTCATGCCGTTCCGGGTGCTCGCCCAGCGCGACCGGGCCGCGTCGTACGTGTCGATGCTCGTCGTCGGCGCGGGAATGTTCGCGTTCTTCTACTTCCTCGGCATCTACATCCAGACGGTCCTCGGGTACTCGCCGGTCAGGGCCGGGGTGTCCTTCCTGCCGTTCAGCGCGGGCATCATCGCCGCCGCGCAGCTCGGGTCGTTCCTCATCTCACGGGTCGACGCCCGCTGGATCTCCGGCCCCGGCGCCGTCCTCGCGGCGTCCGGCATGCTCTGGATGGCGCAGATCGACACCGGGACCCAGTACCTCGCCGGTCTGCTCGGCCCGATGGTCGTCATGTCCTTCGGCCTCGGGCTCATCTTCGTCCCGCTGACGCTCACCGCGGTCGCAGGCGTCGACAAGCAGGACTCCGGGGTCGCGTCCGCCGTGCTCAACACCATGCAGCAGGTCGGCGGCGCGATCGGCCTGGCGACGCTGAGCACCGTGGCGTCCCGGGCGTCGAGCGACAAGGCCGCCGAGCTCGGCGCCGCCCTGCAGCAGCGGGTCGCGTCCGGCGAGGTCGGGGCCGACCAGCTCGAGGGACTGCAGCAGCTCATCGGCGTCCAGGCGTTCACGAGCGGCGCGACGGCTGCGTTCCTCGTCGCCGCGGGCATGATCCTCGGTGCCGGCGCGCTCATCGTGACGTTCCTGCGGGTCCGGCACCAGGACCTGGCGACCGACCAGATGCAGCCCGCGCCGCACTGACCCGGGCCGCACTGACCCAGGCAGGGGCGGCGCACCCGCGACGCCACGGCGAAGGACCCCGACCACGCGGTCGGGGCCCTTCGCCGTCGTCGGGTCGTCCGGTCGTCATCCGGTCAGCCGACCCGGTGCAGCCACCGCACGGGAGCACCGTCGCCGGCGTGCCGGAAGGGCTCGAGCTCGTCGTCCCAGGCGCGGCCGAGGGCCAGGTCGAGCGCGGCGACGAGGGTCGCCGGGTCGCCGTGGCCGGCGTCGAGCGCGGCCCGGACCCGGTCCTCCGGGACGAGGATGTTGCCGTGCACGTCCGTGACGGCGTGGAAGATCCCCAGCTCGGGGGTGTGGCTCCAGCGACCGCCGTCGACGCCCGGGCTCGGCTCCTCGGTGGCCTCGTAGCGCAGGTGCGCCCAGCCGCGCAGCGCGGACGCCAGGAGCGCGCCGGTGCCCTGTTCGGCCTGCCAGGAGAGCTCGGTCCGGTAGAGCCCGGGTGACGCGGGCTGCGGGATCCAGTCGAGGGTCAGGCGCACACCAAGAACGCCCCCGGCGGCCCACTCGACATGTGGGCACAGCGCACGGGGCGCGGAGTGCACGAACAGGACGCCTCGCGTCGTCGCACCGGCCATCAGGGCCTCCTTCACCGGGTCTGAGGTGCGTCTTCCCCAACGACCTCGTCCGGTGAGCAGTCCTGCGACACGGCAGCACGGCTGGCGCCTGTCCACGGCCATTCTGCACCACGGATCACACCAGCACCACATCTCTCACCGAAACTCTGAGTACTTAACTCACTACTCTTCGTATTCCATCGGGTCGGACGGTGCAGGTCGCGGGTCGACACGCCGACAGGATCGGGGTGGACGGCGAGCCCAGGAGGTGCGCGTGAGGCACGAGCCGAGCGATCTGGACGAGGCCTACGACGAGGGCGTCGTCACCGAGGTCATCCGGCCGGCCGCGATCGTCCCCGAGGAGGCCGCCCGGGCGATCCTCGTCGAGCTGTCGCTCGACAGCGTGCACGCCGACGGGCACTGGCTCGCCGAGCCGAGCCGCTGGCACCGGTACGAGCGGCCGTGGAGCGGCGGGCCGGACGACGCGTCCGGGCTGCTGGGCACCCTCCAGGTCGCCTACGGGACGCCGACGAAGTACGAGATCACGATCTACCGGGTGACGATCACCAAGCTCGGCGCGACCCTCGGCTGGACCGTCCGGAGCCTGTCCGACGAGGCGCTCGGTCTCGGCGACCTCACCCTCGACCAGTGCCCGCGCGCCGCACTCTCGACGCCCCCGAAGCCCTTCCGCTTCTGACCCCGTTACCCCGCCCCCCTCACCTTCGTCACAAGAGCGCTCCCACAGCCGACACGCCCTGCG
>DAIOGQ010000298.1:0-5022 GCA_036745175.1 Kineosporiaceae bacterium
CCTCTTCGAGCGTCGGCTCGTGGCTGTGCAGCCGGACGACGCCGTCGGCGGCGAGGCGGGCGAGCACGGGCCCGGGGGGCCCGTTGACGATCAGGCGCACGCCGCCTGCGTGCGGCTCGGCCGACACCACGCCGGCGAGCCTGGCGAAGGAGTCCGGCCGCGGTCCCGGGCCGTCGAACTCCGCGTCGAGGACGAGCGTGCCCATCCTGCGCAGCTCGTCGAGCGTGGCGACCTCGACGAGCCGGCCGGCCCGCAGGATCGCGACCCGGCCGCAGACGTCCTCCACCTCGTCGAGCAGGTGCGAGGACAGGAACACGGTCTGCCCGCGGCCGGTGGCCTCGCGCACCATCGCCTGGAACTCGGCCTCCATCAACGGGTCCAGCCCGGCCGTCGGCTCGTCGAGCAGCAGGACGTCGGCGTGGGTCATGAAGGCCGCGACGAGCATGACCTTCTGCCGGTTGCCCTTGGAGTAGGCCCGCACCCGGATGTCCGGGTCGAGCTGGAGCCGCTCGACGAGCTCGTCGCGCACCCGGGCGTCCACCCCGCCGGCGACGTTGCCGAGCAGCGCGAGCGTCTCGGCGCCGGTGAGCTGCGGCCACAGCGCGACCTCGCCGGGCACGTAGGCCAGCCGCCGGTGTGCGCGCCGGACGTCGTCGACCCCGATCCCCATCACCCAGGCCCGGCCCGCGGTCGGGTGCAGCAGGTGGAGCAGCAACCGGATCGTCGTCGTCTTGCCCGCGCCGTTGGGGCCGAGGAAGCCGAAGACCTCGCCGGGCTCGACCTCGAGGTCGAGGCCGTCGAGGGCGACGACGTCGCCGAAGTGCTTGGTGAGGTTCTCGGTACGGATGGCCGGGACGCCCATGGCAGCCTCCGTGAGGGACGGCGCGCCGATCTGGCCCCTCCACGCTAGGCGGCCGGCCCGGACGCCGACCGAGGCGAACGTCCTCGGCGGCCGCCCGCCGGCGGGACGCCGGAGCGTGGCTCCACGCGGGCGGGCGCCGAGGGCGTGCCCGGCCCGTCAGGGCGCCGTCGTGCGCAGCACGGCGAGGTCGACGACCGGGTCGTCCTCGACCGCCGCGCGGCGCGGGTCGTCGGCGGAGCCCGCACCGCGACGGGCGGCCGCGTCCACGAGCGCGTCGTCCGCGGCCTGCGTGCGCCGCCGGACGGCGTCGGCGGTCGCCGCCCGGACGCGGGCCATCAGCCGGCCCTGCACGGAGCGGCCGTCGGCGACCCGGAACAGCGCGAACCACGTGTCGAGCCCGTCGAGGGCGTCGGCGACGTCCCCGAGGAGCGCGCGCAGCGCGTGCGGGCGCTCGGGCACCCGGACCTGGAGCCGGACGACCGAGCGGGGCCCGGCGGCCGGTGCCGTGCCGCGGCCCGGCCCGAGGACCTCGACGACGTCCTGCGGGTCGAGGGCCGCTCGGACGGCGTCCCCGAAGGGGGTCGGAGCGCGGCCCGGTGCACGGTCCGGCGGGGCGCCGTCCGGCGCGACGACGACGAGCAGCGCGGCGAGGCCGTGCAGGACGACGCTCGTCGTCGCGACCAGGCGGCACGGTCCCGCCGAGGCGGCCGCCCGCAGGATGTCCGCCGCGAGCCCGACCCGGGCCGGCGCGGACACCGCGAGCGCCTCGAGCCCGGGGACCGTGCTGAGCGCGACGTCCCCCGGGGCGATGTCGCGCAGGACGTCACCGGTGCGCCGGCCGGCGTTGTCCGCCTCGTCGGGCGCCGTCTGGCTCGCCTGGTGGGTCGCGAACTCCGGGACCGCGTAGACGTGCACCCGGGCGGCGCCCCGGACCGGGTGCCGCCGGCGGAGCGTGTCGAGCGCCTCGAGGTAACGGGCCAGGCGGCCGAGGTCCTCGCCGGGCAGGAACGGCACCCCGACCCGCAGCCGCAGCCAGTCGCGCCGTTCGCCCGCGTACGTCGGTGGCAGCGCGGGGGACTGGATGAGCAGGACGGGCAGGTCGTCGGCGCGCGCCGCGTCGAGGAGGGCGGTGACCGGGTGGTCGGCGACGCCGAGGGCCGCGAGCCGGCCCGGCGGCAGACCGACGAACGCCTCGACGATCCAGGCGGGCGGCTCGACGGCGGCGAGCCGGCCCGGGTCGACGGGCACGTGCCGGACCTGCACCCGACCCGCGGCGCTGCTCGGGTGACCCGGGCGCTCGGGGCGGTGGCCGCCCGCGAGCACGAACGACATCGCGTGCCCCGCCGCGGTCGTGTGGAAGAGCCCGTGGACGCTCGACGTCTCCGGCTCACCGGCGCTCTGCGACGTGTCCTCGTCGATCCCGCTGCCGAGGGTGACGTCGAGCGCGTCGTCGAGGGCGCCGGCGGTGTCCGGCCCGCCGACGATGTAGCCCTGGGTCAGCCGGCCGAGCAGGAGCGCGTCCGCGAGGAGGGTGCGGGCCCAGGTGCCCCGCAGGACGTCGAGCCGGTCGAGGGCGGGGGGATGCTCGGTCGTGAGCAGCAGCGCGGGCTCGCCGGCCGATCGGCCCGGCCGGCGCAGCGCGAAGAGCAGCCCGACCTGCGCGGCGAGCGCGCCGACGGCGAACAGCTCGGGGCGGTCCTCGCGGACGGCGAGCGCGGCCGCGAGGAGCAGCGACGGGAAGACGGTCGCGAGGCTGAGCAGGTACGTCGGCTGGGACAGGACGCCGCGCAGGGTCGACCGGTCGGGGCGGTCGACCCGGCTGGCCTGGATCGCCGGGAAGAGCGTGAGGACGGTCGCGAGCACCTCGGGCCGGAGCGCGTCGGGTGCGGTGACGCCGAAGCGGACCAGCAGCAGCAGGCCGGCGACGAGCGTGAGGAGCAGGACGTTGATGACGTTGGTGTCCCGTGCGGTGTCCAGGACCGTCGAGTCGGCGACCTCGACGTCGACGTCGACGGCCGAGTCGCCGGTGGTCGCCCGCTGCGCCGACCCCTCGATGGCCGAGGCGCGCACGTGCACGAGGCCGGGGGTCGCCGTGTTGACGACGAGCCGGCGCTCGTAGTGCGCGGGCAGCCAGGCGCCGCCGTCCCAGGCCGCCGCGAGCGCGCGGACGGGCTCGGCGGACGTCGCGCTCGCGACGTCGAGCAGGCGACGGCGCAGGGTCAGCAGCCGGGACGCCGGGTCGTCGCCGGCGACGGCACGCAGATGCTGCAGCGCCTCCAGCGACGTCTCGACCTTGTCGACCGCGAGCCCGGCGAGCCGGCGCCGGGTCCACGAGGGGGCCGCTGCGCCGTCCCCGTCGAGCGCGAGGGCCACGAGCGCCCGCAGCTCCTCGACCGGCCGGACGTCGCTGACCGCGATCCTGGCCCCGGCCGGGGTGGACCCGGGCCGGCTGCGGTGCGCGACGGCCATCCCGTCGGGCAGCCCGAGGTGCACGACCCGGTCGGAGTGGGCCGACGCGGCGTGCAGGTCGACCCGCAGGTGAGCGCGGGCGGAGGTCCACAGCCGGCGACGGTGCTGCTGCCGCAGGCGGCGGCCGGGCAGCCGGACCGCGAAGGACGTCGGGCCCTCGTCGCCGGTGACGGGGACGACGGCATGGACGACGCCGACGAGCGAGGCGACCATCTCGACGAGCCGGGACCGCAGCACCGGTCGCGGCCGCGCGAGGTCGCGGTCGACGGCGTCCAGGAGCCGCACGCGGGCGTCGTGCAGGCGTTCCTCGACCCGGGCCCGGCCGCGGTCGAGCATCGCCGCGCCCTCCGGGTCGTCGCCGTGGTCCGCGGCCTGCTCGCCGACCCCGCCCGGCAGCAGCCGGCGCAGCGCCGCCGTGAGCAGGACGTGCTCGTCGCGGCTCGGGCCCGGGCCGCTGCCGGTGCGGGCCCGGGGGAGGCGGCCCAGGACGAGCTCGGCGAGCGCCGCGGCCAGCCGGCGGTGGACCTCCGCCTGCGGCGCCTTCGAGACCCGTGCGCCGGCGGCGTCCGTGACCTCCATGCTCGTCACGGGGTCTCGCTCGTCGTCGCAGACGGGCCGCGGCGGCGGGACCGCGAGGATCGGCAGCCACGTGGGTCCGTCGTCGAGCACGGCGCGCGGCAGGTACGACAGGTCGACGTCGACGACGACCTCGGTGTCGACGACCCGCGCCCGGCCGATCTCGACGTGCTCGGTCGTCCGGCGCACCCACTCGGTGTTGCTCAGCAGGTAGAGCAGCTTGCGCCCCAGCCGGGCGTCGGCCTCGCAGCGGAAGTCGGCCAGCCGGAACTCCTCGACCGTCACGTCGTCCGTGGCGGCGACGAGGGCGTCGAGCACCACGGATCGTTCCCCCGAGGCGCGCACCCCCGGATCATGTCGCACACCCGGCCGGCGGCGCGAGATCGGCGGCCGGCGTCAGGGCGACGGGGCGCCGCGCCTGCGCGTCACAGCGGGTCCCGCGTCACAGCGGAGAGCGCACGGGCCTGGCGCCGCTGGCTGCGGTCGCGGCACGTTCGGTCCCGACCCGGCGGCTACCGAACCGAGCCGCCCTGCGCGTACCCGGCGGCCTCCGAGGCGCAGTCCGTGCAGACGTCCCAGACCCGGGCCTCGGAGTCGACGAACATGGCCGTGGCCGGACGGAAGGCGAAGCACAGCGTGCAGCGGACCTGTCCGTCGACGGTCCGGGTCGTGTCGACGACCCCGTCCGCCCGGTGCACCCATCGCATCGTCCGACGGTAGGTGGTCCCGGGCCGCACCGCTACGCGGCGGCGATGACAGTTCGGTCATCTTGGGCTGGACCGGCGACGGGCCACCCGCTCCCCGCTGCGGGAGGATGGGCCCCGTGCCGAACCGTCTGGCGTCCGCGACGTCGCCGTACCTGCTCCAGCACCGGGAGAACCCCGTCGACTGGTTCGAGTGGGGCGAGGAGGCCTTCGCCGAGGCGAGGCGCCGCGACGTCCCCGTGCTCCTGTCGATCGGCTACGCGGCCTGCCACTGGTGCCACGTGATGGCGCACGAGTCGTTCGAGGACGCCGCGACCGCCGCCCTCATGAACGAGAGCTTCGTCAGCGTCAAGGTCGACCGCGAGGAGCGGCCGGACGTCGACGCCGTCTACATGAACGCCACCCAGGCCC
>DAIOGQ010000299.1:0-5019 GCA_036745175.1 Kineosporiaceae bacterium
CCGCTGACCCGCCCGCCGTCCCCTGACCGACGACTCGCAGATCCGACGGCTCGGGCTCGGTGCGGACCCGTCGCGAACGGACTCCCGGGCACAGCAGAGCGCCGCCCCCTCGAGGGGGAGCGGCGCTCGACCGTTCGGGCGGAGAGGTTCGGCGGTCAGTCCTCGTCGGCTCGCTGCTGCGGGATCCCTGCGAGCAGGGCACGCACCTCGGACTCCCGGTACCGGCGGTGGCCACCCAGAGTGCGGATCGAGGACAGCTTGCCGGCCTTGGCCCAGCGAGTGACCGTCTTGGGGTCGACTCGGAACAGGGCGGCAACCTCTGCCGGCGTGAGCAGCGGCTCTGCGTCGGGCGTACGGGTGGTCATCTCATCCTCCAGGAACGGGGCCGATGCCCCGTGGCTGGGACCATCGTGCCTTGTCAGGTCGCTTCTGGGGAACAATTGCCGTCGATGATCCCCCGTAGGGGGGATGTACCACCTCGGGTGACCACAACTCGTGATGGATGCACGACGCTCGGGTCATAGCGGTTCCCCACCCCGCATCCGGTGCCGGGGCGGGTACCTCATGATGACCGAGAAAGGCTGTCAAGTAAACGTTGTCTGTTGGTCAAACGGTGATAAGACGCCGCAGCACCGGTCGCATCACCAGCAGCCAGACATTCGAGACCTAAGCGGACGTCCTCGGCGCCGTCCTCGCCGCCGGTGAACCCGATGATCGCCGACGCGTCGACCTCGACCCAGGCCCGCGGATGGAACGACTCGAGCCAGCGCGCGAGCAGCTCTGTCTCGGCGGTCAGCTCTGTCTCGCCGACGCCGAGCCGCAGCGTCTTGAGCGCCCGGGCGGCGCGTGAGCGCGCCGTCGACATCGGGACGAGGTAGCGCCCGCGCCCGCCGGCCCGCTCGCCGTCCGCGGCCCGGACGAGGGCGAACCACGCCTCGGGCAGCGTCCATCCCCGGACGAGCCGGCGCGGCGGCCGCTGCGCCCGCCGTCCGTCCTCGTCCTCCCGCTCGCCGACCGGGCAGACGAGCACGACGCCCCCGGACCGCAGGACCCGGACGGCGAGGTGCCGGCGGCCGCCCGGCGGCCGCGTGCGGGCGGCCCGGGGATCCGCGACGGCCTCCGGCGGCCCGCCGTCGACGCCCGGGACGACGGCACCCTGCCCTGTCAGGACGGCGCGCCAGGACGCGGCCCGCTCCGCCTCGTCGGCCCGCCGGTCGGCACCCTCGCGGAGCGCGAGTGCCTCGAGCGCCGGTCGCTCGGCGATGGCGAAGGCCTCGAGCGGCTCGTAGACCCGCAGCGTCGTCGCGGGCACGACCGGGGGGAGGCGACGGGTCACAGGGCCATCGTCACAGGCCCGTCGTCCCGGGGCCACAGGTCGACCCCGCGGGCGCGCGTCCTAGGGTGGCGGCGTGACGTCGCAGACCGTCAGGCCCCTCGCAGCGGACCGGCACGCCGACGTGGGCGCCGCCCAGGTCGACGACCTCGACCAGGCGCTGTACGGCCAGGGCCACGAGCAGGTCGTGTTCTGCCACGACCGGCCCACCGGTCTGCGGGCGATCATCGCGCTCTACTCGACCGCGCTCGGCCCGGGCCTCGGCGGCACCCGGTTCTACCCCTACCCGAGCCTGGGCGCGGCGCTGTCCGACGTGCTCGACCTGTCCCGCGCCATGGCGTACAAGAACGCGCTCGCCGGGCTCGACCACGGCGGCGGGAAGGCGGTGATCGTCGGCGACCCGGCCCGGGACAAGTCGGAGCCGCTGCTGCGCGCCTACGGTCGCTTCGTCGCCTCCCTCGGCGGCCGCTACGTGACGGCGTGCGACGTCGGCACGTACGTCGCCGACATGGACGTCGCCGCCCGCGAGTGCCGCTGGGTGACCGGCCGCAGCGAGGCCGAGGGCGGCGCCGGGGACTCCTCGGTGCTCACCGCGCTCGGGGTCTTCCAGGGCATGCGGGCGGCCGCGCAGGAGCGCTGGGGCGCGCCGACGCTCGCCGGGAAGGTCGTCGGGGTCAGCGGGGTCGGCAAGGTCGGCCGCCACCTCACCCCGCTGCTGCTCGAGGACGGCGCACAGGTCGTCGTGACCGACGTCGACCCCACCGCGGTCCGGGGCGTCCTCGACGCGTTCCCGCAGGTCCGCGCGGTCGCGTCGACCGCGGACCTGCTCGCCGAGCGGCTGGACGTCTACTCGCCCTGCGCGCTCGGTCACGCACTGACCCCCGAGGTCGCCCGGACGACGACCGCGGCCGTGGTCTGCGGCGGTGCGAACAACCAGCTCGCCGCGGTGCCCGACGGCGAGGCGCCCGTCGACGAGGTGCTCGCCGGGCGCGACGTCCTCTACTGCCCCGACTACTGCGTCAACGCCGGCGGGGTGATCCAGGTGGCCGACGAGCTGCACGGGTTCTCGTTCGAACGCGCGCGGTCGAAGACGGAGCGGATCTTCGACACGACACTCGCCGTCCTGCGGACCGCCCGCGAGTGCGGCGAGACCCCCGCGACGGCCGCCGACCGGCTCGCCGAGCGGCGTATCGCACGGGTCGGCTCACTGGGCCGGATCCTGCTGCCCTGACGCCGGCGCAGCGACGACGACCAGACGGCGTCCGCGCCGCCGCCGGACGCCGGACAGACCTCGTCCGGACCTCGTCGAGACCTCGCCCGGACCTCATCCGGACGTCATCCGGACGGGCGACCCCCGTCGGACCAGCCGGGATGCCGCAGGGGCTGGCGACGTTGTACCGTAGCGAGCACGAGTGACTGATGACCACACTCCGGGGCCCCGCCGTGGGCGCTTGCCCCGGGTCGACGTATGAGGGGGTCGACGCCATGGGGCGCGGCCGTCAGAAGGCCAAGCAGACCAAGGTGGCTCGGCAGCTGAAGTACTTCAGCCCGAACACCGACTACGACGCCCTCCAGCGAGAGCTCACATCTGCCGACGGACACGAGTCCTTTCCGGCAGGAGCAGTCGACGACGTCGACGAGGAGACGGGCGACGAGGCCGACGACGACGAGGACGAGGACGAGTACGCCGACTGGGCACCCGGTCGCGAACGTTGACCTCGTAGACCACGGCACCTGACGGACCGCGCCGCCGCGGGTGGCGCGGTCCGTGCGTTGTCGGGAACGGGCGACTCCTCGCCGACGCGGCCCTCGTCCGCCGGGTCGTTACGTGCGCGGGTGCACCTTTGGTCGGGGCCTGTTCTCCTCCTTGGGTCCGGTGACGGGGTCCGGTCGATCGTGGCGGCCGGGTCCGGCGGACCCCAGGCTGGGCAGGTGACCGGCTCGTACGTCCTCTCCCACGCGGGGCATCGCCTCATGCTGACCGTCGGGACCGCCGGTCCGGCCGGCGCCGTGCCGGACGGCGGAGCACGCGAGGTCGCCCTCGACGTGGACGGTCGGCCCGCCCCCGGCCGGCGGCGGCGCCCGGACCGAGTCCCGTTCGAGCCGCCCGCCGGGACGCGCGCGCAGCGCCTCTACCGCTTCCAGGTCGAGCACCCTCGGCTCTACGCCGCGCGCCACGTCGTCGTCGCGGTGACCCAGGACGCCCTCGCCGTCCTCGGGCTTCGGCTCGCGATCGATCTCGTCCCCTGGGGCGCGATCCCCTGGCCGGACCTGCCCTCGATCCGCCGCGTGGACCTGCCCTCGGTCCCCTGGCCCGACCTGCCGGACCTGCCCCGGCCCGACTGGGCGCTCCCGGGCTGGCTCGTCGCCGTCCTGGGCAGCCGCCGGTACTGGCTGCCGATCCTCGTCGCGGTCGGCGTCGCGGTCGGCGAGATCCGGCGGCGCGCGGCCCGGGACCGGGCGGCGAAGGAGCAGCAGGACGACCGGGTCGACGAGGCGCGTCGCCGGACCCCGCCGGACGGGACCGACGACTGACGGCTAGGCGGGGTGGTCGCCGACGACCCGGACCGTGCCGCCGTCCACGCCCTTGGCACCCTGCGTGACGTCGGCCGGGCCGTGCGAGCCGTCCGGGCCGTCGCCGTCCGCACTCACCGTGCCGAGCACCCAGGCCGGGACGCCGCGCACGGCCAGCCGCGCGACCGCCGCCTCCGCGACCTGCGGCCCGACGACCGCGACCATTCCGACGCCGAGGTTGAGCGTGCGCTCGAGGTCCGTCCGCGGGACGCCGCCGAGCCGCGCGACGAGGCCGAAGACCGGGGCCGGCGTCCAGGTCGAGCGGTCGACGGCGGCGGTGAGCTGCTTGGGCAGCACCCGGGCGAGGTTCGCGGCGAGCCCTCCGCCGGTGACGTGCGAGAGGGCGTGCAGGTCGGGGCCGAGGGCCGCCGCGAGGTCCAGGACGTCAGCCGCGTAGACCCGGGTCGGGACGAGCAGCTCCTCGCCGACCGTCCGGCCCAGCTCCTCGACGTGTCGCTCGTAGCCCCACCCCGCGACCGTCAGCACCCGGCGGACGAGGCTGTACCCGTTGCTGTGCAAGCCGGACGAGGCCATGGCGACGAGGACGTCCCCGCGCCGGACGCGGTGCGGGCCGAGCAGGTCGTCGGCCTCGACGACCCCCGTGGCGGCCCCCGCGACGTCGTACTCGTCGACCCCGAGCAGGCCCGGGTGCTCGGCGGTCTCGCCACCGACGAGCGCGCAGCCCGCCTGCTCGCAGGCGGCGGCGATACCGCGGACGATCGCGGCGATCCGCTCGGGCACCACCGTGCCGCAGGCGATGTAGTCGGTCATGAGCAGCGGCCTGGCCCCGCACACGACGATGTCGTCGACGACCATGCCGACGAGGTCGAACCCGATCGTGTCGTGCACGTCGAGGGCCTGGGCGACGGCGACCTTGGTGCCGACGCCGTCCGTCGACGCGGCGAGGAGCGGGCGGCGGTAGGCCTTGAGCGCGCTCGCGTCGAAGAGCCCCGCGAAGCCACCGATCCCGCCGAGGACCTCGGGGCCGTGGGTTCGCGCGACCGCTGCCCGCATGAGCTCGACGGCCTTGTCGCCCGCCGCGACGTCGACGCCGGCGTCGGCGTACGTGATCCGGGACGGCGCCTGCTCGCTCACGGCGCCGATCCTACGGG
>DAIOGQ010000300.1:0-4936 GCA_036745175.1 Kineosporiaceae bacterium
ACCTCGGGGTCATCCCCATCACGTCGTCCGACGCGCAGGGCATGGGCCGGGCCGGTGAGACCTGGGCCAGGACGTTCGCCCTGGCCGGGACGATGAAGGCCCAGCGCGGGTCGCTCACGGACGACGGCGAGGACGGCGGCGCCCGGCACGACAACGAGCGCGTGCTGCGCTACCTCGCCAAGCTCACGCTCAACCCCGCGATCGCGCACGGGCTCGCGCACGAGGTCGGCTCCCTGGCGCCGGGCCGGCTCGCCGACGTCGTCCTGTGGGACCCGGCGTTCTTCGGGGTCAAGCCGCACCTCGTGCTGAAGTCGGGCGTCCCCGCGTGGGGCGTCACCGGTGACCCCAACGCGACGGTCGACGCCGCGGAGCCGCTCGTCT
This sequence comes from Kineosporiaceae bacterium, assembly GCA_036745175.1. Classification (GTDB taxonomy): domain Bacteria; phylum Actinomycetota; class Actinomycetes; order Actinomycetales; family Kineosporiaceae; genus R-H-3. The sequence goes on from DAIOGQ010000300.1 coordinate 382, forward strand.
ACGGGCCGCAGTTCGGCGGTCACGGCGGGGCCGCCGCCGACCTGTCCGTGCTGTTCGTCAGCGGGGCGTGCGCCGACGCCGGGCAGGACACGCTGCCCACCCGGCGCCGCCGGGTCGCCGTCCGGGGCTGCCGCGGGATCGGTCTGCCGGACCTCACGCACCACGGCCGCACCGGCACCGTGACCGTCGACCCCGGAACGGCCCTCGTCCGGCTCGACGGGGAGGTCGTGACCTCCTCCCCGCAGGAGCGGGTCAGCCTGTCCCGGCTCTACCTGATGTGACGCGGGCCCGAGGACAGGCCCGAGGACACAGGCACGGAGACGGCGCGCGCGGAGGTGGCTCAGGCGCGCCGAGGTGACTCAGGCAGGGACATGATGTGACCCGGGCACGGGACACGAGGCAGGCGCAGATGGTCGAGGTCGTCACGTGGTCGCTCGAGCTGACCGACCGGGCGGCGCTCCGGGGGGCCGCAGAGCCCGCCGACCCGCCGCTGCTCCTTCCCGCGCTGCACGCCTCCCCCGAGCTGTCCCGGTTCTTCTACGGGCTCGTCGGCGAGGACTGGGGCTGGACCGACCGGCTGTCCTGGACGACGCAGCGGTGGACGGCCTGGGTCGACCGCCCCGAGCACCACCTCGTGACGGCCTGGCACGAGGGTGTGCCCGCGGGCTACTACGAGCTGGAGCAGCAGCCGGCCGCCGAGCGGCCGGGCACCGTCGAGCTCGCGTACTTCGGCCTGGCCCGGCACGGGTTCGGCCGCGGCTGGGGCGGCTGGCTGCTGACCCGAGCCCTGCATCACGCCTGGGACCTGCCGGGAACGCGCCGGGTCTGGGTGCACACGTGCAGCCTCGACCACCCGCACGCGCTGGCCAACTACGAGGCGCGCGGCCTGGTCCGCTTCGCGCAGACGCGGCACCACCCGGCCTGAGCCGTCCGGGTCACCGGCAGGTCCGGGTCACCACGCCGCCGGCCACGGCGCGAACCCGGGGGCGGCCGCCGGCCACGGGTGGGCCGCCTGCCAGCGCGCCGCGAGGTCGAGCAGCAGCGGGTCCCGCCAGCGCGGCGCCGTGACCTGCAGGCCGGACGGCACGCCGGCGGCGTCGCAGCCCCACGGCAGGCTCAGGGCCGGGTGACCGGTGACGTTCTGGACGGCGGTCGAGTAGACCTCGGGCGGCAGCGGACCGAGGGGGTCGTCCGGGCTGAGCCGGCCGTCGGCGAACCACGCGTCCGTCGCGACCGTCGGCGTCACGAGCAGGCCGTCCGCGCCGAGGAGCTCGTCGAGGCGCCGGGTGTACCGAGCGCGGCGCCGGCGCGCGGCGAGGTAGGTCGCGGCGTCGACCCGCAGCCCGGCGGCGAGGAACGCACGGGTCGCCGGGTGCAGCAGGTCCGGCTCCTCGACGGCGGCGGCGACGCGTTCGCGCGAGCCGAGCGCCTCGGTGAGCGAGGCGACGTGCTCGGCCGGTGCGAGGACGAACCAGTCGAGGTCCGGGTCGTGACCGCCGCCGGCACCGAGGACGTCGGCCGGGTCGAGCCACGTGACGGGGACGGCGAGCAGGTCGGCGAGGGCGTCGGCGCCGGACCGCAGCCGGCCGGCGGCCCCGGCGGGCAGCGGGCCGAGCGGGGACGTCCGCTCGGCGGCCACGAGGCGGCGCACGGGCGGCCCGGCATCGGGCAGCCGCAGGTCGGCCGGCGGTGGTGCGCTGTCCGGGTCGCCCGCGACCAGGCCCGCCATCAGCGACAGCAGCAGCCGAAGGTCGCCTGCGTCGTGCGCGAGCGGCCCGTAGGTCGACAGGTCGAGCCAGTCGGCGGCCGGCCACCGGCCGACGAGGCCATGGGTCGGCTTGAGGCCGAGCAGGCCGCAGAGCGCCGCGGGGATCCGCACCGACCCGCCGCCGTCCGTCCCGGTCGCGACCGGGGCCAGCCCCGCGGCGAGCGCGGCGCCGGAGCCGCCGCTCGACCCGCCGGGGGACCGCTGCGGTGCCCACGGGTTACGGGTCACGCCGTGCAGCAGCGAGGCGGTGAAGCCCTCGGTCGCGAGCTCGGGCAGCGCGGTCTTGCCGATGACGATGCCGCCGGCCGCGACGAGCCGGGCGGGCACGACCTCGTGCGCGGTGGCGGGCGGCGCGGCCGCGAAGAGCCGGGAGCCGCGTCGGGTCGGCAGCCCGGCGACGTCCTCGAGGTCCTTCACGAGCACCGGGACGCCGGCGAGCGGGCCGGCGGGCTCCCCGGCGTCGAGCGCCCGGTCGAGCGCGTCGGCCTCGGCGAGTGCGGCGGCGGCCCGGACCGCGACGACGGCCCCGAGGTCGACGGCGGCCGCGACCCGGCGCAGGGACTCCTCGACGAGGGCCCGGGCGGTGACGCGGCGTCCGGTGACGGCTGCGGCACTCGCCCGGACCGGACCGGCGGGGACCGGGGTCGCGAGCGGTCCGGTCACCGGCCGGCGCGCAGCGCGAGGAGGGCGAGCAGCTCGTAGACGACGTTCGCCGCGGCGACGGTCGTCAGCTCGGCATGGTCGTACGCGGGGGCGACCTCGACGACGTCGGCGCCGACGAGGTCGAGGCCCACGAGGCCGCGCAGGATCATCTGCAGCTCGCGGGTCGTCAGCCCGCCCGGCTCGGGTGTCCCGGTCCCCGGGGCGTGCGCCGGGTCGAGGACGTCGATGTCGACGCTCACGTAGACCGGCCTCGCCCCGACCCGCGCGCGGACCTGGTCGAGGCACGCGTCGACGCCGCGCCGGGCGACGTCCGTGGTCGACACGACGGCGAACCCCAGGTCGCGGTCCTGCGAGAGATCGGCCGCCGAGTAGAGCGGGCCCCGGATGCCGACGTGCGCGCTCGTCCCGAGGTCGAGCAGGCCCTCCTCGACGGCCCGGCGGAACGGCGTCCCGTGGGTGTACGGCGCGCCGAAGTAGGTGTCCCAGGTGTCGAGATGGGCGTCGAAGTGGACGAGGGCGACCGGGCCGTGCCGCTGCGCGAGGACGCGCAGCAGCGGCAGGGCGATCGTGTGGTCGCCGCCGACAGTCACCAGCCGGTCGGCGCGCTCGAGCACGGCGCGGGCGCCGGTCTCGACCTGGCCGATCGCGGCGGCGAGGTCGAACGGGTTGACCCCGAGGTCACCGGCGTCGGCGACCTGGTGGACGTCCCAGGGGTGGACGTCGAGCTGGGGGTGGTAGGGGCGCAGCAGCTTCGACCCCGCCCGGACCGCCTGGGGTCCGAAGCGGGCGCCGGGCCGGTAGGAGACCCCGGAGTCGAACGGGACGCCGAGGACCGCCACCGCCGCCCGCCCGACGTCGTCGAGGCGTGGCAGGCGGGCGAAGGTGTCGGGCCCGGCGAACCGCGGGACGTCGAACGCGCTCGGCGGTCCGACCGGGGTCAACGGCGCCCGCTGCGCGGGCTGGCCAGCCGCGTCCCGGTCCAGTCCGGGCACGCGCTGATGGTGCTCGTCGCATGCAGGCCGACGGTCGGTGCGGCGTCCTCGATGTCGGACGGCTCGACGTGCCCCAGCCGGCCGGACTTGGGGGTGAGGAGCCAGATGACGCCGCCGTCGGCAAGGTTCGGCAGCGCATCCACGAGGGAGTCCACCAGGTCGCCGTCGCCGTCGCGCCACCAGTAGATGGCACCGTCGACGACCTCATGGACGTCCTCGTCGACGAGCTCGTTTCCGGTCATGTCCTCGACGGCGGCCCTCAGATCGTCGTCGACGTCGTCGTCGTAGCCGAACTCCTGGACGACCTGCCCGGGACGGAAGCCCAGGCGGCCGGCCATGGACTGATCCGCCGCGGACTCCGCGGTCGTGCCCACCTCGATGACCTCCTCCTTCTTCGACCTTCTTCGACCGGTACGCGAACCGGGTCGATGGGTCACGCTAGTGCACTGCACCGGCCCGCCCGAGCGCAACCGCCGCCGAGGCGATGATCGGCGCGTCGCGGAGATCGACGTGGGGGTTCGCGGCGATTCGCGGGTATTGACCCGGCCGCCGGGGCGGCCGACCGCCCGGACGCGCCGTCCCGGCGGGCCCCCCGGGTTACCGGGGGGTAGATGTGACGATCGGTCCACAGGGCGCGAGGATGGGCGCAAGACCGCACGTGGCGCGCCGCCCACGAGGCCTGCGCCAGGACAAGGAGACGACGTGGCTGCACGCGAGGACGCCGGACCGATCCTCAACGGGCTCCCGAGCCAGCTGCCGGACATCGACCCCGAGGAGACCGCCGAGTGGCTCGCGTCCCTCGACGGCGCCGTCGACGAGCGCGGGCGGGAGCGGGCGCGCTACCTCATGCGGGCGCTGCTGCAACGGGCCCGCGAGCAGGGGGTCGGCGTCCCGAGCCTGGCCCAGACCGACTACATCAACACGATCCCGCCGGAGCACGAGCCGTGGTTCCCCGGCGACGAGGAGGCCGAGCGCGCCTACCGGCGCTGGATCCGGTGGAACGCCGCGGTGATGGTGCACCGCGCCCAGCGGCCCGGGATCGGCGTCGGCGGCCACATCTCGACCTACGCGTCGTCGGCGACGCTCTACGAGGTCGGCTTCAACCACTTCTTCCGCGGCAAGGACCACCCCG
>DAIOGQ010000301.1:0-3428 GCA_036745175.1 Kineosporiaceae bacterium
CTGCTTCGAGTGCGACAACTGCTACGGCGTCTGCCCCGACAACGCGGTCATCAAGCTCGGGGCCGGGGGCAAGTACGAGATCGACCTGGACTTCTGCAAGGGCTGCGGGATCTGCGCTCACGAGTGCCCGTGCGGTGCGATCACGATGGTCCCGGAGACGTCGTGACGCCCTCCGGCGCCACCGTCAGACCCCGTCGACCGACCCGCCGCACCGCCAGTAGACGCCGCCCTCCCGGTCCATGAAGCCCTCCTCCACGAGGTGGCGCCGCAGTGCGGCGACGTCGTCGTGCGCGCCGCGCAGGATCCGGTTGACCTCGGTCTCCGGGTAGTGCGTACCGGGCTCGAACAGCTGCGCGAGGTGGTCGAGGACCACCAGTCGCTTGCTGTGCTTCGAGGGGATCGCGGACAGCCTGCCGTGCGCGTCGAGGAAGGCCCGCAGGACGACCTCGCGACTACGTAGCGCCTCCTCCAGGGGCACCCGCTCCATCGCCCCAGGTTAGCCGCCGGAGGTCGCCCGGGTCAGGCCGTGGCGCCGGGCCCGGCCGGTCGGCGACGCGGGCCGGGCGGCTCAGCCCTGGGTGCTGTCGATCACCGTCTCCCAGACGGCGCGCGCGCCGGAGTCGCCGGTGAGGACGGTCCAGCCGACGGCGGCCAGCCCGGCGACGACGGACAGGACCACGACGACCGGGGCGAGCTTGGGCCGGCTCGTCACGAGGAGGATGAGCCCGGAGGCGACGAGGAGCCCGAGCGCGAACAGCGGCAGGACGTTGCCGTACCCGACATGCTTCTCCGCGAGGTCGTTGCGACCGAACTGCCCGATCCGCGCGTAGAGCGCCTGACCCGACTGGCGGGCGACGAACGCGGCGACGAGCACGAGGGCGTTCGCGCCGACGACGAGCTTCGCGTGCCGGCGCCAGGCCGGGCGCACCGCGACGGCGATCGTCACGAGCGCCATGAGCGGCAGGAGGACGACGACGGCGTGCACGGCGAGCGGGTGGATCGGCAGGCCGGCGATGGTGTCGAACACGGGGGCTCCCCGGGTCGGGCGGACGAGGATTCGTGATCCTCAACGGATCCCGGCCCGGACCGGTTCAGTCCGTCCGCGTCGCACCTGCGCGCCGCTCAGCCGTCGGCGTCGCCCACCGGGGCGCTCGTCCCGGCGATCTCCTCCTGCCAGGTGGCGGTCGCCCCGCTGTGCCCGACCGCGAACGTCACCCCGACCGAGGCGAGTGCGGCCAGCACCACCCCGGCGACGCTCAGCGGCACGAGGACCCCGCCCCGGCGGACGCCGAACCACGCGAACGCCGCCGCGGCCAGCAGGAGGAGGGCGAAGAGCGGGAGGAGGCCGCCGAGCTCGGCGTGCTCCTGCGCGACGGGGTGTCCCCGGGCCTGGCTGAGCCGGGCCTGCAGCTGCTCGCCGGACTGCTGCGCGGCGAACGCGACGACGACGACGACGGCGTCGGCGACGACGACCCAGCGCAGCACGCCGCGCCAGGACGGCCGCAGGACCGCGGCGACCGTGAGGACGGCGGCCAACGGCAGGAACGCGACGACCGCGTGCACGACGAGAGCGTGGACGGGGAGGCCGGTGACGGTGTCGAACATGCCCCGACCGTAGGGACGAGCCGGTCAACGGCCGCCTCGCCGCAGGTCAACGTGGGGTCATCGACCGTCGCGACGGATCGCCGGGCGGTAGCGTCGGCCCCGAACCGACCAGATCCCGCCCGCGTGGGCGGACCCTGAGGAGCCTCCGTGCCGGCGTACGACGACGACCTGCGACTGGCCCACGTCATCGCCGACATGGTCGACTCGCTCACCATCTCCCGGTTCCTCGCCACCGACCTCGAGGTGCAGACCAAGCCCGACCTCACGCCGGTCAGCGACGCCGACCGCGCCGCCGAGGAGCTCGTCCGGACCCAGCTGCGGCGGACCCGCCCGCGGGACGCCGTCGTCGGTGAGGAGTTCGAGCCGACCGGACACGGTGCGCGCCGCTGGGTCGTCGACCCGATCGACGGCACCCAGAACTTCGTCCGCGGTGTGCCCGTCTGGGCGACGCTCATGGCACTGCTCGTCGACGACGAGCCGGTCGTCGGGGTCGTCTCCGCCCCCGCGATCAACCGCCGCTGGTGGGCCGCCACCGGCACCGGTGCCTGGACCGGCCGGAGCCTGTCGTCGGCCCGGCGGCTCTCGGTGTCGGGCGTGGCCGACCTCGGCGACGCCTCGCTGTCGTACTCGTCGCTGTCCGGCTGGGACGGGATCGGCCGCCGGGAGGCATTCCTCGACCTCGAGGCACGGGTGTGGCGCAGCCGCGCGTACGGCGACTTCTGGTCGTACATGCTCCTCGCCGAGGGCGCTGTCGACGTCGCCTGCGAGCCCGACCTGATGCTCTACGACATGGCCGCGCTCGTGCCGGTCGTCGTCGAGGCCGGCGGCCGCTTCACCTCCCTCGACGGTGTCGCCGGGCCGTTCGGGGGCAACGCGCTCGCGACGAACGGCCGGCTGCACGATCAGGTGCTCGCGGTGCTCTCGACCTCGACGGCTCCCACGACGGGCTCGACGACGAGTGGCACGACCGGCTGAGTCCCGCCGGGCGGACGGTGGCCGACCGACGCCCGCACCCGGCGCGCCGTCCGGAGCAGCCACGGCGCGAGCAGGAGCGCGTAGAGGTCGAACCACCCGTAGCCGCCCGCGGCCCCGGACGGCGGGTTGCCCTGGCTCACGACGCCGAGCACCGGGTCGTACGCCGCCCAGGCCCACGTGCCGAGCGCCGTCCCGACGATCTCCAGGTAGCTGACGACGACGAACGCCCCGACGTACAGCATCCGGCTCCGGCCCCAGGCGAGGAACCCGAGCAGGCAGCCGAACCAGACGGCTCCGAGTGCGTCCGGGCGGTCCGCCGTCAGGCCGTGCACCGCCCACGCGCCGCCCACGACGACCGCACCCGTCACGAGGCTCCGCCGATGGGCCTCGAACAGCGCCGACCGGCCGAGCGCGAGCGCCGCGAGGTAGACGAGGCCGTGCCCCGGCGGGACGAAGAACGGCACCGTGCCGATGCGGTAGACGTAGGCCTCGAGCAACGGCGAGAACGTGTACTCGACGCACGTCGCGAGCGCGACGACGACGAGCGTCTGGGTCCGCACGAGCGCCGTCTCACGGCGCAGCAGCAGCCAGAGCACGCCCCACGTCGTCAGTCCGAGAGCGACCTGACGGACGGGCTCGACAGCGCCAGGACCCGCCGTGACCGGTACGGCGTCGATGACCAGGACCGCACCGACCCAGCCGAGGACGGCACCCGCCACCGCGAGGTCCGGGCGGCTCCGGGCAAGGGCCCCGTCGGTCGGCACGTCGTCCAGGGTCGCAGACCGCGCCTTGGAGCACGCCTGGTCTCCCGTCGTCGGTCGTGCGACCACGCGCCCGGGTGGCACCGG
>DAIOGQ010000301.1:3528-4935 GCA_036745175.1 Kineosporiaceae bacterium
GCCGCCGGCACGACACAATGACGGCGTGCGCATCTCTGCCAAGACCGACTACGCGATCCGCGCAGCCGCCGAGCTGGCCGCGGCGACCCCGGGCAGCTGGGTCAAGACGGAGTCAGTGGCCACGGCGCAGGACATCCCGCTGCCGTTCCTGCTCAACATCCTCGCCGAGCTGAGGACCGCAGGCATCGTCCGCAGCCGCCGCGGGGTCGACGGCGGGTACCAGCTCGCGCGACCGGCCGACGCGGTCACCGTCGCCGACGTGATCCGCGCGATCGACGGTCCGCTGGCGAACATCGCCGGCAGCCGCCCGGAGGACGTCGAGTACCGCGGCGCCGCCACGGCCTTGCGGCACATCTGGGTCGCCCTGCGGGCGACGATGCGCTCGGTGCTCGAGGTCGTGACGCTCGCGGACCTCGCGTCCGGCAGGCTCCCGGACGACGTCGAGTCACTGACCACGGACGAGGACGCCTGGAAGGCCCGGCTCTGACCGCCGGTCGTCGCCTGGCCATCCGCTGCTGACCGCAGACCGGCGCCGGCGGGGCCGGCCCGCCTCACCCGTGCGGACAGCCCAGCGGCCGGGGCACCGTGGGCACCCCGGCCGCCTCACCTCCCCCAGGAGGGCTGGCTCCGGGCGGCCCGGCGGGCCGTCCGGATGTCCTTGGTCGGGTCGGACCATGTCCGCCGTGCCTCAACGGTCACCCCCGGACGGCCGGGCCGCACGTCGAGACGCACGCACCCCCTCAGGCGAGGACGCGGGGTCGGTCGATCCGGTCGAGCCGGCGGCGGGAAGCCTCGGGGAGCGTGGCCTCGACGCACGCGGCGCAGGCGGCCGAGGGGCGGGCGCTGAAGCGCCGCTCCCAGAAGACCGTCCAGCCGTTCATCCACTCGCCGCACAGCGTCTGGCGGCTGCCGGGACGCCACGCGTGCTGCGTGCCGTAGGGCAGCCACGTATTGGGCGCGGCATCGGGGGCGAGGTCACGGACCTTGTGCGTGGCGACGACGAAGAGGTCCTCGTGCACCGGACGCGGCGCACTGCGGGCGAGGGTGAGGCTGGCAGCCATGACAGCGATCCTCCGAATCCCGTGCCCCCTGCCGGGTGTCGCCGTCGACACCCACGGAGCGGCGTGGCACTGAGTGTCAGCCTGACGGCACTCAATGCCAAACACAAGGGCTGCGGGGCTGCCATCATGCGATCACGGGGAGCCCCGACCCGGTCCGGGACCAACAGCATCCGCCCCCGGCCCGCCCGCAAGTCCTGTCCTCTGGTGGCGAAGGGGCCCTACGGCTCCTCTGGTGGCGGAGGAGCCCTACGGCGGGCATCGAAAGGCCCCTGCGCCACCAGAGGACGCCTCAGGCGCGTTATGTGGGTTCATGCGTCGGCGAGCATGATCCGGTAGAGGGTGTGGG
>DAIOGQ010000302.1:0-4928 GCA_036745175.1 Kineosporiaceae bacterium
CGTGGCATCGACGGTCGGGAGTCGACCGGGACACGTCCGCAGGTCGTCCCCGGCCGGACCTCGGGTCAGAGGAAGCCGAGCCGGGCCAGCGGCTCGACGAGCTGGTGCTCCTCGTACGACAGGTGCGAGAGCAGCGTGTCGGTGAGCAGGTCGACGGCCGGGCGCAGGGCCGCGACGCCGTCCGGGCCCTCGACGGACGCGACGAGCGCCCGGTCCACCTGCTCGAGGACGCCGTGGATCGCGAGGTGCTCCTCGGCGAGCCGGTCGAGCACGGGGGCCAGCCGCGGCTCGGCCCGGCGCAGGTGCGGGAAGACGCTCTCGTCCTCGAGCGTGTGGTGGACCGTGACGACCCGGCAGTACGCCGCGCAGTAGGCGCCGACGGTCCAGCTGTTCTGCCGCATCGTCATCGCGTTGACGTGCGAGCGCGCGGCCGCCGCGTCCAGGGACCCGGCCGCGACCTGCTCGACGAGGGCGCGGATCTGGTCGAGCTCGGAGCGCAGGTGGTCGTGGACGTCGACGAGGTGACGACCGGCCGCCTGCTCGTGCGGCGTGTAGGCGCGGTCCGGGTCGGCCGGCGGCACGCTCGGGCGGCTCGACTCGTCCCACACCCGGACGTCGCTGAGCCGGGTCCCGTCGTCCGGGGTCGCCCGGACGCCCAGGCGCGCGGGCAGCCCGCGCTCGTGCGGGGCGGCGACCGTGACGGCCGGCCGGTCGTCCTGCCGCTGCGGGTCGTCGACGCCGGGGGCGGCGGGGCGCGAGCGGCCCGCCGCCACGAGATCGCGGACCGCGGGGGCGACCTCGCCCGCGAACCGTCGGATGACGTCGGGGTCGTCGCCGGCGAGGACGAAACCGCTGATCCCCTGCGTCAGCGCGAGGTCGGCGAGCTCCTGCGCCCACCGGTCGGCCGGGCCTGCGAGGAACCCGGTCGAGGCGGCGGCGAAGGTGCCGTTGATGTTGTACAGCCGCCGCACGTCCTCGGCGGTCCGGCCGGCGGCGACCGCCGCCTCGTCGATCGCGGCGTTCATCCCGGGCAGGACCTCCGGCGCCGCGTAGCCGAGGCTCGGCAGCCAGCCGTCGGCGAGCCGGCCGGTGACGGCGAGCATCCGTGGTCTGTAGGCACCGAGCCAGATCCCGATCGGGTGCGCGGGCGACGGTCCGGGCTTGGCGCCGACGACGTCGTAGTGCTCGCCCCGCACCCGGACGGCGCCGCCGGGACGGTCGGGGCTGCCGGGGCCGCCGGTGCCCCAGATCCCGCGGATGACCGCGATCGCCTCCTCGAGCGCGGTGACGGCCGCACCCGGCGTCCGGCGCGGCCCGCCGTTGGCGGCGATGGCGTCCCAGAAGGCACCGGTGCCGAGCCCGAGCTCGACGCGGCCGTTGCTCAGCAGGTCCAGGCTCGCCGCGGCCCGGGCGAGGACCGCGGGCGGGCGCAGCGGCAGGTTGGCGACGTTCGGCACGACCCGCACGGTCTGCGTGGAGGCCGCGACCACCGACAGCAGCGTCCACGCCTCGAGGAACCGCGGCTGGTACGGGTGGTCCTGCACGGTCACGAGGTCGAGGCCCACGGCGTCCGTCAGCCGGGCGAGCCCGACGACCCGGTCCGGCGCGGCGGCGTCCGGGGTGAGGAAGGTACCGAAGAGCAGGTCGTGGCCGTAGTCGGGCATGGCGACAGTCTCCCGGGTTGCCGAAGATCACCGCGGGGCAGGGCGGCTGCCCGCCCGGGCGGGCACTTCCGCTCCCTCTCGATGATCAGGCGAACAAAGCAAGCATGCTTGCTTTGTTCGAGCGGGCCGTGTCACGCTCCTCGGACGGCGTCGAGGAGGGTGACGACGCCGGACGCGCGGAGGTGACGACCCGTGGGCCCGAGGCAGCTGCTCGACGACCTGCTCGGTGATCTCGACGCCGAGTCCGCGGACCTCGACGCTCTCGTCGCCGGGCTCGACGAGCACGGCTGGCGGACGCCGACCCAGGCCCCGGGCTGGACCGTCGCCCACCAGGTGGCACACCTCGCGTGGACGGACGACGTCGCGCTCCTGGCCGCCACCCACCCGGACGCCTTCGCCGCCCGGCTGCGCGACCTCGCCGGCGACGGCGACCTGACGACGGTCGTGGACCGTACGGCGGACGTGGGGGCGCAGCGGCCGGCCGTCGACCTGCTCGCCGGCTGGCGTGCCGGACGAGCGGCGCTCGCCGACGCGCTGCGCGCGCTGCCGCCCGACGTCCGGCTGCCCTGGTTCGGCCCGCCGATGGCGCCTGCCTCGATGGCGACGGCCCGCCTGATGGAGACGTGGGCGCACGGCCAGGACGTCGCGGACGCCCTCGGTGCGGTTCGTGCGCCCACGGCGAGGCTGCGGCACGTCGCGCGGCTGGCGGTCCGCACGCGCGACTTCGCCTTCGGCCTCCACGGCCGTCCGGTGCCGGCGGCGGACTTCCGGGTCGAGCTCACCGCGCCGGACGGCGGCACCTGGGCCTTCGGGCCGCCGGACGCCGCCCAGCGGGTCACCGGACCCGCGCTCGACCTCTGCCTGCTCGCCGTCCGGCGCCGGCACCGCGCCGATACGGCGCTCGTCGCCGCGGGCGCCGACGCCGACGCCTGGCTCGACGTCGTCCAGGCCTTCGCCGGCCCCCCGGGGCCCGGCCGGGCACCCGCCCCCGTTCGCGGCGGCGGGACGTGACCGTGGGCGCCGCGGCGAGGTCGCCGGCCACGCTGCGGGTCGGCAACGCGTCCGGCTTCTACGGCGACCGGTTCGACGCCCTCGCCGAGATGCTCGACGGCGGCGACCTCGACGTCCTCACCGGTGACTACCTCGCCGAGCTGACGATGCTCATCCTCGCCCGCGACCGCGCGAAGGACCCCTCGACCGGCTACGCGAAGACCTTCGTGCGCCAGCTCGAAGCAACCCTGGGCCTCGCGGTGGACCGCGGCGTCCGGGTCGTCGTCAACGCCGGCGGGCTCAACCCTGCCGGGCTCGCCGGCGCGGTCCGGGCGCTCGCGGACCGGCTCGGCCTGTGCGTCCGGGTGGCGCACGTCGAGGGCGACGACCTGCTGCCGCGCGTCGCCGCCCTCGGGCTGGTCGGCGGCTCCGACCGGCCGGCGGCCTGCGACCCGTTGGCCGCCAACGCGTATCTCGGCGCTTGGGGGATCGCCGCCTGCCTCGACGCCGGCGCCGACGTCGTCGTGACCGGCCGGGTCACCGACGCCTCGCTCGTCGTCGGGCCGTGCATCGCCCGGTTCGGCTGGCGGCAGGACGACCCCGGGGCGCTCGACGCCCTGGCCGGGGCCGTCGTCGCCGGGCACGTCGTCGAGTGCGGGGCCCAGGTCACCGGCGGCAACTATGCCTTCTTCACCGACCTGCTCGCCGCGGGCGCCGACCTGCGCCGGCCGGGCTTCCCGGTCGCCGAGGTCGCGGCCGACGGGTCGTGCGTCATCACCAAGCACCCCGGCACCGGGGGTGCGGTCACCGTCGGCACGGTGACGGCCCAGCTGCTCTACGAGGTGTCCGGGCCGCGGTACGTCGGGCCGGACGTCGTCGCCCGGCTCGACACGCTGACCCTCACCCAGGACGGCGCCGACCGGGTGCGGATCGACGGTGTCCGCGGCGAGGCCCCGCCGGAGTCGCTCAAGGCGGGCCTGGTGTCCCTGGGCGGGTTCCGCAACGAGGTGACCTTCGTGCTCACCGGGCTCGACGTCGAGGCGAAGGCCGCCCTCGCCCGAGACCAGCTCGAGGCGGCACTGCCGGCCGAGCCCCACGAGCTGCGCTGGACGCTCGTGCGCACCGACCGGCCGGACGCCGGGACGCAGGAGACCGCGAGCGCGTTCCTGCGCTGCGCCGTCAAGGACGGCGACGCGAAGGTCGTGGGGCGGGCCTTCTCCGGGGCCGCCGTGGAGCTCGCGCTCGCCGGGTACCCGGGCTTCCACCTCACCGCGCCGCCCGCCGACGCCGCGCCCTACGGCGTCTTCACGTCGCGGTCGGTGGACGCGTCGCTCGTCGAGCACGTCGCGGTCCTGCCCGACGGCACCCGGCGCCGGGTCCCGCCGTCCCCGCTCGCCGTCCGGACGCCCGCCGGGAGCGCCGGCGGCGGGCCGGCCGGCCTCCCGCCGCTGCCCGACGGCTGCCGTCCGGGCGCCCCGACCCGTCGGGTCCCGCTCGGCACCGTCGCCGGCGCCCGGTCCGGCGACAAGGGCGGCACCGCGAACGTCGGCGTCTGGGCCCGCACTCCGCACGCGTGGCCGTGGCTCGCCCGCGCGCTGACGACGGACCTCCTGCGCGAGCTCCTGCCGGAGGTCGCCGACCTGCCCGTCGAGCGGTACGTGCTGGCGAACCTGCACGCCGTGAACTTCGTCCTGGCGGGGATCCTCGGCGAGGGCGTCGCCGCGCAGCACCGGTTCGACCCGCAGGCCAAGGGGCTCGGTGAGTGGCTGCGCTCGCGCTTCGTCGACGTCCCGGAGGATCTGCTGTGACCGCGCTGCGCACGGCCTTCGACCCGGCGGCGCCCGACGCCGTCCGGAACCGCGCGACGATGCTCGCCCGGATCGCCGAGATCGAGGTCGAGCACGCGAGAGCCGTCGCGGGCGGCGGGGAGCGGGCCGTCGCACGACACCGGTCGCGCGGCAAGCTCCTGCCCCGTGAACGCATCGAGCTGCTCCTCGACCCGGACTCGCCGTTCCTCGAGCTGTCGCCGCTCGCCGCGTGGGGGAGCGACTTCGCCGTCGGCGCCAGTGTCGTGACCGGGGTCGGTGTCGTCGAAGGCGTCGAGTGCGTCGTCGTCGCGAGCGACCCCACCGTCAAGGGCGGCTCGACGAACCCGTGGACCGCGGCCAAGACGTACCGCGCACTCGACATCGCAGCGCAGAACCGGCTCCCCGTCGTCAACCTCGTCGAGTCCGGCGGCGCAGACCTGCCGACGCAGAAGGAGATCTTCATCCC
>DAIOGQ010000303.1:0-4925 GCA_036745175.1 Kineosporiaceae bacterium
GAGCGGTGGCGGTGGGATTTGAACCCACGGAGGGCTTGCACCCTCACACGCTTTCGAGGCGTGCTCCTTTGGCCGCTCGGACACGCCACCGCCGACGAGGGTACCGGGCGAGTACGGGTGGCACCGAATCGGTATCCCGGCGCGTCGGGGCGGCGCTGGCCTGCGCTGAGGCTGCGGGCTCAGCGACCCGGGTCGCGGTGCAGGGCGAAGAAGGCCCGCAGCAGCAACGCGGACTCCCTCTCCAGCACCCCGGGGACCACCTCGACCCGGTGGCCCAGCCGCCGGTCGCGGACGACGTCCGACGTGGAGCCGCAGGCACCGGCCTTCGGGTCCCAGGCGCCCATGACAAGCCGGGACACCCGGGCCAGGACGAGCGCACCGGCACACATCGTGCACGGCTCGAGGGTGACGACGAGGGTGCAGCCTTCGAGCCGCCACGTTCCGAGCGTCGCGGCGGCCGATCTCAGCGCGAGGATCTCGGCGTGCGCCGTCGGGTCACCGGCTCCCTCGCGGAGGTTGTGCCCGCGTCCGACGACGACGCCGTCAGCGGCGAGGACCACCGCCCCCACGGGGACGTCGCCGGTGAACGTCGCGGCCCGGGCTTCGTCGAGCGCGACCCGCATCGCCTCGACGTCCGCCAGCGCCGGTGGGACGCCCCTGCTCATCGTGGCCCCGGTCCGTGCGATCGCGGTCCCTGCGATCGCGGTCCAAGCGGCACCCGGGTCAGCGCAGCGCCTCCAGCAGGTCGGCGAAGCCGACGCTCTCGCCGACCTCGGCGAGCACCGCCCCCGGGTCGTCGGCGTTGTCCTCGACGAGCTTGCGCAGCGTGCGCCCCGGCACGCCCAGGTCCTCGAGCAGGTCCGTCTCTCCGGCCCAGGCCGCGAGGACGACCTCGAGCTCCTCGGGCGGGGCGTCGTCCTCGTCGTCGTCGTCCTCCTCCTCGTCGTCCGCGTCCTTGACGTCGTCGAGGTCGTCCTCGGTGTCGACGTCGGCGGCCGGCGCGAGGAGCGCGCCGTAGTGGCTTCCCGACGCCGCTGCCAGGTCGCTGACGAACAGCCGCGGCAGCTCCTCGCCGTCGACCCGGACGATCGCGAACCACTCGTCCTCGTGCTCGACGACCGCGAGCACGGGCTCGTCGCCGACGGCGACGGCGCGCAAGGAGTCCGCGAGGTCGTCGAGGGTCGGCGCGTCGTCGACCTCGACGTCGCGCGCCCTCCAGATCCGCCCCGAGCGGGCGAGGACAGCGGTGAAGTACGCCACGGCGCTCATGGTGGCATCGTCGGGCCACCGGACGCGAGAGCCCCGCGCGGGGCGATCCGGACCCACGGCGAGGACGCCGGTTCGCGATAGGTTGTGCGGTCATGCGCCTGCACGTCGTCGACCACCCTCTGGTCGCCCACAAGCTGACCGTCCTGCGCGACGAGCGGACGGACTCACCGACCTTCCGGCGGCTCGCCGACGAGCTCGTCACCCTGCTCGCCTACGAGGCGACCCGCGGCGTCCGGGTGGAGACGTGCGGCATCGTCACGCCGGTCGCGCCGGCGACGGGCGTCCACCTCAGCGCCCCGAAGCCCCTCGTCGTCCCGATCCTGCGCGCCGGGCTCGGCATGCTCGACGGGATGACCCGGCTCGTCCCGACGGCCGAGGTCGGCTTCCTCGGGATGATCCGCGACCACCAGACGCTCCAGGCGAGCACGTACGCCACCCGGCTCCCGGACGACCTCTCGCGCCGCCAGGTCTTCCTCCTCGACCCGATGCTCGCGACCGGCGGGACGCTCGCGGCGGCGATGCACTTCGTGTTCGACCGCGGCGCGGACGACGTGACGGCGATCTGCCTGCTCGCCGCGCCGGAGGGCGTCGCGGCGGTCGAGGCGGAGTTCGGACCCGAGGCGCCGGTGACGATCGTCGTCGCCGCGATGGACGAGCGGCTCAACGAGCTCGGCTACATCGTCCCCGGGCTCGGGGACGCCGGCGACCGGCTGTACGGCGTCGTCTGACCCGGGAAGTTCACGCACATCAGGGGGCCTCGGGCTTCCCTCCGGGTGACGATGTGACGTACGGTGACGCACGTCGACGGCTCCGTGACCTTGAGGTGTGTTCGCGGCACGGTCGGTGATCTGGACGGCGTCGGTTCGGCGCGCCTCCCGGGGCGACCGGAGCAGATCGGCAATGCTTGAACGTCTTGCCCTGCTCACCGGGAGCAGGGCGACGGAGGCGGCGGAGGAGGAGGTGTGATGACGACCCGAACGAAGAACGTCCTCGGGCTTATCCTCGTGATCTTCGTGCTCTACGCCATCATCGTCAGCCCCCAGCAGGCGGCGGACTTCGTCCGGACGGCCTTCCAGGCCATCGCGGACGGCGTACGAGCCATCTTCGATTTCTTCGACGCCGTCATCAACGGGTAGGACCGAGGCGCCGTCATGCCGGTCCTGCCGCAGAAGTGGGCCTGGCGACACTGGCCCGTCGCCGACCTCCCCAAGGAGATCCCCCGGTACCTCGCGGACACCGAGACCTCCGCCCTGGGCGGGCAGATCCATGAGGCCGCGATGATCCCGCCCATCGCCGCCTTTCTCGGCGGCACCGTCGGGATCTTCTGGGCGTTCACGAAGCTGGGGGCCGATGCGGACGGCGCGAAGAACATCCTTGTGTTCGCCTGGGTCGCCCTGCTCCTGTGGGTCATCTGGCGTTGGATCGAGTGGACCCGGGACCTGATCTTCATCACCGGGTACCGGATCATCAAGGTCCACGGGATCATCGTCCGGCGGGTCGCGATGATGCCGATCGGCAAGGTCACCGACATGACGTACAACAAGACGCCCCTCGGGCTGCTGCTCGGCTACGGCGAGTTCATCGTCGAGTCGGCCGGCCAGGACCAGGCGCTCAGCAAGATCCATTTTGTGCCGGACGCCGACAACACGTACCGGCACATCCAGAACCTGCTGTTCAAGAAGGTCCCGACGGACGTCAACCTCGTCAACGTCAGCACGCCGAAGCGGGTCAACATCGGCTGGGCCGGCCGCTTCCGCAAGGACCCCGACGGCCGCGGCGGGAAGATCGGCCAGGACGACTCGAACCCGTGGTGACCGCGCGGCCCTGACGGTCCGACGGCCCCGACGGTCCGACCGCCCGCCCGACCGCGCCGGCCGGCTCAGGCCGAGTCGCGGACGACGAGCCGCGTCTCCACGACGACGTGCCGTGGGTCCGGAACGCGCCCGTTCACCATGTCCAGCAACGTCTTCGCCATCAGCCGACCCATGGCGTGGACCGGCTGCCGAACGGTCGTGAGCGCCGGCTCCCCGAGGTCGGCGCCCGGCAGGTCGTCGAAGCCGACGACCGCGACGTCGTCGGGCACGCGCCGTCCGGCCGCCCGCAGCGCGCCGATCGCGCCACGGGCCATCAGGTCGTTGGCGCAGAAGACGGCGTCGAGGTCCGGCTCCCGCTCGAGCAGCCGGCGCATCGCCGCGGCCCCGCTCGCCTCGCTGAACTCGCCCGGCTCGGTGAGCGTCCCGCCGGCCCCGCCCGCCGTCGCCCCTGCGACCGTCCGCCACCCGGCGAGCCGGTCCCGGCTGACGATCATGTCCAGCGGTCCGGCGATGTGCGCGATGCGGCGCCGTCCGCCTCGGACCAGGTGCTCGACCGCGGCCCGCGCGCCGACGCGGTTGTCAGCGTCCACCGAGGCGATGCGGTCGAGCTCGCGGTCGGGCCCCTCGACGGCGCCGCCGATGACGACGGGCAGGCCGGCCGCGGCGATCGCGGCGGGCAGCGGGTCCTGACCGTGGACGGAGATGATGATCACGCCGTCGAGGTGGCGGCCCGCCGCGAACCGCAGCATCCGCTCCCGTTCGGACGACGACTGGGCCAGAGCCAGCACGAGCTGGACGTCGTGGCGGAGCAGCTCGGAGTGCACGGCACGGGACACCGACGCGAAGTACGGGTCGGTGAAGAGCCGCTCGTCGGTCTCGGACACGACGAGCCCGACCGAGCCGGTGCGTCCGAGCACGAGCGAGCGCGCCGCGAGGTTGGGCCGGTAGCCGAGCTTCTCGGCGGCGGCCTCGACCGCCTCGAGCGCGTGCCGGCTCACGCTGTGCCCGCCGTTGAGCGCGCGGCTCGCGGTCCCGCGGGAGACGCCCGCCTCAGCGGCGACCATCTCGAGCGTCGGGTGTGGAGCGGCCCGGTCACCGGCGTTCCCCACCACATCCACCACCTTGCGGCGCGTGCTCCGCCCGCGGCGGACGGCACCCCCGACCGTACCCGGCGCGCTCAGCGGGGTGCGGCCGACGGTCGTCAGGCGGCGGGTGGCCCGGGGTCCGACGGACGACGTTCGGCGGCGTCCATGGCAGCGGCCTCCTCGAGCGTGGGCGCGGTGCCGCCGAGGTGGCGCGGCAGCCAGAACCGGTCCTCCGGGCCCGACGGCTGGTCGGGGTAGGAGCGCTGGACGCGGTCGAGCATCTGCGACATCCGCTCGTGCAGCTCGGCGGTCACGACCTCGGAGTTGTCGCGCTTGGCCGGGTGCATCGGCTCGCCGTACGCGATGGTGATCGCCTTGCCGCGTGACCAGTCCCTGGGCCGACCCTTGGTGTAGATCCGCTGCCCGCCCCACAGGATGCACGGCACGATCGGCGTCTGGGTCGCCTGCGCCATCCGGGCCGCACCCGCCTTGAACTCCTTGAGCATGAACGACCTGCTGATCGTCGCCTCGGGGAAGACGCCGACGAGCTCGCCGGACTTCAGTGCCGCCATCGCATCGCGGAACGCCGCAGACCCCGCGGAGCGGTCGACGGCGATGTGCTTCATGCCGCGCATGAGCGGGCCGCTGACCCGGTGCCTGAACACGGCGTCCTTCGCCATGAACCGCACGAGGCGGCCGGCGGGCTGCGCGCCGAGCCCGACGAACGTGAAGTCGAGGTAGCTCACGTGGTTGCTCG
>DAIOGQ010000304.1:0-4883 GCA_036745175.1 Kineosporiaceae bacterium
CGCTCCTCGCCGCCACGCTGAGCGGCGGAGCCGTGGCCGTCGGCGTACGCTCCGCTGGGCGCGCGCCTCATCCTGCGGACCGATCACCACTCGCTCGGGTCGTCATGGGTGCGCTGCTGCTTAGCGGGGGCGCGGCGGTCGGTGCCGGGTTCGGCATCCTCGCGGCGCCCGTCCTGCGCGACCGGAACCGGTTCGTCCGGTTCGGCGTCGCGGGCACGGCGCTGTCGCTGCTGCCCGCGGTCGTCATGCCGGACGCCGTGACGACCACGCTGACGCTCGCGGCCCTGCACGTCGTCGCCGCGCTCGGCGTCGTCCCGGCGATCGCCTCCCGGCTGCCCCGGGGCGGCGGCTGAGCCGGCTCGCGCTCAGCCCGGTCAGCGCGGAGCGGTGTGGTGGATCGGGCCCACCCGCTCGCCGAGCCGGCCGCCGTCCCCGCCCCAGCGCAGCGCGATGATCTCGGCGGCGATGCTCACCGCCGTCTCCTCCGGCGTCCGGGCACCGAGGTCGAGGCCGATCGGCGAGGACAGCCGGGCCAGCTCGTCGGGCGACAGACCCGCCTCGACGAGGCGCTTGAGCCGGTCCTCGTGGGTCCGCCGCGAGCCCATCGCGCCGATGTACGCCACGGGCGGGAGCCGCAGCGCGACCTCGAGGAGCGGGACGTCGAACTTCGGGTCGTGGGTGAGGACGGCGAGCACCGTCCGGACGTCCACCCGGCCGGCCTCCGCCTCGGCGGCGAGGTAGCGGTGCGGCCACTCGACGACGACCTCGTCGGCGTCCTTGAACCGCGACTTCGTCGCGAAGACCGGGCGCGCGTCGCAGACCGTCACGTAGTAGCCGAGGAAGGCCCCGATCCGGGCGACCGCTGCCGCGAAGTCGATGGCGCCGAAGACGAGCATCCGCGGCTTGGGCGCGTACGCCGAGACGAAGACGCGCATGCCCTCGCCGCGCCGCTCGCCGTCCGGACCGTACGTGAGCGTCTCGGACCGGCCGGCGGCGAGCAGGCCCCGTGCGTCGTCGGTCACCGCGTCGTCCGCCCGCGAGGACCCGAGGCTGCCGACGACGGACGGTGCGGCGTGCGGGTCGCCGCCCGCGGCGTCCGGCCGGACGACGAGGCGGCGGCCGACGTGCTGCGGGTCGGGGTGCTCGATGACGGTGCAGACGGCGACCGGCCGGCCGGCGTCGACGTCGTCGGCGACCGAGCCGAGCTCGGGGAACGAGGCCCGGTCGACCCGCTCGACGAAGACGTCCAGGATGCCGCCGCAGGTCAGGCCGACGGCGAACGCGTCGTCGTCACTGATCCCGTACCGCTGGAGCACGGGGTCGCCGGACTCGACGACCTCCTGCGACAGCTCGTAGACCGCGCCCTCGACGCAGCCGCCGGACACGCTGCCGACGGCCTCGCCGTCCGGCCCGACGAGCATCGACGCGCCCGCCGGGCGCGGCGCCGAGCGCCACGTGGCGACGACCGTCGCCATCCCGATCGTCTTGCCGTCCCGCCACCAGCCGAGCAGCTCGGGCATCACCTCACGCACGACGTACCACCTCCACGAGCTCGGCGAACGTCGCCAGCGAGTGACCCGCGACGAGGTCGTCGACGTACGGCAGTGCGGCGGCGATGCCGCCCTGGATCGGACGGTAGCCCGCCTTGCCGCGGTGCGGGTTCACCCAGACGACGCGGTGCGCCAGGCGGCCCAGCCGCGCCATCTGCTCACCGAGCGCCGTCGGGTCGCCGCGCTCCCAGCCGTCGCTGAAGACGACGACGACCGCGCCGCGGGCCATGCCGCGCTGCCCCCAGCGGTCGAGGAAGGCCTGGAGCACCTCGCCGAGCCGGGTGCCGCCGGACCAGTCGGGCACCTGCTCCCCCGCGCCGCGCAGCGCCTCCTCGGCGTCCCGGGCCCGCAGCGCCCGGGTCACCCGGGTCAGCCGAGTGCCGATCGTGAACACCTCGGTCGTGCGTGGCGCGCTGCGGACCCAGACGTGCGCCAGGCGCAGCAGGTCGACGGCGTAGGACGACATCGAGCCGCTCACGTCCATGAGCAGGACGACCCGGCGCGGACGGGACGCCCGTCGCCGCCGCAGGATCCGGCCCGGCTCGCCGCCACGGCGCAGCTCGTCACGCAGCATCCGCCGCACGTCGAGCTCGCCGCGGTGGTGCGGCCGCCGCCGGACGGCGCGTCGCCGCGGCGCCTGCGGGCGGATCAGCGCGAAGAGCTGGGCGAGCGCGGCCTTCTCGGACGGCGTGAGCGTCGCGAGGTCCCGGTGCCGCAGCACCTCGGCGCCGCTGGCCCGGGCCCGGACCACGTCGGGATCGTCGTCGCGCTCCGTGCCGGCGCCGCCCTCGTCGGCCGGGAGCATCCCGGGCACCGGCCGCGGTGGCGCGCTCTGCCGCTTGACGAGCCGCGGCACCCGGCCGCCGAACCACGACTCGAAGACCTGGTCGTACACGGCGAAGTGGTCGGGCTCGGCGGTCATCGTCGCGCGGCCGGCCCAGTAGACGCCGTTCGGGTCGCCCACCCCCACGGCCGCCACGGCGGACAGGAACGTCTGCGTCCTGTCCTGGGTGACCGGCAGCCCGGCGGCACGCAGCGCCCGGGCGAACCCGGCGAGGGTCGTCTCCGGGTCCTCGCCGTTCCCGGCGAGCGCGCTCGCCGCCGTTGCGATGGTCACGCCTCACGGTGTCACGACGACCCGCGATCCGTCATCCGGGGCCGCCCGACGACGGTGGCGTCGTGGGCTCTGCAGGTCGGCCGGACGGTCGGGTCACGGGACGCGGCGGCAGCGCCGTCACTGGATCCCGTCGGCGAGGATCGCGTCGAAGATCGCCAGTGAGCGCTCGTCGCCGGCCCGGACGACCTCGCCGGGCGGCGGCCGGTTCCACATCGTGCAGTCGAGGTCGGCGGCGCCGCCGGTGAGCGTCGCCGCCTCGCGGCCGTCGTCGTCCAGGACGTCGAGGCACGGCTCGTCGTAGGTCTTGGCGCTCGTCGGGCTCGTGCCCGTCCAGCGGCCGAGGACGGCGAGCCAGGTGCGCCCGGTATCGGTCGCCCGGACCCGCACGGCCGCACCCTCGGCGTCCGGGACGAACGTGCCCCACGGCGGGACCCCGCCGAACATGACGCCGAGCGCCTCGTCGACGCCGTCCGCGGCGAGCGCGGGGTCGAGCGGCGTCCGGGAGCCGGCGGTCAGCTCGGCGTCGACCCGGTGCACGAGCGCCTCGTGCGCCTGCCGGCGCCGGACGAACCCGGCGCTCTGCTCGGTGGCCCAGGTCCACACCCGGCTCCGAGGACCCACCTCAGCGAGGTTCTGGCCCAACGCCTCGCTCGCCGTCCGGAAGAAGGTCTCGAGCCCGGCCCGGTCGGCGGGCCGCTCCGGCTCGGTGTAGAACTCGGGGTCGGCCGCCCGGGTGCGGACGATCTCGGCCCAGAACCACTGGACCTCGGCGAGGTGCCACAGCAGGTCGTCGGCGTCCCAGTCCGGGCACGTCGGCACCCGCGCCCCCGGCGACGCGGCCAGCACCGCGTCGAGGAAGCGCGCCGACTCGCGCGCGAGGTGGTCGAGGTAGTCGCTGCCGTCGCCGGGCCCCGTCACGTCCGTCGTCATGTCCCGAGAACATAGTCCCGCGGCGGGCAGGCCGGCGACGCCCCGTGGCCCGCCCGGCACCGGTTCCGGCTCAGCCGGTGACGCGCGGGCTCAGCACGTCGTGCAGGTGGTGCACCGGGTCGTGGACGAGGTACCGGGCGAGGCTCTCCACGGTGAAGACGGCGCCGTCCGAACGGCGTCCGACGCGGTGCCGGGCCCCGTCCGGGACCGCCTCGAACGAGGCCGCGAGCCACTCCGCCGCGCCGGTGAGCTCACCGGTGACGACGACGGGGTTCTGCAGGTCGTAGCGCTGCTCGACGGCGGTCCTGTCCTGGTCCCAGTTCGGGAAGAGCGGGTCGTCGGTGTCGAGCATGAGCCGCAGCCGGTCGTCGAAGAGGCGGTAGACGTCGCGGACGTGGCAGCCGTACTCGAGCGGCGACCAGACGCCCTCGGCGGGACGCTCCCGGACGCCGTCGCCGGTCAGCACCGCACGCCAGGCGGTCGCGTTCTCCCGGATCATCCGCGGGACCGCGGCGACGTCGAGGGAGCCCGCGTCGAGACCGCAGTCCGAGCACCGCTCACGCAGGACCCAGGTCCAGTCCTTGGTGTCCCGTGAGATCACGGGCGGCGGCGAGTCAGTGGACGCCATGCGCGGGAGGCTCTCAGCCGACCCGCTCCGGCGCAAGGAACCGCGCCGATCCTCACCCTGCGTGACGAGCGTTCTCCCTGGTCAGAGAGCGGTCGGGAGGCCCTGGAGCCGACGGCCCTCGGCGCGCGAGCGGGCCTCAGCCGCCGAGCAGGCGGTCCATCGACTCGCGCACCCGGTCCATGTCCTCGCGGTACTTGCAGACCGCGCCGAGCGTCGCCGCGGCCGTCTCCACGTCGAGGTCCCGCTGCCCGAGCTCGACGAGGCAGCGCGCCCAGTCGAGGCTCTCGGCGACGCCCGGGGGCTTGAGCAGATCGGCGCCGACCTGGCCGGCGGCCCCGTCGCGCATCCGCTGGACGACGGTCGCGACCTGCTCGGCGAGGCGGGCCGGCACCTGCGGCAGCCGGGTCCGGATGATCTCGATCTCGCGCGCCAGCCCGGGGTGGTCGACCCAGTGGTAGAGGCAGCGGCGCTTGAGGGCGTCGTGCACCTCGCGGGTGCGGTTCGACGTGAGGACGACGAGCGGCGGCGACTTCGCGGTGACCGTGCCCAGCTCCGGGATCGTCACGGCGTGCGTCGAGAGCACCTCGAGGAGGAAGGCCTCGAACTCGTCGTCCGCGCGGTCGACCTCGTCGACGAGCAGGACGGCGTTCGGGCTGCG
>DAIOGQ010000305.1:0-4862 GCA_036745175.1 Kineosporiaceae bacterium
ACCGTGCGCAGCCAGGACGGTTACCAGAACCCGCCCGTGGTGCGCGACGCCGCGGCGGTCGCGGACGACGCGTCGCCCGCCACGGCGTCTGCGGCCGCGGGTGCAGCGCCCGGGACGGGCCAGACGGCGCACTCGGACGTCCTCGCGACCGCGTACGACCCGGACGGCGACGCCGCGGCGCTGCGCGTGACGAAGGTGGCGGACCCGACGGCGGTCGTCGACGGCGGGCGCGTCACCGTGCCGATGACGGACCGGCCCCGGGTCGTGGCCTTCGAGGTCACCGACGCCGCGGGCGCGGTCTCCTCCGCGCTGCTTCACGTCCCGGCTGCCGGCTCGGGCGGTCCGTACGTGCGGCCCGGCGCCGTCATCAAGGTCCCGGCGAAGGGGCCGACGACAGTCCGCCTCGCGGACTACGTCGCCGACGGCCGCGGTCGGCCGGTGTCGCTCACGACGACGGACCGGATGTGGGCCACGCCCGCCGCCGGGCTCGATGTCGCGGCACCTGCGAAGGACAGCCTTCGGCTGGTCCCGGGCGAGAAGGGCGCTGGGCCTGCAGCGGTCGTCGTCGAGGTGACGGACGGCGCGACGCTCGACGATCCGCAGGGCGTCCGGGCGGTGCTGTCGATCCCCGTGCAGGTCGGCCCCGAGACCCCGGTCCTGCGCTGCCCGGCCGAGCCGGTGGCTGTCGTCGCCGGCGGCCGGACCGTCGACCTCGATGTCGCGTCGGTGTGCTCGGTGTGGACGCCCGCCGGGACCGACCCCTCGACCTTGCGCTACACCGCGTCGTGGGCCGACCCGGTCGCGGGCGTCGACGTGTCCGTCAAGGGCCCGACCGTGTCCCTGGCCGCGTCCGGCTCGGCCCGCCCGGACGCGGCCGGGGCGTTGACCATCGGGGTCGCTGGCACGGCCGTCGTGCCGGTGCGGCTGCCCGTCACCGTGAAGGCGGCAGCCGAGCCTGTTCTGGCACCCGTGCGCCTTCAGGAGATGAAGCAGGGTGACACCCGTGAGGTCGACCTCCGGGACTACCTGTCGTCACCGCTGCGCGACCCCGTGGTCACCGCGGTGTCGGTGCGCCAGGTCACCGGCCAGTCGGCGCGGAGCGCCGCCAACGGGTCGGTCGTCACGATCACCCCCGGCGCTGCCTCGCACGGCCGGATGGCCTTCGAGGTCGTCGCCACGGACGTCGCGGACGCAGCCCGGACCGACCGACGGGTGACCGGGGTCATCGCGTTCGAGGTCTTCGGCGTGCCCGCCGCCCCCACCCGGCTCCAGCCCGGGGCGTCGGTGCTCAGCCGGTCGGCGAAGCTGTCGTGGACGGTCCCGGCCGCCAACGGTGCCCCTATCGACTCCTACGAGGTGGCCTGGGCTGGGGGCAAGCACACCTGCGCCTCGACCCCGTGCGTCGTACCGGGCCTTCAGAACAACACGCGGTACTCGTTCGCCGTCCGCGCGCACAACAAGGCCGGGTTCTCCCAATCGTCGCCGTCCACGACGTACACGCCGGACGAGGCGCCGCTCGCTGTCCCGTCCTTCCGGCAGACCGGCGCGGACGATGGCCGGGTGGTGCTGTCGTGGAACGCCGCGCTGTCCAACGGGTCGCCGGTGACGGACTACATCGTCACGGTCGACGGGCGGACCCTGCACGCGGGGCGGGCACTCACGTTGCCGGTGCCCGGGCTGAAGAACGGCAGCAAGTACACGTTCACGATCGTCGCGAAGAACGAACTCAAGGCCGGCCCGCCCGCGACCGCGACGGGCATCCCGGCCGGCGCCCCGGTGCTGTCCGGCAGCGTCACCGCCACGCCGGCCAACACGCCCGGGGACACCACGGCCGTCACCCTGTCCTGGCCCAAGGCGACAGCGAACGGACCGAACACGCCGCGGTACACGGTGCGACGGGACGACCAGGCGAACCCGGTCTGCACGGGGGTCACCGGCACGTCCTGCCAGGACGAGGGGCTGACCTACGGCGTCGTCTACGCCTACACCGTCGTCGCCTCGACGGCATTCCTCGGTCAGACCCGGGAGTCGGGCACGATCACCTCCGGGGACGTCAAGCCGGTCGGTGTCCCCGCGGCGTGGAGCCCGATCTCGGCCAGCGCCAACGGCAGCGACCGCCAGGTCCAGGTGAGCTTCGACGTCCCGGCGTCGCGCGGCGCGGTCTCCCACGTGTGGGCGCTGCTCGACGGCGGGGTGTTGGCCGACCTCGGCCCCTTCTCGACGGCCGGCGCCCAGGGCCGGACCGCGAACCTCACGGTGCCCGCCAACGGGACCGACTACGCCGTCTCCCTGCGCGTGTGCAACGAGAACGGCGCCCCGGACGGCTGCTCGACCTCGAACGCGGTGACCGTCAAGGCGTACGGTCCGATCCCGGCGCCATCGGTGTCCCTGGCCAAGGTGGGGGCGAAGACCTTCGCGGTCACCGTGAACGCCAACGGCAACGGTCGCAGCATCTCGGTCCGGGTGACGACGGACTCCGGGCACACCTGGACCTTCGACACGGTCACGGGGACGACGTGGCAGTCGGGGAACTACGACGTCAACTACAGCCAGAGCGACCGGGCCCACGTGACGGTGACCGACACCGCCGGGCGGTCGACGCCGGGCCAGGTCGACAGCAACGTGCAGACGGCGGACGGGCCGCCGGTGTCGGTGGCGGTGTCCAAGGGCGCCTCGGCGTCCGGGCAGCCCGGCTGCTCCTCGACCGCATGCCGCTACATCGTCGCCACGACGGCGAACTTCACGAGCAACGTGACCTGCTCGGCGAACTCCCAGCACGGGACAGGCGGTTTCGTCACGTGGACGCAGGGGGCCAACCAGACCAAGCAGTCCCCGGACTACTACGGCTGGCCGGGCGAGTGGGTATCGGTGACATGCACTGACGGTCAAGGGCATTCGGCGACGGGAACGATGACGTGGTGACGACGAGAGAGGTCGGTTCGTGATGCTCAACCCCGATCAGGTGCGCTGGTTCGCGGAGGTGTTCCACCAGCTCGCCGGCAACATCGGTCTGGCCGTGCGCGGCAAGGACCACGTCGTCCGGCTGGCGCTCACCTGCCTGCTCGCCGAGGGGCACCTGCTCCTGGAGGACAACCCCGGCACCGGCAAGACCCAGCTCGCCAAGGCGCTCGCGAACACGGTGCGCGGCAGCAACAGCCGGATCCAGTTCACGCCGGACCTGCTGCCCTCGGACGTCACCGGGGTGACCGTCTACGACCAGAGCACCCGGCAGTTCGAGTTCCGCGCAGGACCGATCTTCGCCACCGTCGTGCTCGCCGACGAGATCAACCGCGCGTCGCCGAAGACCCAGTCGGCGCTGCTGGAGGTGATGGAGGAGGGGCACATCACCGTCGACGGCGTCCAGCATGACGTCGGTGCGCCGTTCATGGTCATCGCCACCCAGAACCCCGTCGAGCAGGCCGGCACGTACCCGCTGCCAGAGGCGCAGCTCGACCGGTTCCTCATGAAGACCTCGCTCGGGTACCCCGACCACGCCACGACGATCGAGCTGCTCGCGCAGGCCGAGCACCGCGACCGCAGCGCGTCGGTGCAGCCGGTCATCTCGGCGCAGGCCGTCACGCAGATGTCTGCGCTCGCAGCCCACGTGCACGTCGACCACGCGATCCTCGGGTACGTCAGCCGGCTCGCCGAGGCGTCCCGCCGGCACCCGCACGTGACCCTCGGACTGTCGGTGCGCGGTTGCCTGGCTTACGTGCGCTGCGCCAAGGTGTGGGCCCTGTCCCAGGGCCGGGAGCACGTGACCCCGGACGACGTCGATGACCTCGCGCACCCCGTGCTCTCGCACCGGCTCATGCTCGGCGACTCGGCGCTCTTCGAAGGCGTCGAGGTCGACCGCGTCGTCGACAAACTGCTCGCGGAGGTCGTCGCCCCCGAGCACAGGCTGGTCTGAGTGGCCCGGCCCGCCGGCCCCGCGGCGCTGGTCGCGCGCCCGTTCGGCGCGTTCGCGCAGGGCAGCGCCGCCCTCGTGCACGGCGCCCGTGCGCTCGCCCAGCAGGCGCGGGAACAGACGGCGCCCGCACAGCGGGCGCTGCGCCCGGTCACCGCCGTCCTGGGCTGCGTCTCGCCGTTCGGCCGCGGCGTCGCCGTCGCCGCGGTCGTGTGCTGGTGGGCCAGCCGGGCACTCGGCTGGGCGGAGCTCGTCACGGCCGCGGCGCTCCTCGCAGCGCTCCTCGTACTCTCGGTGGCGTTCACCGTCGGCCGCACCGCGCTGGAGGTGTCCGTCCGGCTCGAGCCGGAGCGGGTCGTCGCCGGCACGTCGTCCGCCGCGCAAGTCTTCGTGCGCAACGTGGGCCGCGGCCCCCTCCTGCCGCTGTCCCTCGACCTGCCGGCCGCCGGCACGACGACGACGTTTGCCCTGCCGCCGCTCGCGCCGGGCGGCGACTTCGAGGACATGGTCGTGCTGCCGACCCGACGGCGCGGCGTCCACGTCGTCGGCCCGGCGACGACGGTGCGCGGCGACCCCTTCGGCCTCGTACGGCGCTCGGTGACCTGGACGACCCCGACCGAGCTCTTCGTGCACCCCCGCACCGTCCCCCTGGAGCCGTTCGGCTCCGGGCTGCTCAAGGACCTCGAGGGCCGCACGACCGACGAGGTGTCGATGAGCGACCTCGCCTTCCACGCGCTTCGCGAGTACGCCCCGGGAGACGACCGGCGGCACATCCACTGGCTCAGCTCGGCGAAGCGCTCCGGGCGCAGCGGCACGGACCTGTTCATGGTGCGCCAGTTCCTCGACACCCGGCGCTCCCACCTCGGTCTCGTCGTCGACTGCCGCGAGACGGTCTGGCTCGACACCGACGAGCTCGAGACCGCCATCGAGGTCGCCGCCTCGATCGCCGTCCGGT
>DAIOGQ010000306.1:0-4861 GCA_036745175.1 Kineosporiaceae bacterium
GAGGACACCGGCAAGCGCTACGAGGCGTACGGCTGGCACGTCCAGACCGTCGACTGGACGAACGGCCGGGGCACCCGGTCCGGCAAGGACGGCTCGTACACCGAGGACGTCCCGGCGCTCCACGCCGCGCTGACGGCGGCGCAGGCGCAGACCGACAAGCCCTCGCTCGTCATCCTCCGCACGGTCATCGCGTGGCCCGCGCCGAACCTGATGAACACCGGCAAGTCGCACGGCTCAGCGCTGGGGGACTCCGAGATCGCTGCGACGAAGGAGGTCATGGGCCTGGACCCGGCGCAGACCTTCCAGGTCGACGACGCCGTCCTCGCCCACACCCGCGCGGTCGTCGACCGCGGTCGCGCCGCGCGCGAGGCGTGGCAGACCCGCTTCGAGACGTGGAAGGCCGACCAGCCCGAAGGTGCCGCGATCTGGGAGCGGCTCACGCAGCGCCGGCTCCCCGCCGGCTGGGAGGATGCGCTGCCCTCGTTCCCGGCCGGCACCGAGGTCGCGACGCGCAAGGCGTCCGGCGCCGTCCTCAACGCCGTCAAGGACGTCCTGCCCGAGCTGTGGGGCGGCTCGGCCGACCTCGCCGAGAGCAACAACACCGCGCTCGAGGGCGAGGCGTCGTTCCTGCCGAGCCGGTACACGACGCAGGCCTGGGGCCAGGGCAGCCCGTCGGGGCGGATCCTGCACTTCGGGATCCGGGAGCACGCGATGGGCTCGATCATGAACGGGATCGCGCTGCACGGCGGCCTGCGGGTGTTCGGCGGGACGTTCCTGGTCTTCAGCGACTACATGCGGCCCGCCGTCCGGATGGCGGCCATCATGAGGCTGCCCGTCACCTATGTGTGGACGCACGACTCGATCGGCCTCGGCGAGGACGGCCCCACCCATCAGCCGGTCGAGCACCTCGCCGCTCTGCGCGCCATCCCCGGCCTCGACGTCGTCCGTCCCGCGGACGCGAACGAGACCGCATGGGCCTGGCGGACCATCCTGTCCCACACCGACCGGCCGGCGGGCATCTGCCTGTCGCGGCAGAACCTGCCGACCTGGGACCGCTCCCCCGCGGGCGGCTTCGCGCCGGCGGACGGGGTCGCCCGCGGCGCCTACGTCCTCAAGGCCGCCAGCAGCGAGGCCGCCGGGGACGCTCCGGCCGTCGTCCTCGTCGCAACCGGCTCGGAGGTGCAGATCGCGGTCGCCGCGGCGCAGACGCTCGAGGCCGACGGCGTACCGGCCCGGGTCGTCTCCATGCCGTGCCGCGAGTGGTTCGACGCCCAGGACGCCGCCTACCGCGACGAGGTCCTGCCGCCCGCCGTCCGGGCCCGGGTCAGCGTCGAGGCCGCCGTCGGCCAGGGCTGGCGCGAGATCGTCGGCGACGCAGGACGCGTCGTCTCGCTCGAGCACTTCGGTGCGTCCGCGAGCTACCAGAAGCTGTACGAGGAGTTCGGCTTCACGGCCGGGCACGTCGTCGCAGCGGCCCGCGAGAGCCTCGCCGCGGTCGCCGGCTGACCCACAGCCCGGCCTGTCCGCCCACCGCACACCGCGAACGTCAGGAGAACACCATGAGCGATGCACTTGCCCGGCTCGCCGCCACCGGCGTGTCGGTCTGGCTCGACGACCTGTCCCGCGAGCTCATCGAGCGCGGCGACCTCGCCGCGCTCGTCGAGCAGCGGCACGTCGTCGGCGTGACGACGAACCCCACGATCTTCGCCTCCGCCCTGGCCAAGGGCGACCGCTACACCGACCAGGTCTCGGCCCTCGCCGCGCGCGGCGCAAGCGTCGACACCACCGTGTTCGAGATCACGACGGACGACGTGCGCAGCGCGTGCGACGTCCTGCGACCGGTCTACGACCGCACCGACGGGCTCGACGGCCGGGTGTCGATCGAGGTCGACCCGCGGCTGGCGAAGAACACCGACGCCACGACCGCCGCCGCCCGCAGCCTCTGGTCCACGGTCGACCGCCCGAACGCCCTGATCAAGATCCCGGCGACGGTCGAGGGCCTGCCGGCGATCACGACGGCACTGTCCGAGGGGATCAGCGTCAACGTCACCCTGATCTTCTCGCTCGACCGCTACCGGGCCGTCATGAACGCCTACCTCGCGGGCCTCGAGGCCGCGAAGGACGCCGGGCGCGACCTGAGCCGGATCGCCTCGGTCGCCTCGTTCTTCGTCTCCCGGGTCGACTCCGAGGTCGACAAGCGGCTCGTCGCGATCGGCGGTGACGAGGCCGCGTCGCTCAAAGGCAAGGCCGCGATCGCCAACGCCCGGCTGGCCTACCAGGCCTACGAGGAGGTCTTCTCGACGCCGCGCTGGAAGGTGCTCGCCGACGTGGGAGCCCGCCCGCAGCGCCCGCTCTGGGCCTCGACCGGGGTCAAGGACCCGGCCTACCCCGACACGATGTACGTCACCGAGCTCGTCGCGCCGGGCACCGTCAACACGATGCCGGGGGCCACGCTCGAGGCCGTCGCGGACCATGGCGAGATCGGCGGGGACACCGTCCGCGGCGGGTACGTCGAGGCCGCTGCCGTCCTCGACCGGCTCGAGGCGCTCGGCATCTCCTACGCCGAGGTCACCGAGCAGCTCGAGCGCGAGGGCGTCGACAAGTTCGAGAAGAGCTGGTCCGAGCTGCTCGGCACCGTCTCCGACGAGCTCGCCCGCCTGTCCGCCACGGACTCCGACGAGGAGGCACATCAGTGACCGCACCGGAGTGGCTCGTCGCCTGGGCCGGCGACGACAGCGGCTCGGTCCTCGAGGTGACGGCAGGAGGTGATGCCGCCCGGGCGGTGGCCGCGCACGTCCCGACCCTCGTCGCCGACGGGGTCGCGAGCGGCATCGCGCACCGCGACGGCTCGCTGTGGGGAGCGGCCGCCGCGTCGGAGGCCTCCCGACGGCTCGGCTGGGTCGACGTGGAGACAGCCTCCCGACCGGTCGTCGGACGGGTCGAGACGCTGCGTGCGGAGCTCGCCGCCGAGGGCGTCGACCGCGTCGTCCTGTGCGGCATGGGCGGCTCCTCGCTCGCGCCCGAGGTCATCACCCGGACCGCCGGGGTACCGCTCGTCGTCCTCGACGGGACCGACCCGGGCCAGGTCCGGGCAGCACTCGTCGAGCTCGGCCGGACCGTCGTCGTCGTGTCGAGCAAGTCCGGCTCCACGGTCGAGACCGACAGCCAGCGCCGCGCGTTCGAGGCCGCGTTCACCGCCGCGGGCATCGACGCGAAGCGCAGGATCGTCGTCGTGACCGACCCTGGCTCACCGCTCGAGGCGGCCTCGCTCGCCGCCGGGTACCGCGCGGTCTTCCGGGCCGACCCGACCGTCGGCGGCCGGTTCTCGGCGCTCACCGCCTTCGGGCTCGTGCCGTCCGGGCTCGCGGGGGTCGACATCGGTGCCCTCCTCGACGAGGCGGGTGAGGTCGTCGACCTGCTCGCGGACGACGCCGAGGGCAACCCGGCGCTCGTCCTCGGGGCGGCGCTCGGCGGCTCGGACCCGTTGCGGGACAAGCTCGTCTTCGTCGACGAGGGCTCGGGCATCGTCGGGTTCGCCGACTGGGCCGAGCAGCTCGTCGCGGAGTCCACGGGCAAGGCGGGCACCGGCCTGCTGCCGGTCGTCGTCGAGGGCCCGGACGCACCCGAGGTGACCGGCGGCGCGAGCGACGTCCTCGTCGTCCGGCTCGTGTCCGGCCGCGACGAGGCGGGCGACCCCGCCGCGGCCGAGGGAGCACCGGTCGAGCCCGCGGCCAAGGTCGACACCGGAGTCACGGTCGCCGGGCCGCTCGGTGCGCAGATGCTCCTGTGGGAGTACGCGACGTCGGTCGCGGGCCGGCTGCTCGGGATCAACCCGTTCGACCAGCCCGACGTCGAGAGCGCCAAGATCGCCGCCCGCGGGCTCCTCGACGCCCGGCCCGAGCCGGGCGCGCCCGACCTCGTGGACGGCGCGGTCGAGGTGCGGGCGACTCCCGGCCTGCTCGACGGGGCCAAGACCCTCGACGACGCGGTGGCCGCGCTGCTGGCCCGCCTCGGCCCGGACGGCTACCTCGCCGTCATGGCCTACCTGGACCGCGGGAAGGACGCCGCGCTCGCCGGCGTCCGCGCGCCGCTGGCCGCCCGCACCGGCCGGCCGGTGACGTTCGGCTGGGGGCCCCGCTTCCTGCACTCGACGGGTCAGTTCCACAAGGGCGGCCCCGCGGTCGGCGTCTACCTGCAGCTCTCCGGCGACACCCCGTCGGCGGCCGGTGACCTCGCGGTGCCCGACCGGCCGTTCACCTTCGGCCAGCTCATCGCCGCCCAGGCCGCCGGCGACGCGCAGGTGCTCGCCGAGCACGACCGGCCCGTCCTGAGGCTCCATCTCACCGACCGCGCCGCCGGGCTGCAGCAGGTCCTCGCGGCGCTGGGGTCGGGGGCCGCGGCATGAGCCCGGCCCGGATCGCTCCCGGCCTGAACCCGTTGCGGGACGAGCGCGACAAGCGTCTGCAGCGGATCGCCGGGCCGTGCGGCCTGGTGATCTTCGGTGTCACCGGCGACCTCGCACGCAAGAAGCTCATGCCGGCCGTCTACGACCTGTCGCAGCGCGGACTGCTGCCGCCGGGCTTCGCCCTCGTCGGCTTCGCCCGCCGCGACTGGGCGGACCAGGACTTCGGTCAGGTCGTCTACGAGGCGGTCCGGCAGTACGCGCGCACGCCGTTCCGCGAGTCGGTCTGGCGTCAGCTGGCGGAGGGCTTCCGGTTCGTGCCGGGCGACTTCTCCGACGACGACGCGTACGACCAGCTCGCGCGGACCGTCGACGACCTGGACCGGGTCCGCGGGACGGGCGGGAACCACGCGTTCTACCTGTCGATCCCGCCGAAGTTCTTCCCCGTCGTCACCAAGC
>DAIOGQ010000307.1:0-4828 GCA_036745175.1 Kineosporiaceae bacterium
GGCGTTGTCGACCGTGGCGCTGTCCTTCACGAACTGGGACGGCATCGGGGGACTCGGCACGATCAAGTGGGTCGGCACGAAGAACTACAACGACATCTTCACGATCTACCCGCCGTTCAAGCCGGCCATCCAGAACAACCTGCTGTTCCTGGCCGTCCTGTTCCTGTTCGCCACCCCGTTCGGGATCTTCCTCGCGGTCCTGCTCGACAAGGAGCTGCGCGGCGGCCGGTTGTACCAGACCCCGCTGTTCATGCCCGTCGTGCTCTCCCTCGCACTCGTCGGCTTCATCTGGCAGCTGCAGTACTCGCGGGACTACGGCCTGATCAACTCGATGCTCCAGGGGATCGGCCTGCAGGACCGGGCGTCGCCGGTCGACTGGTACGGAGACTCGAGCGTCAACATCTGGGCCGTCCTCGTCGCGTCGAGCTGGCGACACGTCGGCTACATCATGCTGCTCTACCTGGCGGGTCTGAAGGGTGTGGACCCCTCGCTGCGGGAGGCGGCGCAGATGGACGGCGCGGGCGAGGTCAAGACGTTCTTCCGGATCGTCTTCCCGGTGCTGCGCCCGATCAACGTCATCGTCATCGTCATCACCGTCATCGAGGCGCTGCGGGCGTTCGACCTCGTCTGGGTCATCAACAAGGGTCGCAACGGCCTGGAGGTCATCGGCGCCCTGGTGAGCCAGAACGTCGTCGGCGAGGCGAGCCGGATCGGCTTCGGGTCCGCGCTCGCGACGCTCATGCTGGTCATCTCGGTCGTCTTCGTCGCCTTCTACATCCCGGCCGTGATGCGGGAGGAGGAGCGGTGAGCGCCACCACCACGCTGGCCCCGGCCGGCGCGCAGCCGGTCACCCGGCGCCGGAGGCGCCGGCTGACCCCGGCCCGCCTTGCCCTGCACGGCTTCCTCGCGGTGGTCGCGCTGGCCTGGCTGTTCCCGATCCTCTGGGCGGTCCTCAACTCGCTCCGGGACTACCAGTACACGTCGAAGAACGGCTACGTCTCCTTCGGCGGCTGGACCTTCGACAACTACACCCAGGCCTGGCAGCAGGCGGAGTTCACCAAGCACTTCCTCAACTCGGTCTACATCACGGTGCCGGCCGTCCTCCTCACACTGTTCCTGGCCTCGATGGTCGCCTTCGTCGTGGCGCGCTTCAGCTGGCGGCTCAACCTCGTCATGCTGGCCCTGTTCACGGCGGCGAACCTGCTGCCGCAGCAGTCGATGCTCATCCCGCTCTACCGGCTGTCGATCGCGGTCCCGCTGCCGACCTGGATGAGCGACTCCGGGCTGCTCTACGACTCCTACTGGGTGCTCATCCTCGTCAACACCGCGTTCCAGACCGGCTTCTGCACGTTCGTCCTGTCGAACTACATGAAGACGCTGCCGAAGGAGCTCTACGAGGCCGCGATGGTCGACGGGGCGAGCATCTGGCGGCAGTACTGGCAGATCACGATGCCGCTGTGCCGGCCGCCGCTCGCCGCGCTGGCGACCCTCGAGGTCACCTGGATCTACAACGAGTTCTTCTGGGCGACGGTGCTCATGAGCACCGGCGACAAGTTCCCGGTGACGAGCTCGCTGAACAACCTGCGCGGCCAGTTCTTCACCGACCTCAACCTCGTGTCGGCGGGTTCGGTGATCGTCGCCGTCCCCACCCTGGTCATCTTCTTCATCCTGCAGAAGCAGTTCGTCGCCGGGCTCACGCTGGGCGCGAACAAGGGCTGACCTCCCGAACGGACGACGGCCGGCGCGGACCCCGCGCCGGCCGTCGCGTCGTCCCCTCGCGAGAAGGATCTGCGATGTCCCGACCCCCGTCCCGCCCACCGACCGACGGCGCCGCGGACGCCCCCGCGACGCCGGTCCTCCTGCGAGCGGCCGGGGTGGGGGTCCTGCTCGACGTCGCCCCGCCGGGACTGCCGCGCGTCGTCCACTGGGGGGCCGACCCGGGCGACCTCGACGCCGACGCGCGGGCCCGGCTCGTCGCCGACGTCGTGCCGGCCGTCCCGCACTCGGCGCTCGACGAGCCGTTCCCGCTCACCCTGCTGCCGGGCGAGCCCGACGGCTGGTCGGGGCGGCCCGGGCTCGCCGGCCACCGGGACGGTGCCGACGTCTTCCCGCGGCTGCGGACGACCGGGGTGCCGACCGTCGTCGCGGACGGCGACGCGCAGGTCCTCGAGGTGCGGTCGGCCGACGGGGCGGCCTCGGTCGCCGTCCTCACCGTCGTGCGGCTCGAGCCGAGCGGCCTGCTCCGGATCCGGCACACCGTGACGAACACCGGCGCCGGGACGTACACGCTCGGCGGCGTCACCGCGCTGCTGCCGGTTCCCTCGCGGGCCGGCGAGCTGCTCGACCTCACCGGGCGCTGGTGCCGCGAGCGCAGCCCGCAGCGCAAGGTCTTCGACCACGGCACCCACGCCCGGGACTCGCGGCGCGGGCGGACGGGTCACGACGCGACGCTGCTCATGGTCGCGGGCACCGCCGGCTTCGGCTTCCGCCACGGCGAGGTCTGGGGCACCCACGTCGCCTGGAGCGGCAACCACACCCATCTCGCCGAGCGGCTGCCCGAGGCGGCGGGGGCGGGCGGCGCCGGCGTCCTGGGCGGCGGCGAGCTGCTCCTGCCCGGGGAGGTCCGGCTCGCGCCGGGGGAGTCCTACGTGGCGCCGTGGGTCTGCTTCGCCTGGTCGGACGCCGGGCTCGACGGCCTGACGGCGCGGGTGCACCGCTGGCTGCGGGCCCGCGCCGGGCACCCCCGCCGGCCGCGGCCGCTCACGCTCAACTCCTGGGAGGCGGTGTACTTCGACCACGACCTCGAGCGGCTCACCGCCCTGGCGACCCGGGCGGCCGAGATCGGTGCCGAGCGGTTCGTGCTCGACGACGGCTGGTTCGGCAGCCGGCGCGACGACTCCAGCGGGCTCGGCGACTGGTACGTCTCCGAGGCGGTGTGGCCGCAGGGTCTGCGCCCGCTGGCCGACCGGGTCCACGGCCTCGGCATGGAGCTGGGGCTCTGGGTCGAGCCCGAGATGATCAACCCCGACTCCGACCTCGCCCGGGACCATCCGGACTGGGTGCTCGGTCCGGCGCCCGCGGCGGGCGAGCCGAGGATGGAGTCCGGGCCGGTCGACGTCGCCCGGCTGCCGCGACGGTGGCGGCGGCAGGTGGTGCTCGATGTCGCGCAGCCGCAGGCCCACGCCTACCTGCTCGAGCGTCTCTCGGCGCTCGTCACCGAGATCGGCGTCGCGTACCTCAAATGGGACCACAACCGCGACCTCCACGAGTCGATGCATCCCGGCGCCGACGGCGTCCGGCGGGCCGGGGTCCGGGCGCAGACCCTGGCGCTCTACCGGCTCCTCGAGGAGCTGAGGGCCCGGCACCCCGGCCTGGAGATCGAGTCGTGCGCGTCGGGCGGCGCGCGCGTCGACCTCGAGATCCTCGGGCGCACCGACCGGGTCTGGGCGTCGGACACGAACGACGCCCTGGAGCGGCAGGCGATCCAGCGCTGGACCGGCCTGCTCGTCCCGCCGGAGCTCGTCGGCGCGCACGTCGGGGCGCCGGTGGCGCACACGACGGGCCGGACGGCGGACCTCGCCTTCCGCTGCGTCACCGCGCTCTTCGGTCACGCCGGCATCGAGTGGGACGTCACGACGTGCGGCCCGGCGGAGGTGGCGCAGCTGCGGGCCTGGGCCGGGCTGTACAAGGAGCTGCGCGGGCTGCTGCACACCGGCGACGTCGTCCGGGCCGACCTGCCCGACACCGGCCCGGCCGCCGGCCTGTGGCTGCACGGCGTCGTCGCGCCCGACCGCCGGGAGGGGGTCTACGCGTTCGTCCGGCTCACGACGTCGGCCGACGCCCGGCCGCCCCGGCTGCTGCTGCCCGGGCTGGACCAGTCGCTCGACTACGACGTCGTCCGCCGTGACGAGGCCGGCGTCGGCCGGGGCGTCCAGACCCACGGCACGCCGTGGTGGGACCGCGGCCGCGCACGCGGCAGCGGCGCCGTCCTGTCCCGGGTGGGCCTGGCGGCGCCGCTGCTCGACCCCGAGCAGGCCGTGCTGCTGCACGTCCGGGCGCGCGGCTGAGGCGAGCCCGGCCGCCGGTCCGGGCACCCGTCGCACGTTCTCCGGGCGCTTCGTCAGGAGTTCTCGCAGGTGCCGCCGAGCCGGCCCGGCGCAGGTGCCAGAATGGCGCGCATGTGCGCCGCGGCTCCGCCTCGTCTCCTGTCGGGCATGCAGCCCACGGCCGACTCGCTGCACCTGGGCAACTACCTCGGTGCGCTCACCTCCTGGGTCGCCCTGCAGGACAGTCACGATGCCTTCTACTGCGTCGTCGACCTGCACGCGATCACGGCTGAGCAGGACCCCGAGGTGCTGCGCCGGCGCACCCGCGTCACGGCGGCCCAGTTCCTCGCGGCCGGCATCGACCCGCAGCGGTCGGTGCTCTTCGTCCAGAGCCAGGTGCCCGAGCACGCCCAGCTCTGCTGGGTGCTCGAGTGCATGACGGGGTTCGGCGAGGCGAGCCGGATGACCCAGTTCAAGGACAAGTCCTCGCGCGAGGGCGCCGAGCGGGCGTCCGTGGGCCTGTTCACCTACCCGGTGCTCCAGGCGGCCGACATCCTGCTCTACGACGCCGCACGGGTGCCGGTCGGCGAGGACCAGCGCCAGCACCTCGAGCTGACCCGTGACCTTGCCCAGCGGTTCAACGCCCGGCTCGGCGACACGTTCGTCGTCCCCGAGCCGCACATCGTCGCGGCGACCGCCAAGATCCTCGACCTCCAGCGGCCCGACAAGCAGATGAGCAAGAGCCTCGGCGGCTCGGGCTGCCTGTTCCTCCTCGACGACCC
>DAIOGQ010000308.1:0-4820 GCA_036745175.1 Kineosporiaceae bacterium
CTGTTCACCGAGATCGCGCCCGTCATGGCCGAGCGTCAGGGTGGCTACACCCGGATCACGAAGATCGGCAACCGCAAGGGTGACAACGCGCCGATGGCAGTCATCGAGCTCGTGCTCGAGCCGCTGAGCGCCAAGAAGGCCACGGTCCGCGAGGCGGAGGCGGCGACGAAGAAGGCCGCCAAGAAGGCCCCCGCCAAGGCCGCCGCTGCGGCGCCCGCCGAGAAGACCGCTGCCGAGGAGACTGCCGCCGAGGAGACCGCCGCCCCGGCGGCCGAGGCCGCCGAGGGCCCCTACGGTCCCGACTCGGCCGCGCCGCTCGAGGACGGCGCGGCCCCCGCGGGCTTCGACATCAAGGGCAACCAGAACTCGATGAAGTACCACACCGCCGAGTCGCCCTGGTACGCGCAGACCGTCGCCGAGGTGTGGTTCCGCACCGAGGAGGCCGCCGAGGCGGCCGGCTTCGTGGCCGCGAAGGTCTCGCAGTCCGACGACGACGCCGAGGCCGAGGCCTGAGCACCCGCACCTCCTCCGACGAGCCCGCCGGGCCCGGGGGCGCGCAGCAGCACGCTGACGCGCCGTCCGGGGCCGGCGGGCTCGTCCGCGTCCGGCTGGACCTCGGCTACGACGGCACTGCGTTCGCCGGGTGGGCGGTCCAGCCGGGGCTGCGCACGGTCGCCGGAGTCCTCGTCGAGTCGCTCGCGAGGCTGCTGCGCACGGCCGGCGCCGACCTCGGTCTCGTCGTCGCGGGACGCACGGACGCCGGGGTCCACGCGACCGGCCAGGTCGCGCACGTCGACGTCCCGGCCGCCGCCTGGGCCGTGCTGCCCGGCCACAGCGACCTGACCCCCGCCACGGCCCTCCTGCGACGGCTCGCGGGCATCCTCCCGCCCGACGTCCGGGTGCACGGCGCCGCGCCGGCCCCGCCCGGGTTCGACGCCCGGTTCTCCGCGCTGCGCCGCCGTTACGTCTACCGGGTCTGTGACGACCCGGCGGGCGTCCCGCCGCTGCGCCGGTACGACGTGCTCGCGCACCGCCGGCCGCTCGGCGTCGCGGCCATGGACGACGCCGCCGGACGCCTCGTCGGGCTCCACGACTTCGCCGCCTTCTGCCGGCGGCGCGCCGGAGCGACGACCGTCCGCACGCTGCTCGAGTACGCCTGGACCCGGGACGGCGACGGGTTCGCGGTCGCCCGGGTCGTCGCCGACGCCTTCTGCCACTCGATGGTGCGCGCCCTGGTCGGTGCGGTGCTGCCCGTCGGCGAGGGGCGGCGGGACGTCGGCTGGCCCGCGGGGGTGCTCGCCGCCGGCCGACGGGACCCCGCCGCTGCCGTCGTGCCGGCGCTCGGGCTCACCCTCGCAGAGGTGGTCTACCCCGACGACGCCGACCTCGCGGCGCGCGCGACCCAGGCCCGCGCCGTCCGGACCCTGCCGGCGGGCTGACCGGCAGGTCCGACCGGACGCGACGAACAGGGTTCATCCGACATTCAGCAGCAAGGGTTCACAGCGGGCAGACCATGACATAGGTTCGGGCGGCATCCACCCCCGCCCGGAGGAGCCCGGTATGCCCGCGTCCCTGTCGACCACCGCTTCTGCCGCCCGCCGGCGCGGGTGCACGGTCGCGATCACGACGGCTCTGGTCCTCGGCTCGGTCGGTCTCGCGGCGGTCGGGACGGCCTCGCCCGCGTCGGCCGCGTCGGCCGACGTCGTCCTGAGCGAGGTCTACGGTGGCGGCGGCACCACCGGTGCGACCTTCCGCAACGACTTCGTCGAGCTCGCCAACCGCGGGTCGGCGGTCGTCGACCTCACCGGGTGGTCGGTGCAGTACGCGTCGGCGGCGGGGACGACGTGGCAGTCGACCGCCCTGACCGGGTCGGTCGGACCGGGCGCGACGTACCTCGTCCAGCAGGCGTCGAGCGGGGCGGCCGGCGCTGCCCTGCCCACGCCGGACGCGACGGGCGGCGTCAACCTCAGCGCGACCAGCGGCAAGGTCGCGCTCGTCCGGACGACGACTCCGCTCACCGGGTGCACCGGCTCGTGCGTCGCGGCGGCCGGCGTCCACGACTTCCTCGGCTACGGCACCGCGAACGACTTCGAGGGCGCGCCGGCCCCGGGCGCGGCGAGCACCACCGCCGTCTACCGGTTCACCGGACCGGACACCGACGACAACGACGCCGACTTCGGGGTCGCACCGCCGACCCCGAGGGCGGCGCCCGCACCGCAGCCGGTCCCCGGGACGGACTGCTCGGCGGCCGATACGGCCGTCGGCTCGGTCCAGGGCAGCGGGGAGACCTCACCTCTCGCGGGCGGGACCGTGACGGTGCAGGGCACGGTCGTCGGTGACTACGAGGGGCCGAGCCCTGCGCTGCGCGGCTTCTACGTGCAGGACGGCGGCGACGGCGACCCGGCGACGTCCGACGCCGTCTTCGTCTTCAACAACCTCGCCGGCATCTCGCCGGACACGGTGTCGCTCGGCCAGGTCGTCCAGGTGACGGGGACCGCGTCGGAGTTCCAGGGCCAGACGCAGGTCTCGGCAGCCGCGATCGACGCCTGCGGGGACGGCGCGACGGTGACCCCGGTCGACGTCACGCTCCCGCGCACCTCGGCGACCGACCTGGAGCCCTACGAGGGCATGCTCGTGCGGCTCGCCCAGACCCTCACGGTGACCGAGCACTTCCAGCTCGGCCGGTTCGGTGAGGTCCTCGTGTCCGCGAACGGCCGGCTGCGGCAGCCGACGTCGGTGTTCCCGGGCGGCAGCGCCGAGGCCGCCGACCTGCAGGCGAGGAACAACCTCAACCAGCTGCTCGTCGACGACGGCACGAACCGGCAGAACCCCGCGACGATCGTCTTCGGCCGCGGCGGGGCGCCGCTCAGCCCGTCGAACACGGTGCGCGGCGGGGACACGCTGACGAACCCGGTCGGTGTCATCACGTACACCTTCGGGGGTGAGGCCACGGCGTCGCCGAACGCCTACCGGCTGCGGCCGGTCGGTGCCCTCGGCGGCACGGCGGTGTTCGAGCCGGCGAACCCGCGGCCGAGCGGGACGCCGGCGGTCGGCGGCAACCTGCGGGTCGCGAGCGCGAACCTGCTGAACTTCTTCAACACCTCCAACCCGTCCCCGTCGGTCCCCGGGTGCACGTTCGGCACCGGCGGCCCGCCCGCCGACTGCCGTGGCGCCGAGAACCCGCTCGAGTACGACCGCCAGCTCGCGAAGGAGGTCGCGGCGCTCACCTCCCTGGACGCCGACGTCGTCGCCGTCATGGAGCTCGAGAACGACGGGTACGGCGACGGCAGCGCGATCGCCGCGCTCGTCGCCGCGCTCGACGCGGCGCAGGGCGCCGGGACGTGGGAGTACGTCGACGCCGACGCCGGGACGGGCGTGACGAACTCCGCCGGGACCGACGCGATCAAGGCGGCCCTGCTCTACAAGCCGGCCGCGGTCACCCCGGTCGCAGGCGCGACGTTCACCGACCGTGCGCAGACGGCCTCCGGCGTCGGTGTCTTCGAGCGCAACCCCGTCGCGCAGACGCTCCTCACGGCGAACGGCGCGAGGGTCACCGTCGTGGCGAACCACTTCAAGTCCAAGGGGTCCTGCCCGGCGGCCGGCACCGACCCGGCGAACGAGGACTCGGGGGACGGGCAGGGCTGCTGGAACGCGCGACGCACCGCGCAGGCGACCGAGCTGGTCCGCTGGCTCGGGGCGGACGTCGTGCCGGCCGCGGGCAGCCCGGACGTGCTCGTCGTCGGCGACCTCAACTCGTACTCCGAGGAGGACCCGATCGAGGTCCTCGAGGCGGCCGGCTACGTGAACCTGCCACGGTCCTTCCACGGCGACGAGACGTACTCGTACGTCTTCGACGGGCAGTGGGGGTACCTCGACTACGCCCTGGCGTCGCCGTCGCTCGCGGCCGGGGCGGCCGGCGCCGACGAGGTGCACATCAACGCCGACGAGCCGTCGGTGCTCGACTACAACACGAACTTCAAGTCGCTCGCCCAGGTCGCCTCGCTCTACGCACCGGACCGGTTCCGGACGAGCGACCACGACCCGGTCCTCGCCGGCCTGCAGCTCGTGGGGGCCACGACGACGACCGTGACGTCGTCCGCTCCGCAGGTGCTCCACCGCGGCGAGGTCCGGTGGACCGCGACCGTCCGCTCGCAGGGTTCGCGGGTGCCGGCGGGCACGGTCCGGTTCACCCTCGGCGGCCGGCCCTTCGGTGACCCGGTGCCGTTGGTCGACGGCCGGGCGACGAGCCCGGCGACGTCCGCGCTGCCACCGGGGGCGACCTCCGTCGGAGCCGTCTACGGCGGCTCGGCGGACCACGCGGCGAGCACCGGGACCTTCGTCCAGGAGGTCCGGTTCGTCGTGACGGTCACCCGGCCGGCGGCGGGGTCCGCGGCGACGGCCGGCTCGACCGTCAAGGTGCGCTTCACCCTGACCGACGCCGTCGGGCCGGTGCCGGTCGCCGTCGCGAGGGCGTGGGTGCGGGACTGCCGGTCGACGGTCTCGGTGTCCGGCGTGCAGACCCTGACGCCGCGGTGCGTGCGCACGTACGAGCCGGACGACGAGGACTTCTCTTTCCGCTGGAAGAGCGCGAGGTCGCCGCAGGGCGCCGTGACGGTCACCGTCGCGGTCACCTACCCGGGGATCGCCGACCCGCAGACGGCGAGCGTCCCGCTGCGGCTGCGCTGACCGCCCGGGTCAGAGCACCCGCAGCGCCCCGACGGCGTCCCGTTCCCGGCGGGTGAGGGCGCGCAGCACCGCGGCGTCCCCGTGCCGGCGGCGGGCCGCGCCGACGAGCACGGCGAGCGCCTCGGCGAGCGCGT
>DAIOGQ010000309.1:0-4818 GCA_036745175.1 Kineosporiaceae bacterium
GCACGACCGCGAGGCGGCGCTCGACGCCGAGCGGGCGGCGCTGGCCGCGGCGGTCGCCCACCTCGTCGAGCACGTCACCGGCGTCGACGACCCTCGGGTCGCCGACTTCGTCGGCCTCACCGACGTCGCCCTGCGGTCGCGCCGCGAGCCGGAGCTGGGGCTCTACCTCGCCGAGAGCGTGAAGGTCGTCCGGCGGGCGCTCGCCGCCGGGCACGTCCCGCGGGCGCTCCTGCTGTCGGAGCGCTGGCTCGGGCCGCTCGCCGACCTCGTCCGCGACGTCCACGCCCTCGGGGCGAGCGTCCTGGTCGGCCCCGACCCCGTGCTCGAGGACGTCACGGGCTTCCACGTGCACCGCGGGGCCATCGCGTCGATGGCTCGTCCCGTACTGCCCCCGGTCGCCGACCTGCTCGCGACGGCCCGGCGTGTCGTCGTGCTCGAGGACGTCGTCGACCACACGAACGTCGGGGCGGTCTTCCGGTCGGCCGCCGGGATCGGTGCGGACGCGGTCCTGGTGAGCCCGCGCTGCGCCGACCCGCTGTACCGGCGGTCGGTCCGGGTCTCGATGGGGACGGTGTTCCAGGTGCCGTGGACCCGGATCGAGCCGTGGCCCGCGGGGCTCGACGTCGTCCGTGCGGCCGGGTTCACCGTCGCCGCCCTCACCCTGACCCCGGATGCGGTCGACCTCGCCAGCCTCGGGGCGGACCCGCCGGATCGGCTCGCGCTGGTCCTCGGCACCGAGGGTGACGGCCTGTCGGCCGGCGCCGCCGCCGCGTGCGACCTCGCCGTCCGGATCCCGATGGCGGGCGGGGTCGACTCGCTCAACGTCGCCGCCGCCGCCGCCGTCGCGCTGTGGGCGGTCAGGCCCCGTCGCTGACCCGCGGGGTCACCCGACCGGGTTCGCGAGCCCCTCGACGACCTCGGCACCGGGCAGCGCCGCGATCGCCGCGCCCGGCAGCAGGAGCTTGCTGCGCCGCAGCCCGCTGCCGACGACGGCGAGCGGGAGGTCGGCGACGCGGGCGTCGACGAGAATCCGCCAGCCCGTCGGCAGACCGACCGGTGTGATGCCGCCGTACTCCATGCCGGTCCGCTCGACGGCGGCGTCCATCGCGAGGAACGAGGTCTTGCGGACGTCGAGGAGCCGCCGGACCGCGCCGTTGACGTCGGCCCGGGTCGTCGCGAGGACGACGCACGCGGCGACGCGCTCCTCGCCTTCGCGGCG
Source organism: Kineosporiaceae bacterium (assembly GCA_036745175.1). GTDB lineage: Bacteria > Actinomycetota > Actinomycetes > Actinomycetales > Kineosporiaceae > R-H-3. The sequence goes on from DAIOGQ010000309.1 coordinate 1,220, forward strand.
GCCGGCGACGACGACGCAGTTCGCCGAGGCCTCGGGCGGAACGTCGTACGTCGCTGTGAAGACCGCCGTGTCGGAGACGTCCGGGTCGATCTGCGTGACGCCGACCGAGGATGCCTCGGGCCATCGGCCGAGCAGCGCCACGACAGGCGGGGCGAGCAGGTCGGTCCGCTCCAGCGCGGGCACGGTGACGAGGGATCCGAGGGTTGCGAGAGTCACGCCCCCAGCATGCCAAGCCGCTGCCGGCCCCCGAGCAGGGGGCGGGACAGGCACCGCGTCCCGGCCCAGGTCTTCGCGACGGTCAGGTCTCGAAGAGCTCGGTGAGCGGACGCCGCGGCGTCGACGCGGCGTCGACGAGCGGCCGCCCGACCCGCAGCAGCACCTGCGGCCGGCCCCAGATGCCGAGGACGTCCGCGACCTCCGGCCGGATCGACGGGTCCTGGAGGACCTGGTCGGCGAACGTCGCGACGAGTCCCTTGACGGTGGCGGCCAGGAGCAGCCGCTCGAGCCCGAGGCCGGCGACGACCCAGTCGTGCCGGGTGTCGCCTCGGGTCGAGATGACCAGGACGGTGCTGCGGGCCAGCTCCTCCTCGACCTCGTTGGCCTCCGGTGCACCGCGGTGACCGCCGTGAACGAGGGAGTCGACGGGGAACGGTGAGGTCCCGAGCGCGTTGCTCGGGATGCCGTCGACGACGTCGCCGGCGGCGGCACCGCCCCGGCGGACCCAGCGCTCGACCTCGCCCCGCAGCTCGGGGTCGGCGGCCTGGGCGCGGACGGCGCGGCGCAGCAGGTGCGCGAGGCGGCGCCGGGCGGCCGCGTCCGCGACGCTCAGCCGGGCGCCCTCGGCCCCGACGGCCTGGCGCAGGTCGAGGAGGTCCTCCTCGGCGACGGCGTGCGAGCGGTACACGCGACGGTGGGTGTGGCGCAGCGTGACCATCCTGGCGAGCTCGGTGTCGGCGGGCGACGCCGGGATCCGGCCGGTCACCCGGACGGTCGCGACGAGGGCGGGCTCGGCGGGGTCGGGCAACGTGGCGATGTCCACGCCGTAGCCGAGCGCACGCAGCGCGACCGCGGCATTGAGGACGGCGCAGCCGCATGAGATCGTCCGGTCGCGACCCTGCGGGTCGATCACCGGCAGCGCACGGCCGGTGTCCTCGACGACGGCGATCCCGTCGCGCAGGCGGCGCAGCAGCCACGGCTGCGAGTTGTGGATGGACGGGGCCCAACGGGCGGCCTCCGCGGCGACGACGACCTCGCCGTCGGGCAGCGCCGGACCGGACGATCCGCCGACAGCCGGGCCCGACCAGCTCTCCGCGGCAGCGGTCACGACTCACCTCCCGGGCATCTCGTCGTCACCGTAGGCAGTGCTGTGGCGCCCATCACGGGTCCAAGGTCCCTCGCCGGCCGGCCCGTGGCGCCCGCCGCGCGAGGCCGCTCGTGCGAGGTCGGCGGCCAGGGTCAGGTCTCGTCGTCCCACGTCGCGCGCAGCCACGCCACGATCTCGGGGGACGGGTGGAGCAGCCCGGCGCGGGCCCGGCCGAAGAGCCAGCCCTGGCCGAGGGCGGCCCCGGCGCGCTGCAGCCAGCGGGCGTCCTCGAGGGCCTCGACCCCGGCCGCCAGGGCGTCCGCGCCGAGGTCGGCGGCGAGCTCGAGGACCACCCCGACGACGCGCTGGGCGATCGCGTCGTCCGCGACGCCGCAGACGAGCCCGGGACCCAGCTCGACGAGGTCGGGGCGCAGGTCCACGAGCCGGCTCAGCTCGCTGCGGCCACCGTCGTCGAGGCGCACCGCGACCAGGAGGCCGCGCTCGCGCAGACCGGCGATGGCCGCCGCAAGGGGACCTGGCTCGGCGGCCGCCACGTCCGCCAGCTCGACGACGACCCCGTCGAGCTCGCGCTCGTCCAGCAGCGTGCGGGTGACGTCCTGGTGGAGCAGGGCGGCGGCCGAGACGTTGACGGACAGGAACTGGCCGGCGGCGAGCAGTGGGCGGGCGCGCAGCGACGACTCGAGGGCGACGGCCTCGATCTGGCCGCCGAGGCCCAGCCGGTCGGCGGCCGCGAACCACGGCTCGGGGGAGCGGGCCGGCCACTCCGCGACCCGGGTGAGTGCCTCGTACCCGGCGACGTCACCGGTCCGCAGGTCGACGATCGGCTGGTAGACGCTGCGCAGCGCCTCCGGGGTGCTCAGGAGGTCGGCGAGCGCGGTGTCCCCGCCGACGACGTGGAGGCTCGGGGCCCGGTCGCCGTCGGCCACGAGGGCCGGTCCGGTGCCGGGGCGCGGCACGGCGGACTCGGGAGGCTCCATTCGGGACAGTCTCACGCAGCCGCGGACAGCGGCCCGGGATTTGCGCCGCGAGTCGCGCGGCCGTCAGGACGCGGTCGGCTGCGTCACCGGCTCCGGTGGGTCGACGAAGCGGTCGAGGGCGGTCTCGCCGTCGCGCAATGACGCGACGAGCGCGCGGCAGATCTCGCCGAGCTGGGCGGCCTGCTCGGGGGTCAACGGGTCGAACACGTGCGTGCGCACCGACTCGACATGGGCCGGCGCGGCCGCGACGAGCGCGGCGAAGCCGTCGTCGGTGAGCCGGGCGAACGACCCGCGCCGGTCGGACGGGCAGCTCTCCCGGACGACCCAGCCGGTCTCCTCGAGCCGTGCGACCGCGTGCGACAGCCTGCTGCGGGAGGAGTCCGCGGCGTCCGCGAGCTCGCTCATCCGCAGCGTACGGTGCGGCGCCTCGGACAGCCGGACGAGGATCTCGTAGTAGGCGTGCGGGAGCCCGGCGGAGCGCTGCAGCTCGCGTTCGAGGCGGGCACCGAGGAGCCTGGTCGCAGCGAGATAGGCGCGCCAGGTGGCCTGCTCGTCGGCGGAGAGCCAGCGCGTCTCGGACACGCGCGGATTCTACCGTGGTAGTTGAGCCTTTGACCATGATCTCGGACGGCGGGTAGGTGCCCGGGGGTGAGGTTTACACTCCGGCGCGTGCGTGCCCCCCGACCGGTCGCCGGCTGTCTCCTCGTCGGCCTTCTCGTGAGCGGCCTCGCCGGCTGCGCGGACGCGGTCCCGCAGGTCGAGCCGTCGCAGCCAGTAGCGGCCGCGCCCTCCGGGTCCGAGACGGCGTCGCCGGAGACGACGGCTCCGCCGCCCCCGGCGGCGAGCCCGACCGACGACGGGCCGCTCACCCTGGCGTTCGGCGGGGACGTCCACTTCGCGACCAAGCTCGCGCCGCTGCTCGACGCGCCCGGCACCGCGCTCGACGGTCTCGAGCCGTACCTCGCCGCCGCCGACGTCGCGATGGTCAACCTCGAGACGGCGATCACGACCCGCGGCAGCGAGATGCCCAAGCAGTTCCACTTCCGGGCCCCGGCGACGTCGCTGACCGCGCTCGACGCCGCCGGGGTCGACGTGGTGACGATGGCGAACAACCATGCCGTCGACTACGGGGAGGTCGGTCTGCGCGACACCCTGGCCGCGCGTGAGCGGTCCCCGATCCCCGTCGTCGGCCTCGGCGAGGACGCCGCCGACGCGTACGCGGCCGCGGTCCTGGACGTCCGCGGCACCCGGGTCGCCGTCCTCGGCGCCACCCAGGTGCCGGACTGGACGCTCGCGAC
>DAIOGQ010000310.1:0-4793 GCA_036745175.1 Kineosporiaceae bacterium
AGTGGCCGTCACCGATGGAGAAGAGCGCGCCCTCGACGTTGACGGACAGGAAGCACGTGGTGCCGGCCCGCATCTGCGGGGTGTCCATGTTGCCGCCGAACCGCTCGGGCACCAGCGACGTCCGCACCTCGCCGGCCGCCGGCGCGACACCGACCGTGCCGAGCATCGGCTCCACGGGCAGCTCGACGCTGAAGTCGCCGTGCCGGGCCTCGAAGGCGACCGTGCTGCGCGCCCGGTCGAGGTGGTAGATCCACGTGGTGTCGGGCAGCGGGTCCTGCAGGGTCGCCGTCCGGTCGGTCCCGGTGAGGCCGCCGAAGAACGGGATCGCGGCCGAGACACCCCAGTCCCGGGCCGGCGTGAGGTCGACGAAGTGGACGGCGAGCGTGTCGCCCGGCTCCGCGCCCTCGACCCAGAACGGCCCGGTCTGCGGGTTGACGTACCGCAAATCGACCTTCTCGCTCGACAGGTCGGCGACGCTCCGGAGCGCATGGTTGAAGGCGTCCTCGGTCCACAGCCGCAGCGCCGTGCCGGGCTCGACCCGCATGATCGGGGCCGCACCACCGAAGGTGTAGGCGAACTGCTCCCGGGTCGGGGTGAACTCGACGACGTCCATGCGCGGACTCTAGGGAGCCCGGCCGCCGTCCGCCACCCTCCCGACCGGGAACCGGGCATCCGCTGTCAGCGCAGCCGGACGTGCTCGGGTCCGAGGTCCGCGACGGACGTGACGCCGAGCAGCTGCATCGTGTGCCGCACCTCCGCGGTGAGCAGCTCGACGACCCGCTGCACCCCACGCTCGCCGCCGGCCATCAGCCCGTACAGGTAGGCCCGCCCGACGAACGCCGTCCGGGCACCGAGCGCGAGGGCGGCGACGACGTCGGCACCCGAGAGGATCCCGCCGTCGACGTACACCTCGGCCCGGTCGCCGACGGCGGCGACGACGTCCGGCAGCAGCTCGAGCGGCACCGGCGCACGGTCGAGCTGGCGGCCGCCGTGGTTGGAGACGACGAGCGCGTCCGCGCCCGCGTCGACGACGGCCCGGGCGTCGTCGACGCCCTGGATCCCCTTGACGACGAGGTGGCCGGGCCAGGCCGCACGCAGCCACGCGACGTCCGCGATCGTCGCCGACGGGTCGAAGACCCGCGACGCGAGATCGCTCACCGTGCCGCCCGAGGAGCGCAGGCTCGCGAACTCCAGGGGTGGCGTCGTCAGCAGGTCGGCCCACCACGCGGGGTGGGCCGCCATGTCCGCCAACGTCCGCAGGGTCAGTGCCGGGGGGATCGTCAGGCCGTTGCGGACGTCGCGCAGCCGTCGCCCGCCGGTCGGGGTGTCGACGGTGAGGACGAGCGCCTCGTAGCCGCTCTCGTGCGCCCGCCGGACGAAGTCGCGGCTCGCGTCCCGGTCGCGCCACAGGTAGAGCTGGAACCAGCGCCGGGCGAGCGGCGCGGCCTCGGCGAGGCTCTCGATCGACGTCGTGCCCATCGTCGAGAGCGCGTAGACGAGGCCGGACCGCTCGGCGACACGCGCGACGGCGGCCTCCCCCTCCTGGTGCATCATCCGGGTGAAGCCGGTGGGCGCGAACGCGAACGGCGCCGCGACCGGCCCGCCGAGGACGGTCGTCGACACGTCGACGTCGGCCACGTCGCGCAGGACCCGCGGCCGGAACTCGACGCGCGCGTACGCGCTGCGCATCCGCCGCAGCGTCACCTCGGTGCCCGCCGCACCGTCGGTGTAGTCGAAGACCGCACGGGGGGTCCGGCGCCGGGCCGCCATCCGCAGGTCCGGCACGGACGCCGCCGCTGCGAGCCGGCGCGCGGTGCGGTCCAGCGTCGGCGGGCGGACCCTGAGCAGCGGGGCGACGTCCGACCACCGCGGAACCTGCCGCCGCACCATCGCGGACCCCCTCGCCGTCGCGTCGTCGCGTACCCCGCCGCACCCTAGACCGGGCGCCGGCCCGGCGCCCCGGGCGCTACCGTGCGGTCTCGACGCCCCGGCACAGGTCGCCGACGCGGGCCGGAGCGGTGGAGGCCGCGTGCGCGGAAGGAGCTGGAGCCATCCTGCTCTTCTCGCTCGCGTGCGTCGCCGGGCTCGCGCTGCTGGCGTCCTCGTCGGACCATCTGGTCCTCGGCGCGTCGCGGCTGGCAGCCCGGGCCGGGGTCCCGACCCTCGTCGTCGGCGTCGTCGTCATCGGGTTCGGCACCTCGGCCCCGGAGATGCTCGTCTCCGGGCTCGCCGCGGCCGGCGGCGCGGCGGACGTGGGTGTCGGCAACGTCATCGGCTCCAACATCGCGAACCTCACGCTCGTGCTCGGCATCGCGGCACTCGTCGGGCCGCTCGCGGTCCGCTCGACCGTCGTGCGCCGCGAGGTCCCGCTCAGCCTGGCCGCGGCGGCCCTCTTCGCACTCCTCCTCCAGGACGGGCTGAGCCGGCGTGACGGCGCGGTCCTGCTCGTCGCGCTGGCCGGCGCGCTGCTGATCCTGCTGCGGTGGACGACACGCGACCGCCGGGCCGGGGACGACACCAACCTCGTGCCGTCGCTGCTCGAGCCGGCCGGCCCGGACCTCGAGCTCGCCGGGGAGATCGAGGACCTGCTCGCCACGGCGGACCACGGGCCGCCGGACGCGGACGTCCGGCTGCGACGGGAGGCCCTCCGCGCCGCGGGCGGGCTGCTCGGGACGCTCGCCGGCGCCCAGCTCCTCGTCTGGGGCGCCCTCCGGATCGCCGACGCGACCGGACTGACCGGCGGGTTCGTCGGCGTGACGATCGTGGCGGTGGGGACGTCGCTGCCCGAGATCCTCACCGCGGCCCAGGCCGCCCGCCGCGGGGAGAGCGACCTGGTCGTCGGGAACCTTCTGGGGTCCAACATCTTCAACGCCCTCGCCGTGGGCGCGATCGTCGCGCTGCTCGCCCCCGGGCCCGGGGGCGGCCCGGCCGTCGTCGTCACGGGCTCGCTCGTCATGCTCGGCGCCGGGCTGCTCTCGCTGCTGTTCATGTGGCGGCGCTATGTCGTGACCCGGATCGAGGCGGCGCTCCTCGTGGCGGCCTACGTCGCGGTGCTGCCTGCGCTCAGCCGGTGATCATGCCGGCTGACGGCTTGTCAGTCGCGACCCTGCCAGGTGGTGATGCAGACCTCGTTGCCGTCGGCGTCCGCGAGCACCCAGAACGCCGGCGCCTCGGCGTCGGACAGCAACCGGCCGCCCGCTCCGAGGGCTGCCGCGATCCGGGACGGCGCCTCGTCGTGCGCGACCGAGACGTCGAGATGGATCCGGCCCCGTTGCGGGCGCGGGGCGTCCATCCGCTGGAACCAGACCGCGGGGCCCTCGCGCAGCGGGTCGACGAGGGCGTCCCACGACCCGGCGACCGCCGCGTCCGGGCTCGCGCCGTCGATGGCCGCGCCCTCGTCGGTGTAGCCGAGGACGGCTGCCCAGAACGGTCGGATCGCCGCGGCGTCCTGGGTGTCGACGGCGATCTCGACGAGCTGGACACCGCGTCCGCCCCGCAGGGTCGGCCCGCTCGCCGGGCGGGTGTCGAACCCCCGGGCCTGCAGCGCGTCGGTCACCCGAACGGCCGCGTCGGTCTCGGCGGCCGTGACCCCGCCCGCCGCGAGCGACTGGAGGGTGATGACGACGACGTCCCGGCGGACGTCGAGCCAGAGCCGGTCCCCTGCATCCGGGCCGGCACAGCTCACGACCGTGGGGACGACGGCGTCGGCGGCCTCGGTGAGCGAGGCGACCCGCACGTGCGTCACGAGGGCGCCGAGGACGTGGCGCCAGCCGAGAAGGGTTGTCCGTCCGGACGCCTCTGCGCGGGTCAGGACGGGTCCGCCGGCGGCGAGTGGGGTGCTCATCCCGGCAGCGTACGGTTCACGGCGGACAGGTCACCCTGGCTCGCGCGGCCTCAGCCGCCCGCGACGCCGTCCGCGGTCGGCGCCCGCGAGAACTGGCTCTGGTAGAGGTCGTGGTAGACCCCCCGGCGGGCCAGCAGCTGCTCGTGGTCGCCCTGTTCGACGACACGTCCCCCGTCGAGCACGAGGATCGTGTCGGCGCCGCGGATCGTCGAGAGCCGGTGGGCGATGACGAAGCTCGTCCGGCCGACCCGTAGCCGGTTCATCGCCTCCTGGATGAGCACCTCGGTCCGGGTGTCGACCGAGCTCGTCGCCTCGTCGAGGACGAGGATCGCCGGGTCGGCGAGGAACGCCCGGGCGATCGTCAGCAGCTGCCGCTCCCCCGTGCTGACGTTGCTCGCCTCGTCGTCGAGCACGGTGTCGTAGCCGGCGGGCAGCGTCCGGACGAAGTGGTCGACGTGCGCCGCCCGGGCCGCGTCGAGGATCTGCTGCTCGCCCGGGTCCTGCGCGCCGTAGGCGATGTTGTCCCGGATCGTGCCGCCGAACAGCCACGCGTCCTGCAGGACCATGCCGAACGAGCGGCGCAGGTCGTCGCGCGTGAGTCGACGGATGTCGACGCCGTCGAGCGTGATCCGCCCGCCGTCCAGCTCGTAGAAGCGCATCAGGAGGTTGACGAGCGTCGTCTTGCCGGCGCCGGTCGGGCCGACGATGGCGACCGTCTGCCCCGGCCGGGCCTCCAGGCAGAGGTCCTCGATGAGCGGCGTGTCGGCCTCGTAGCGGAAGGAGATCCGGTCGAACACGACGTGCCCGCGAGCCTGCTGCAGCGCGGCCGGCTCGGCGTCGTCCGGCTCCTCCTCGGGCTCGTCGAGCAGCTCGAAGACCCGCTCGGCCGAGGCCAGCCCGGACTGGACGACGTTCGTGATGCTCGCGAGCTGGGTGATCGGCATCGTGA
>DAIOGQ010000311.1:0-4793 GCA_036745175.1 Kineosporiaceae bacterium
GTCGACGACGACGAGTCGGTCCGCGCGCTGCACGCGGCGATGGCGGCCGGGGTGACCTTCTTCGACACCGCCGCGAACTACGGTGCGGGGCACAGCGAGCGCGTCCTCGGCCGGGCGGTCGCGGGTCGACGGGACGACGTCGTCCTGGCGACGAAGTTCGGCTACGGCGTCGACGAGGCTTCGCGGTCCGTCGAGGGGCTCGCCGTGACGCCGGACGCGGTCCGGACGGCGTGCGAGAACAGCCTGCGGCGGCTCGGCACCGACCGGCTCGACCTTTTCCAGCTGCACGTCGGCGACCTCGACCCGGTGCGGGCGGACGACGTCCGCGCGGTGCTCGAGGACCTCGTCGGCCAGGGCCTGGTGCGGGCGTACGGCTGGAGCACGGACGACGTCGAACGCGCGCGCCGGTTCGCCGCCGGGCCGCACTGCGCGACCGTCCAGCACCAGCTCAACGTCCTGGAGGACAACCCGGGCATGCTTGCGCTCTGCGAGGCCGAGAACCTCGCGAGCATCAACCGCGGACCGCTCGGGATGGGCCTGCTCACCGGCGCCTACGACGGCGGCGCGCAGTTCCCCGCGACCGACCTCCGGGCGCGGGGCGCTGACTGGATGAGCTACTTCGTCGACGGGCGGCCGAACCCGCGGTTGCTGGCCCGGATCGGGGCGGTCCGCGACGTCCTCACCGCCGGCGGCCGGACCCTGGCCCAGGGTGCGCTCGGGTGGATCTGGGGCCGCAGCCCGGTCACGGTGCCGATCCCCGGGGTCCGCACCGTCGCACAGGCCGAGGCGAACGCCGGCGCGCTGCGGTTCGGACCCCTCACTCCGGCCGAGATGGCCGAGGTCGACCGGCTGCTCGCGGGCGCCCCGGGCTGATCCGCATCGAACCCGGCGCACGCTCGTCTGTGCCCCGCCGGCTCGGGCCTCAGAGGCCCGAGACCACGCGGTGGATCTCGCGGTAGCGGCGGAAGGCCAGCCGAAGGTCCTCGGTCGAGGTCGCGTCGTCACCGCCCGCAGCACCGTTCCCGTGGACGCCGGCGAGCACCGCGTCGACCGCCTCCTGGACAAGCCGATGGGCCTGCGCCACCGCCTTCTCGGGCTCGTCGACGAAGTCGCCGGCCAGCCGCGGCCACGGGTCGGCGGTCTGCCGGGCGTCAGCGGCAGCGGTCCGGTCGACCGGCGGGCCGTCGAACGCACCCGGCGGCCCTTGTCCGGCACCGATCGGCGGTGCGTCGTCGACGGCACCGACCGCCGGTTCGCCGTCGAACGCGCCGACCCGCGGGCCGTCGAACGCGCCCGGCGGCGGGCCGTCCCCACCGTCGGTGGAGCCGGCGGGCGGGAGCAGGCGGCCGCCGTCCGGGTCGTCGACGCGTCCGGCGTCGGCGGGCGGGGTCACCGGCATCGCGACGGTCCGGTCGTCCGAGGCGCTCACGAGCGCGCCTCCCGCTGGTCGCCGACGGTCGCCCGGTCGCCGACGGCGTCGAGGTCGACGTCCGCCGGCTCCCGGTGCCGGGCGCGGGCGGCGGCTGCGGCGTCGGGGTGGACCGAGCCGTCCGTGAGGGCGCCGTAGAGCGAGCGGTAGTGGACGAACGCCTGGCGCAGGTCCTCGGTGTCGGCCGAGCCCGACTGCATGTGCCGCGCGTGCGCCTCGTGCGCGGCCCGGTAGTGCTGGACGACGTCCGCGTGGTCGGCGGCCAGCAGCGCTGCACGGCTCTCGAAGTCCTCCACCGGGTAGCCGCGCTCGCGCATCACGGCGGTGACGATGCCGTCGGCGTCCGCCACGGCCTGGCCGGGCTCGTCGACGAAGCGCGCCTGCACCGACGACCACTGCTCGTCGAAGCGGGCACGGGACGCCGGGTCGAGGGCCCGGACGTCGAGGCCGTCGCGCCGGTCGGCGACCTCCCCGAGCCGGCTCTCGGCGGCCCGCCGGTCTCCGGTGGTGGCGACCATCCGGTCGTACTCGGGGCCGAACCGCGACCGCAGCGCCTCCCGGCGCCGGCTCTGCAGCACGACGTAGGCGACGGCGGCGACCACGGCGACGACGACCAGGGCGACGAGCACCCACACGAGCGGTCTCATCCCAGCTCCTTCGGTGGCGCGGCACGCACGGTACGTGCCGACGGAGGTCCGGGGGCCGCGCCGGCGCCCCCGACGCCGGCGATGCCACCCGGAGGTGCCCCGGCAGTACCCCGTCGCTGCGACCTCACACCTGACGCGTCACCAATAGATCGCAGCGCCGGGTACGCAGTGCCTCAGCGGAACCGGTCCGCGGCGGCCTGGATCCGCGCTACGTAGCGCGCCCAGTACTCGGCGTCGCCGAGCTCGTCGCGGTCCCGACCGCCCTGGCCGTCGATCGCCTCGCGGAGGATCTCGGCGTGGCCGAGGTGCTGGGCGGTCTCGGCGACGACCCGGACGAGGACGAGCCCGAGGGTCGTGCCGCGGTGCTCCGCCGGCCACCAGGGGACGTTCGCCGGTGCGCCGAGCCCCAGCTCGGTGATCGAGGCGTCGGCGTGCCGCCAGGCCTCACGGTAGAGGTCGACGATCTCCTCGCGGCTCTCGTCCGCGGTCGCCCACATGTCACCGCCCTCCCAGACCGAGCCGTCCTCGTCCCACGGCAGCGGCGGCGTCCGTGGCCGGCCCACGCACTCCCCGAGGTAACCCAGCTCGACGCCGGCGAGGTGCTTCACGAGCCCGAGCAGGTTCGTGCCGCTCGGGGTCATCGGCCGCCGGACGTCGTACTCGGACAGTCCCTCCAGCGTCCGCAGCACGCCGTCCCGGCCCTGCTGGAGATGCCGGCGCAGCATGTGGACGACGTCGGGCGCGACGGACTCGATCGTCGCTCCGGCTCCGGTTCCGCTCATGCCGAGACGCTATGCCCCGACGCCGACAGGCGCGGCCGACGGGTCGCGACGCTAGGCGTGGCGCACCGCGGCGGCGTCGCGCAGGTCCAGGATCTCGACGGCGCGTTCGCGCATCTCGACCTTGCGGACCTTGCCGGTGACGGTCATCGGGAAGGCGTCGGTGACGTGCACGTAGCGCGGGACCTTGTAGTGCGCGAGCCGCCCGACGCAGAACGCGCGCACCGCCTCGACGGTGAGCGGCTCCCGGCCGGACTTCATGACGACCCACGCCATGAGCTCCTCGCCGTACCGGACGTCCGGCACGCCGACGACCTGGACGTCGGCGATGTCGGGGTGGGAGTGGAGGAACTCCTCGATCTCGCGCGGGTACACGTTCTCGCCGCCGCGGATGACCATGTCCTTGATCCGGCCGGAGATGTTGACGTAGCCGTCGGCGTCCATGACGGCGAGGTCGCCGGTGTGCATCCAGCCGGCGACGTCGATCGACTCCGCGGTCTTCGCCGGCTCGTCCCAGTAGCCGAGCATCACCGAGTAGCCGCGCGTGCAGAGCTCGCCGGGGGTCCCGCGCGGCAGCTCGAGGCCGGTCGCCGGGTCGACGACCTTGACCTCGACGTGCGGCATGACGGTGCCGACGGTCGACGTCCGGCGGTCGAGGTCGTCCTCGCGGCGGGTCATCAGCGAGACCGGGGACGTCTCGGTCATGCCGTACGCGATCGTCACCTCGGCCATGTGCATCTCGTCGACGACGCGCTTCATGACCTCGACCGGGCACGGCGAGCCGGCCATGATCCCGGTGCGCAGCGTCGTCAGGTCGAACGAGGCGAAGTCCGGGTGGCCCAGCTCGGCGATGAACATCGTCGGGACTCCGTAGAGCGCCGTGCACCGCTCCTCCTGGACGCACTCCAGCGTCGCGCCCGGGTCGAACGACGGCGCCGGGAGGACGATGCAGGCACCGTGCGACGTCGCGCCGAGGTTGCCCATGACCATGCCGAAGCAGTGGTAGAACGGCACCGGCAGGCAGACCCGGTCGGCGTCGGTGAACCCGAGGACCTCGGTGACGAAGTAGCCGTTGTTGAGGATGTTGTGGTGCGACAGGGTCGCGCCCTTGGGGAAGCCGGTCGTGCCGCTCGTGTACTGGATGTTGATCGGGTCGTCGAACGACAGCGTGGCCATCACCTCGTCGAGCCGGTAGTGGTCGGCGCGGCCGCCCCGGGCGACGACCTCGTCCCACGAGGGGTCAGCGAGGTACACGACCTGCTCGAGAGCAGGGCACTCCCCGCGGACCTCCTCGACGAGCGCACGGTAGTCGCTCGTCCGGTGCTGCTGCGCACTGACGAGCAGCCGCATGCCCGACTGGTTGACGACGTAGGCCAGTTCGTGCGCGCGGTAGGCCGGGTTGACGTTGACGAGGACGGCGCCGATCTTCGCCGTCGCGTACTGGACGAGCACCCACTCGGCACAGTTCGGCGCCCAGATCCCGACCCGGTCGCCCTTGACGATGCCGAGGTCGAGCAGCCCGAGCGCGACCTCGTCGACCTCGACGTCGAGCTCGTTGTAGGTCCACCGGCGCCGCGTCGGCACGTCGACGAGGGCCTCCCGGTCCCCGAACCGGGCCACGCTCCGCTCGAAGTTCGCGCCGATCGTCTCGCCGAGCAGCGGGACGGCGGCGGTGGCCGAGGCGTACGAAGGCAGGGGCTTGCTCAGCACGATGGGCCTCCCGGACCGGACGTCGTCGTCAGGGCACGACGTCCATCCTGACGCGCCGTCCGCCGCGGCGCGAGGGGCTGCGGGCCACCGGCCGCGCGGACGCCGTCAGCGGTCCTGGGCGACGCCGAGTCAGGCGCCGTCGGCGGCGACGTCGGTCCCGCCGCGGCGGCCGAGCCGCAGCGCGAGGTACACGCCGGCGACGACCGGGCCCAGCAGGGCGACGACCGC
>DAIOGQ010000312.1:0-4787 GCA_036745175.1 Kineosporiaceae bacterium
GGGGGGTCGACGCGACGGTGAAGTTGGCCACCGCGGCCCCGGACGGCGTGAACCGTAGCTCGGGGTCGTTGGTGAGGTTGCCGATGATCGTGATGACGGTCTCGCCGGCCATGAGATCTTCGCCTTCGACGGTGGAGGGGTGGCCCGCTCAGCGAGCTTCGGGACGGATGAGCTTGGTCCGGAGCACGGCCTCGTTGAGGTTGAGCTGCCGGTCGAGCTCCTTGGCGACGTCGGGCGTGGCCGTCATGTCGACGACCGCGTAGATGCCCTCGGTCTTCTTCCTGATCTCGTACGCCAGGCGGCGACGGCCCCAGATGTCGACGTTCTCCACGGAGCCGCCGCCGGAGCGGACGACGTTGAGGAACCTGTCGAGCGACGGGGCGACGGTGCGCTCCTCGAGATCCGGGTCGAGGATGACCATCAGCTCGTAGTGACGCATGCGGGAACCCACCTCCTCTGGTCTTGAGCGGTCACGGTCCGTCCGTGACAGGAGGGCTGGTGCGTCAGTGCGGGACGCCGGTCACGGCCAGGAGGCCGGTCGACGTCCCACGCGGCGTAAGGCTACCCGTCCGTTCCCCTGGTCCGAAATCCGTCCACAGGCCTCACGGTCCGTCGCCGACCTGTGGACGGGTCGAGCCTGGCCGGACGTCCGGTCCGGACCGCGGCGCCGCAGGTCACACGAGCCGGACGACGAGCGCGTCGGGGGCGTCGGCGGCCGGGCCGCCGAGCGGGTCGTCGGCGCCGGGACCGCCGTCCTCGGGCAGTCGGACCGGGTCACGCGTCGGGTCGACCGCCGCTCGGACGGCCTGGACGACGAGCCAGCCGATCCCGGCCAGCCGCAGCAGCATCAGGAGCAGGTAGAACCCGGCGGGCAGTGCGCGGTCGGTGTTCGTGAGGCCGCCGATGTAGAGCCAGACGGCGACGAAGTAGACGCACTCCGTCGTCGCCCAGACGAGATGGTCGCGCCACCGCAGGCCCGCCCACGCGACGAACGGCAGCAGGAGCAGCGACGCCTGGACGGGGACCGACTTCGCGACGAGCAGGCAGCCGGCGACCGCGACGAGCGCCAGGTGCGCCGCCCGAGGACGTCGCCGCGTCGACAGCGCGAAGACGACGACGGCGACCACGACGACGACGAGCCCGAGCAGCGTGAGCACCGTCGAGCTCGTCGCCCCGAGACCGTCGCCGGTGTACCAGAAGCTCGCGTTCGCCGGTTTGCCCTGGGCGAGGAGCTGCGGAGCGAGCCAGACGGAGCCGTAACCGGGCGCGGACTGGCGCCAGGAGTCGAACGCCGTCCCGAGCTGCCCCGACCAGCCGGGCAGCAGGACGACCCGCAGCCCGAGGTAGGCCCCGGCGGCCGCGGCGAGCGCGACCGCGGCCCGGCCGACGACCCCGGCCCGCAGGGCGACGGCGAGCAGCACGACCGCGACGACCGCGACCGTCGGCCGGACGGCGACGGACAGCCCGAGGAGGACTCCCGCCGCGACGGCCCGGTCCCGGCTCCACGCGAGCAGCGCGGCGCAGACGAGGGCGACAGCGAACAGGTCGTAGGAGATCAGCCCGGCGGTGACGACGACCGGCGCGAGCGCGAGATGGGCTGCGTCCCAGCGTCGCCGGCCGGCGACGGCCGCGACGCAGCCGACCGCGACGACGAGCGCCGCCCCGAGGAGCACGGCGGACAGGTCGAGGAAGGTCCGGCCGGCGTCGGCCGCGGTCGGCTGGGGGACGACCGCGGAGACGGTCCACAGCAGAGCGCCCATCAGCGGCGGCTGGCCGAGCGCGCCGTCGGCCGCGACCGCGTCGACGAGGCCGGTGCGGTCCGGGCCGCCGAGCCCGGCGCTGCCGTAGAGCACCGGGATGTCGCTGTAGCAGAGGTGGAAGAACTGGTCGGGCGAGGTCCACCCCTCGTTGCGGCAGTGCTGCTTCTCGACGACGGCCAGGCTCATGACGAGGAAGGCGAAGATCGCCAGGACGCTCGCCGCCCGCCAGAAACCCGTCGCGGCGGCGACCCGGCGGCCGGCCGGGCCGCCGACGACCTGGCTCGCGAGCCGCGCGAGGGGGTCGACACGCGACGGGGCGAGGACGCCGGTCGGGCCGGACGTCGCACCGGGACCGGAGGCCCCGGCGCGCGAGGCCCGGCTGGCACGGCCGCGGCCCACGGCATGCGCCGGGATCCGGTGCCCGACGTCGGCCGCCGGCACGTCGTGGGCCGCCGTGCCCAGCGTGCTGAAGAGCTCCTCGGCCGACGGCCCCGTCGCAGATACCGCGCAGTCGCGGGGCGCCCGATCGTCGTCCGCGCGCTCGACCCCGGTCACGGGGTCGGCGCCCCGGTGGCAGTCGGTTTCGGACCGCGGGTCCTCGTCCGGGTCGGGCTGGGGCTGTCTGTCGGCGGGAAGGTCACCGTCGGTCTGCCCGTCGGGCTGTCCGTCGGGGTCGGCGGCCCGGTCACCGTCGGCGTCTGGGTCGCCGTCGGCGACGGCTCCGGGGCGGACGTCGTCGGGTCGGGCTCGGGCGGCGGCGCCGGGTTGATCTCCTCACCGAGGTCGACGGGGCCGGGGAAGTCCTTGACCGGGACGCCGTCCAGGGCCCGCGACATGTAGTCGGTCCAGATCCGGACCGGGTAGCTGCCGCCGGTGATCTCGCCGAACTGCCCGAAGCCCTCGAGCTGGACCTGGCTGCCGTCCTCGCCGACCCGGTACATGGCCACCGACGTAGCGATCTGCGGGGTGAAGCCGACGAACCAGGCGGAATAGTTGTCGGACGAGGTGCCAGTCTTGCCGGCCACCGGCCGGCCGAGCCGCTGCGCGTACGTGCCCGACCCGCGCTGGACGACCTGCTGCATCGCGTCGATCGCGTTCGCCGTGACGTCCTTGTCGAAGACCTGCTTCGAGGCCGCCTTCGCCGCGTACACGGTCTTCTTCGTCTGGTGCACCTGGATCTTCTTGATCGCGTGCAGTGTCGTCCGCTTGCCGTTGTTCGCGATCGTCGCGTAGGCGAACGCCATGTCGATCGGGTGCGGTGACGCCGAACCGAGCACGTTCGACGGAACCGGGGCGAAGTCGCCGGTCCCCGCGGGGATTCCGGCGCAGATGGCGGCCGCGCGGGTCTGCTTCGGTCCGATCTCCTCGTTGAGCGCGACGTAGACGGTGTTCACCGAGTTCGCCGTCGCCCGGCGCAGGTCGATCATCCCGTACTGGCTGTTGCCGAAGTTGCGGACCGGCCGCTCGAAGCCCTTGAAGTCCTGCGGGCTTCGGCCGTCGAAGCGGCTGTCGAGGCTGATCGCGCCGTCGGTGACCGTCGGCTTGCACTGGCCGTCGGCGAGCGTGCGCGGTCCCTGGAGCGCGGCGAGCAGCGTGAACGGCTTGAACGTCGACCCGGCCTGCATGGTGTCCTGCGTCGCCGCGTTGCGCTGCCGCTCCAGGTAGTCCTCGCCGCCGTAGATGGCCCGGATCTCGCCGGTCGCCACGTCGATCGAGGACATGGCGACCTGGAGCCCGTCCGGCCACCTCTTGCGCGCCGGCAGGGTCTCGTCGACGGACTTCGTCGCGGCGTCCATGAGCGTGCGGTCGAACGTCGTCTGGATGTCGTAGCCCGCGGTGTCGAGCTGGCTCGCGGAGATCCCGTTCGCCGTCGCCTCCTTGCGCACCATCTGGAGCAGGTAGCCGCGATAGCCCTTGGGGGTGTTCTGCGACACGAACTTCACGAACTTCGGGAACTTCATCGTCGAGGCCTGGTCCGCGGTCACGTACCCCTCGGCCACCATGCCGTCGACGACGAACTGCCAGCGCTGCTGGGCGCGCGCCTTGGAGTCCGTGCCGTCCGCCGGGTCGTAGAGCTCGGGGCCGTTGATGATGCCCGCGAGGTAGGCGGACTCGCTCGGCGTCAGTGCCTTGCTCGGGTCCTTCTTCACTACGGCGGGGTCGAGCGTCTTGCCGAAGTACGCGCGGGCCGCGGCCTGGACGCCGTTGGCGTTGCGACCGAAGTAGATCGTGTTGAGGTAGCCCTCGAGGATCTCGTCCTTGGACTTCGTGCGGCCGAGCTTGAGCGCGATGAACACCTCGCGCAGCTTGCGCGTGTAGGTGCGGTCGGGGTTGAGGTAGTAGTTCTTCACGTACTGCTGGGTGATCGTCGAGCCGCCCTGGAGCGAGCCGCCCTGCGCGTTGTTGAGGACGGCGCGCACCATACCGGTGACCGAGACCCCGCTGTTCGTCTCGAAGCTACGGTCCTCGGCGGCGATGACGGCCTGGCGCAGGTGGATTGGTACCTGGTCGATCGCGACGCTCGTGCGGTTCTCCTGCTGGAAACGGCCGAGCACCGTGCCGTCGCGGAAGTACACGGTCGAGGTCTGGAACGTGGCGCTCTGCTTGCCGTCCGGGATCGGCGTCGTCGCGTAGGCGGCGAAGAAGCCGAGGACGACGACCGTCGCCGCCGCGAGGACGAGCGAGCCGACGAGCCGCCACGAGGGGATCCAGCGGGTGAGGCCGCGACGGCCGGACCGCGGGTAGTCGACGAAGCGCTTGCGACCGCCGCCGCGCGCGCCACCGGAGCCGGCGCGACCGGCCGGCCGGCCGTGGTTCGTGCGAGGGGCGGCGCTCCCGCGTGGGGGTGCCGTCCGGGTCCTCGCGCCGTAGGGAGCGGAGCCTCGGGTTCGAACGTCGGCGGGGTAGTCCCGCGAGACGCCTCGTCGGCCGGAGGGCCGTGCCACGATGTCAGGTCCTTCTGTCGTCGGAGGTGCTCGTCGTCGATGTGCCTGCTTCCACCGCCACCGCCCGGCCGCTGGCGGGTCC
>DAIOGQ010000313.1:0-4780 GCA_036745175.1 Kineosporiaceae bacterium
GGACCAGGAGCGAGCGGACGACGAGGGTGTCGAGCAGGACGCCGAACGCGACGATGAACGCGATCTGCGCGAGGAAGAGGATCGGCAGCACCCCGAGCGCCGCGAAGGTCGACGCGAGCACGATGCCGGCACTCGTGATGACCCCGCCGGTCACGGCGAGGCCCGTGAGGATGCCGGGCCGGGTGCCCTGCCGGATCGACTCCTCCCGGACCCGCGTCATGAGGAAGATCGAGTAGTCGATGCCCAGCGCGACGAGGAAGACGAAGCCGTACAGCGGCACGCTCGGGTCCGACCCCGGGAAGTCGAACACGTGGTTGAACACGAGCGCGGACGCCCCGAGCGTCGCCGCGAACGACAGCACGTTCGCGATGATGAGGATCACCGGCGCGACGAGCGCACGGAGCAGGAGCGCGAGCACGACGAGGATGACGAGCAGGATGACGGGGATGATCCGGTCCCGGTCGGCGGCCGAGATGTCGCGCACGTCGACGTTCTGCGCCGTGACGCCACCGACGAGGGCTTCGGCGCTCACGGCGTCGAGCGACGAGCGCAGGGCACGGACCGTCCTGTCGGCCGCCGGTGAGTCGGCCGGGTCGGACAACGTCACCTCGAGCTGGACGAGCCCGTCGACGACCTTCGGGACGGCCTCCGCGGCCGGCGCGACCCCCGGCGGGACCGCGAGGGTCGGCACGACCGACGCGACGCCGTCCGTCGCGCGGATCGCGCCGACGAGCTCGGTGATTTCCCCGCCCGGCGCGACGACGATCGTCGGGCTGCCCGACCCGGCCGGGAAGTGCTGGGTGAGCTCCTCGTCGCCGGTGACGGACTCGACGGTCGTGAGGAAGACGTCGGACTGCTTCGTGCCCTCCGCCTCGAGGGTCGGCAGCCACGCGGCGAGCGCGAGGAGCGCGAGCGCCGTGGCGACCCAGACCCGCCGCGGGTGCGCGCCGACGAGGCGGGCGACCCGGGCCCAGATCCCCTGGGTGTGCGACCCGGCGCTGCCGACGTGCGGGATGCCGGGCCAGAAGATCCAGCGGCCGTGCTCTCCGGACGACGTGCGCCCCGGCAGGACGAGGGCGGCCGGCAGGAAGGTCAACGCGGACAGCATCGCCGCCGCGATGCCGATGGCCCCGACAGGGCCGAGGCCCCGGGTCGGGCCGAGGTCGGACAGCAGCAGGCACAGCAGGCCGAGGATGACGGTGCCGCCGGACGCCGCGACCGGCTCGACCGTGCGCCGCCACGCCAGGCGCATCGCGTCGAAGCGGTCGTCGTGCCGGCGCAGCTCCTCCTTGTAGCGCGCGACGAGCAGCAGGGCGTAGTCCGTCGCCGCGCCGACGACGAGGATCGACAGGATGCCCTGCCCCTGGCCGTCGAGGGTGATGACGTCGTTCTTCGCGAGGAAGTAGACGACGACGCTCGCCAGGCTCAGGGCGAACACCGCGGAGAAGATGACGAGGAACGGCACGACGGGGCTGCGGTAGACGACGAGCAGGATGACCAGGACCGTCACGAGGGCGACGACGAGCAGCACGCCGTCGATGCCGCCGAACGCCTCGACGAGGTCGGCGAGCTGGCCGCCCGGGCCGGCGACGTACACCCGGGTCGCGGCGTCCTCCAGCTCGGGTTCGAGCGCCCGGAGCTCCTGGACGGAGCGCTGGATCGGGCTCTCGCCGTCCGCGAGCGTGATGCCGATGTCGGCGATGTCGAAGTTCACGAGCGCGAGGGCCGCCTTGCCGTCCTTCGACGGGACGACGACCACCGGGCCGGGCACGAGGAAGTCACCGACCTTCGCCGCGGCCGCGCCCTCGACGGGAACCTCGACGGACGGCACCCGCTCGGCGAAGGCGCGGAAGGCCGTGAGCTTCCCGGGCGTCAGCGCCTCGTCGGACTCGATGAGGACGAAGGCCGGGAACGCCTGGGTGTCGGCGAACTTCGCCTGCAGCTCGGAGACCTCCGTCGACTCGGCGTCGGCGGGCAGGAAGGACGAGGCGTCGTTCTTCTGGACCTCGGCGAGCCGTCCCGAGTACGGGCCGGCGACACCGCCGACCGCGAGCCAGGCCACGAGCAGGACGGCGGGCAGCAGCCAGCGCAGCCGGCGCCGGGTGGCCGCGGACGGCTCGCCCGCCGGTCCACGCGTCGGGTCGGTGGTCGTGGTCGGCGCGGGGTCGGCGCTCACAGCTGCTCCGGAAGGGTGCGGGTGGACGGTCTCGAGCGAACGCTCAGCATGCTGAGGGTCATCGACAACCCTGCCGACTTCGGGACCCGGCCGCAAATCGTCGGGCCGCCGGGCGCGGCGTACCGTTACGGGCGTGGACGACGTCGAGACCTGGCCGACCGGACGCCTGCTGTCCGCCGCGGCCCGGCTCGTCGAGCACGAGTGGAACACCCACCTCGCGCGCTGGGACCTCAACCACGCGAGCCTCGCCGTCCTGCACGTGCTCACGCCGGGCCCGATGACCCAGCGCGAGCTCGCCGCCGCCGTGCAGGTCGAGGACCAGACGATGAGCCGGACCGTCGAACGGATGGAGCGCTCGGGGTACGTCGTGCGTCGCCGTGACGACGCCGACCGACGCCGGGTGGTCGTCACGCTCACGGAGGCCGGCCGGCGCACCTGCCTGCGGGCCAGCGACATCGAGGTCGCCGAGGGCTACTTCGCGGACGCGGTCGAGGACGTCGAGGGGCTGCGCCGCGCGCTCGTGGCCGTCGTCCGGCGCCGGTCGCGGCAACGCTGGCCGGAGACCTCGGCCCCGGCCCCGGAACGGAACGTAGGCTGAGCCGATGGCCGCTCCCGCCGACGTCCGCCCCCCGCAGACCGCGCACCTCGTGCGGGTCGGGTTCGGCTCCGACCGTGTCGACTACGAGCGGGCCTGGCAGCTCCAGCGCGAGCTGCACGCCCGGGTCGTCGCGGGTACGGCACCCGACACCGTCCTGCTCCTGGAGCATCCGCCGGTCTACACCGCGGGCGCCCGCACCGCGCCGCACGAGCGGCCGTCCGACGGCACGCCGGTCGTCGACGTCGACCGCGGCGGCAAGATCACGTGGCACGGACCCGGGCAGCTCGTCGGCTACCCCGTCGTCCGGCTGGCAGCACCGATCGACGTGGTCGCCTACGTGCGCCGGATCGAGCAGGTGATGATCGACGTCTGCGCGGACCTCGGCGTGCTCGTCGGCCGCGTCGAGGGCCGGTCGGGCGTGTGGGTGGCCGCGGACGACCGCGGGCCGGCGCGCAAGGCGGGCGCGATCGGGATCCGGGTGAGCAAGCAGGTGACGATGCACGGGTTCGCGCTCAACTGCGACCCCGACCTCTCGGCGTTCTCCGCGATCGTGCCCTGCGGGATCGCCGACGCCGGCGTCACGTCGCTGTCGGCCGAGCTGGGCCGGGACGTCACCGTCGCCGAGGTGCTGCCGGTCGCCGAGCGGCACCTGGCCGCCGCCGACCTCGGCGGCCACCGGGCGCCCCGCCGCGGCGCCTGACCCCGCAGGTCCGCCGCGCGGGACCGACGGTCACAGCTGCGGCATGACCTCGGCGACGACGTCGAGGTGGTCGAGGTCGGTGAGGTCGAGGAACTGGGTGTAGACCCGGCTCACGCCGAGCCCAGCCAGCGCCCCGACCCGGTCGACGACCTCGGACGGCGTCCCCGCCAGGCCGGTCCGGCGCAGCTCGGCGACGTCCCCGCCGAATGCGGCCGCCCGGCGGAGGACCTGCGCGTCGTCCCGACCGACCGCCGTCGTGCCTGCGAACGAGACGGCGAGCGTCGCCGGATCGCGTCCCTGCTTCTCGCAGGCCGCGTGCACCCGCTCGACCCGGACGGCGACCTCGTCGAGGTCGCAGAAGCCGACGTTGAACTCGGTCGCGTACTGCGCGGCGAGCTGCGGCGTCCGGCGTCGGCCACCGCCGCCGACGATGACCGGCACCCGCGCCTGGACCGGCTTGGGCAGCCCGGGGTTGTCCTCGACGTGGCAGTACGTGCCGTCGAAGGAGTAGCGCTCCCCCATCGGCATGTCCCACAGCGACGTGACGATCTCGAGCTGCTCGGCGAGCAGGTCGAACCGCTCCGGGGTCGCCGGGAAGCCGAGGCCGAAGGCGTGGTGCTCGCCCTCGAACCAGCCCGCGCCGAGCCCGAGCTCCGCGCGGCCGCCGGACATGTCGTCGACCTGCGCCACCTGGAGCGCCAGCACAGCGGGCGCCCGGAACGTCGCCGGGCTGACGAGCGTGCCCAGCCGCAGCCGGGTCGTGTCCCGCGCCAGCCCGGCGAGCGACGTCCACGCGTCGCTGGGGCCAGGCCTGCCGCTGCCGCCGAAGGCGACGTAGTGGTCGGAGCGGAAGAAGGCGTCGTAGCCCGTCTCCTCGGCCCGGCGGGCGACGGCGAGCAGGTCTGCGTAACGGGCGCCCTGCTGGGGCTCGGTGAACACGCGGAAGAGCATCCGCCGAGCCTACGTTGGGCACCGGTGACGGCAGCGGGCGCGTGGCGGCGGCGGGCGGTCGACCGGGGGTCCTCCCGGTCACGGCATAGGCTGGACAGTCGTGGACGAGAGGAGACCGGCGTGAGCGTCGCACCGGAGGGACGGCGCATGCTGCGCGTCGAGGCGCGCAACGCCGAGGTGCCGATCGAGCGCAAGCCGTCGTGGATCCGCACCACCGCGCACATCGGCCCGCAGTACGCCGAGCTGGCCGGCCTCGTGCAACGTGAGGGCCTGCACACGGTGTGCCAGGAGGCGGCGTGTCCCAACATCTTCGAGTGCTGGGAGGACCGCGAGGCGACCTTCCTCATCGGCGGCA
>DAIOGQ010000314.1:0-4757 GCA_036745175.1 Kineosporiaceae bacterium
GCGCGCGACGTCGTCCGGACGATCTGGGCGGCCTGGTTCGAGGCCGCCGAGGCCGCCGAGGCCGCCGAGGCCGGTCCGGACCCTGGACCCGGCGGCTGAGCCGACCGGCCGTCCTCCGCTCATGCTCCCGCTGGGTACATCGCCAACCGTTACATATGTCGCGAAACGGGAGGCCTGCGGTTCAGAGCGCGAGCGTGAGCGCGCACAGGCCGCCTACCCGGTGGGCGCGGCTGCCGTCAACGCGTCGATCTGCCCCTGGAGCAGGGTGACCTCGTCCCGGACGTCGTCCCGGTCGGCCCGGGACAACCGGCGCACCTGCAGGGACAGGACGGCCTGCGCCTGCTCGTCGTCGAAGCCGAACCGCTCGCGCAGCCGGCCGGTGGCGTCGTCCCGGTCGTCGGCGTCGGCGACGACGTGCATGACGGCCAGCCAGTCGTCGAGCCCGCGGACGAGCGCGGAGTAGACGTGCATCTGGGCGCGCAGGTCCCGCAGTATGCGGTCGGTTCGATCGGCCGAGTCGTGGGTCACGGGCCCATCCTCACGGTCCGGACGGCGGCGCGGAGCCGCTCGGTGCGATTACTCGCCCTCCCGTGACCTGGCCCAGCAGGCCGGGTTCCCCCGTCACGGCGCGACGAGCGCCTCCGCGACGGCGAGGTCGGCCGGCGTGTCCAGGTCGAGGGACTCCCGGTCGTCGACGGGAGCGGTCCGGACGACGAGCGCGTCGAGGACGGCGTGCACCGGCCGGCCGGCGGTCGGTTCGGCGACCACGGCGGCCCGCAGCGGCCTGAGCCGGTACGCGCCGAGGAGGGGCTGACGCCGGCCGTGCGGGTCCTGCCCGACGATCGCGTCGACCCGGTCCGCCTCGACCCGGTCCGCGTCGGCCCGTTCGCAGAGCGCCCGCGTGAGCCGGCGCAGCGCCGGAGCCCCGAAGGGGACATCGCCCGCGAGCACCCCGACCACGTGGACGCCCGCCGGCAGCGCCGCGAGCCCGGCCGCGAGTCCCGCGACCGGGCCTCCTCCCGGCGGGTCCTCGCGGACCCAGCGCACGTCGTCCGGTCCGACCGCGCCGGCCGCCGCGTGGTCGTCCGGCCCGACGACGACGACGGCGACGTCGGCGCCGAAGGCCGCCCGGACGCCGTCCACGACGTGGCAGAGCACCGGGCGCCCCGCGAGCAGGGCCGCCGTCTTGTCGACGCCGTGCCAGCGCCGGGAGCGCCCGCCCGCCAGGACGACGACCGCCACGCCCGATGCGGACCCGTCCGGTGGACGGGGCGGGCGGGGGACCTCGGGCTGCGGCACCAGCCCAGTGTCGTCATCCGGCGGCCGGATGCCAGCCCGGTGTCGTCATCGGGCGGCCGGACGCCGGCCCAGTCGCCCGGACGGGGGAGCGGCGCGTGCGTCGGCCGGGTGAACCTGCGGCGCACCCCTCGATGAACGGTCCGATCCGGCCGAAGAAGCGACCACACCCCGGGCCGTGGCGATCGGCCGGCGGTCGCGGCGGCGAGGGGAGCTGACGTCCTGCATGCTTCGACACCTGGGCATCCGCTGGAAGGTCCTCGCGGTCCTCGCGCTTCCGGTGCTCGTCCTGTCAGTCGCCTTCGGGGCCGTCGCCGCCGCGGCGCTCTCGGACGCCGCGGCAGCCCAGCGTGCGGGCCGGCTCGCCGCCGCCGGTGACAGCTTCGGCCGGCTCGCCGCGGCGCTCCAGGCCGAGCGCCTCCTGTCCGCCCGGCTCGTCGCCGGTGACGCGACCGTCCGGGCGGATCTCGATGCCGCGCGTGAGCGCACGGACGCCGACGTGTCCGCTCTCAACCTCGCGCTCGTCACCTCGGGCGTCGCCCGGCTCTCGCCCGCGTCCGCCGCCGCGGTCGACAGGTCGCGGCAGGCGCACAGCCGGCTGCAGAGCGTCCGCGAGGGGGTCGACGCCCGCTCCGCCGACGCCGCACTGACCGCCCAGATCTACTCCGACGTCGTCCGCGCCGACGTCGACCTGCCTGCCCGGATCGCCGACAGCCTCACCGACCGCACGCTCGCGCAGCCGCTCGTCGCGGCGTCCCTGCTCGCCCGGGTGGCCGAGGCCGCCTCCCGCGAGCAGCTCACCGGGCTGTCGATGATCACCGCGGGGATCCCGACGGCCGCCCAGCAGCGCGACCTCGCCCTCATGGTCCTCGACCAGGACCGCGCGATCGAGGAGTTCCGGGCGACCGCCACCTCGCCGCAGGCGGCGGCACTGACCCAGGCGCTCACCTCCGGCCGGGTCACCGACGCCGACCTCGACCGGCTCCGCGCCGCCCTCGACCAGGCGGGGACGACCCGGACGGTGCCGCTCACCGCCGCCGGCTGGACGTTCACGACCTCCCAGCGCGCCGAGCAGCTGCGCCAGGTCGGCCATCTCGTGAGTGCCGACGCCTCGACGCAGGCCGAGCAGGTCGTGGCGCGGGCGCGCACCCGCGCCGCGCTCGCCGTCGGGCTCGCCGTGGTCCTCGTCGGGCTGTCCGTGCTCTTCGCCCTCGTCCTCTCCCGCCGGATCACCTCCGGGCTGCGCCGGCTCACCGACGACGTCACGCTGCTCGCCTGCGAGCTGCCGCTCCACGTCGAGCGGGTCGCCACCGGGGCCCCGGACGCCGAGCTGCCCGAGGTCGGCGTCGACCCGGGCGACGAGGTCGGTGCGCTCGCGGTCGCCTTCCGGTCGGTCCGCGCGACGACGCTCCAGGTCGCCCGCGAGCAGGCCGAGCTGCGCGGCGCCGTCGCCGACATGTTCGTCAACGTGGCCCGCCGCAACCAGGTGCTCCTGTCCCGGCAGCTCGCGTTCATCGACCAGCTGGAGCGGACCGAGGAGAACCCGGACAGCCTGACCAACCTGTTCCGGCTCGACCACCTCGCCACCCGGATGCGGCGCAACGCCGAGTCGCTCCTCGTGCTCGCAGGTGTGGACGGCGGCCGCCGGCTGCGCGAGCCGATGCCGCTGTCGGACGTGCTGCGCACGGCGGTCAGCGAGGTGGAGCACTTCGACCGGGTCCGGCTGTCGGTCACGAGCGACCCGCCGGTGGTGGCGCACCTCGCACTCCTCGCGGCGCACCTCGTCGCCGAGCTCGTGGAGAACGCGACGGCCTTCTCCGACCCCGGGGCGCCCGTGCTCGTCGAGACGGCGGTGACCCGGGACGGCGTCCGGGTGAGCGTCCGCGACTCCGGCATCGGGATGAGCCGCACCGAGCTCGCCGAGGCGAACGACCGGCTCGAGGCGGCCTCGGTCACCGACGTCGTCGGCTCGCAGCGGCTCGGCTTCTTCGTCGTCGCGCGGCTCGCCGCCCGGACCGGTGCCCGGGTGCGGCTGCTCCCCGCACCCGGCGGCGGCACGGTCGCCGAGGTGGACCTGTCGCCGGTCGTCTTCGTCCCGGGGGCGGTCGCCGATGCGCCCGGGCAGGACGGCGTCGCGCTGGATGGCGGCGACGAGCGGAGCACCGACGTCGTCGACGCCGCCCGCGACGAGGACCAGCCCGCCGCCGGCCCGCACGACGTCCCCGGGACGACCCATCTCGTGCTCGACCTCGCGACCGGCATCAGCGCGCTCGTCGTCCCGGCCGTCGCGGCTGCGGACGAGCCGCGGACGTCCGACGACGCCGAGGTCGTGCCGCTCTCCTCGCCGGAGCCGGTCGCCGCGTCCGTGCCGCTCTCCCCGCCGGAACCGGCCGCGCGTCCGGCCGCCGCGCCCGAGCCGGCCGCGGCGCCAGAGCCGGCCGCCGCGCCCGAGCCCGTCACCGCGCCAGAGCCGGCCGCCGCGCCCGAGCCCGTCACCGCGCCTGAGCCGGTCGCACCGCCCGAGCCGGCCGCACCGCGGCCGGTTCCGACCCCCGAACCGACGCCGTCGGCCGGTCCGCTGACCGTCCCCGTCGGCTCGACGACGATCGACATCCTCCCGCAGCAGGGCCACCGCGGCGGGATGCGTCGCGGCCGCCGGACCACGGCGCCGGAGCCGACCGGACGTCGTCCGCGTCCGGCCGACCCGGCTGTCGGCCCCGCTGCGCCGCCGCCGTCCCGGGCCTCGTCGTCGCCCGAGCCGCCGACCCGGCGCAGCATCCGCGACGGCATCGGCTGGCTCCCCCCGGAGTCCCCCGACCTGTTCTCCGGAGGGCGTTCGCGGCGCGGCAGCGGTGCGACGTGGGGGATGCAGCCCGGCGGGAACGACGACGAGGAACGCTTGCGCCACGCCATCGCGTCGGAGGCGCTCACCGAGCTGAGCCGGCTGTCCTCCTACAGCCCGACCACGGTGAACGCCGCGCCCGCGTCGTCGCTGACCCGTCGCACCCCTGCGGCGGCCACGCGCGTCGAGCCGGTTCCGGCCCCACCGTCGAGCCCGCCACGCTTCGGCTCCGTCACGACCACGGCGACGGGGGCGACGACGACCTTCACCGCGAAGGACCTCGCCGCGCCGCTCTTCGGCGGTTCCGTGCCCGAGCGGTTCGCCGAGCCGGGCGAGCCGTCCGCGGGTGCCGACGCGACGGCGCCCACCGGGTTGCCCACCCGGGCACGACCGGCGACGGACGCCGTCGCGCCGGCGCCCGCGCTGCCGCCACGGCCTCGAACGGCCGACGGCGTCCGCTCGACGCTCAGCGGCTTCACCGACGGCGCCCGGCGGGGCCGCCGGATCGCCGTCCCGGAGCACGAGGCATGAGCCACTCCGCCCTGCTGCCGGCGCACGCAGCCGGCCCGGCGCACCCGACCTGCGCGACGTGCACCGAACGACGACGCCGAACGACCCT
>DAIOGQ010000315.1:0-1844 GCA_036745175.1 Kineosporiaceae bacterium
GCCGCGGGCTCCGTCGTGGTGACGGTCGAGGGCGAGGGGACGGGACACGTGCCGCTCGACGAGTCGAACCTGCTCGTCCGCTCGCTGCGCAGCGGGTTGGCCCACGCCGGCGCGGGGCGCCCCCGGTTGAGGATCCACTGCAACAACGCGATCCCGCACGGTCGCGGGCTCGGGTCGTCCGCGGCGACGATCGTCGCGGGTCTCGTCGCGGCCCGCGGCCTGCTCGCCGACCGTCGGCTGCTCGACGACGCCGCGGTCCTCGCCCTGGCCACCGCCGCCGAGGGCCACCCGGACAACGCCGCTGCCTCGCTCTTCGGCGGCTTCACCGTCGCCTGGATGGACCAGTCGAGCGGCCGGCTCGCGCTGCGCCGGGCCGGCGCGGTCCGGGTGCCGGTCGACCCGCGGGTTCGGATCGTCGTCTGCGTACCGGACGGCGAGCTCGCGACCTCCCGGGCGCGCGCGATGCTGCCCGCGTCGGTGCCGCACGGGGACGCCGCCTACAACGCGGGTCGGTCGGCCCTTCTCGTCGAGGCGCTGTCCCGCCGGCCGGACCTGCTGCTGCCAGGGACCGAGGACCGGCTCCATCAGCGGCAGCGGGCCGACGCCATGCCGTCCACCTGGGCGCTCGTCGAGGCGGTCCGGGCGGCCGGCGCAGCGGCCGTGGTGTCCGGGGCGGGGCCGGCCGTCCTCGTGCTCGGCGAGGCCGGCGTCCCCCGGGCGGCCGTCGACGCCGCCCTCGCGGCGCCCGGGGTCGGCGCCGGGCAGTGGCGGGTCCTCGAGCCGTCCGTGGACGACGAGGGTGCGGTCCTGCTGCCCTGACCGTGCTGCCCTGACCCTGCGGCGGGCACCGGCTCGTCCGTGGGCCCGCAGGTCGGCGGGTCCCGCCGGGAATCCGCCGGTGCGGGCGTGCGCTGACCCTGGTGGGCGCACGCTCGACGCACCCTCGGACGCACCCTCGGACGCACCCTCGGACGCACGGTCGTCGGACGTCGTCCGGCGCGGCCTGCGGCCGACTACCCACCGCGACCCGAGGTTCCACCCCGGACCGGTACTGCGACTTGGCGGTGGGCGGTGTTACAGTGTGTGCGCAGCCGCGGAGAGGCTTGAACCCCGAGCCGCCGCCGCTGACCCCGCCGCGAACCAGCCGCCATCCAGGTCTGCCTGCTTGAGCGCTGTCGCGTGCGTCAGTGGTACCTCGCCCCGGGATCTCCCCGGGGATCGTCCCGCCGCCGTGGCAATCGAACACGGTGACAAGGGGGAAGGACCCTTCGTGACAGACACCACCCAGATCGCCGCTGCGGAGTCGGCGCCCGCCGTTTCCGGGTCGAGCCCCCGCGGGAGCCTGTCCGCGCTGCGGCTCCCCGAGCTTCAGGCGGTCGCCGCCGAGCTCGGCATCAGCGGCACGGCGCGCATGCGCAAGTCGGACCTGCTCGAGGCCATCAAGGCGAAGCAGTCCGGCGGCGATGCGTCGAGCTCCGCGCCACCGCCCGTCCGTGCCTCCCGGCGCGCAGCGGCCGCCGCGGGCCCGCCGTCGCCCCGCGCCGAGGGCGTCCCGGACGACGCCGCCGAGCCGGCCGACAGGCCCTTCCAGCGGGTCGTCGTGACCGACCGCGTCGAGGCGCCGTCCGCGCCCGTGCCGACGGTCGAGCGCTCCGAGCCCGCACCGACCGGTGCCGGCAGCGAGAACGGCCAGCAGTCCCTGCCGGTCGAGGGCGGCGAGCGCAGGCCGCGCCGGGAGCGCGAGTCCCGCCGCGACCAGCGGGACGGTCAGCAGAACCGCCCCGACGGGCAGCAGCGCGACGGCCAGCAGCGCGACGGCCAGCAGCGCGACGGCCAGCAGCGCG
>DAIOGQ010000315.1:1944-4755 GCA_036745175.1 Kineosporiaceae bacterium
CAGCAGCGCGACGGCCAGCAGCGCGACGGCCAGCAGCGCGACGGCCAGCAGCGCGACGGCCAGCAGCGCGACCAGCAGAACCGCGGCCAGCACAACGCTCCGCGCGACAGCGGCCCCCGGGACGATGAGGACGACGAGCGCGGGGGCCGCCGTCGGCGCGGCCGCTACCGTGACCGCAAGCGTCGTCAGCGCGACCCGGAGACCGTCGGCCCCGGCGGCGTCGACGAGCCGGAGGTCAGCGACGACGACGTCCTGCTCCCCGTCGCCGGCATCCTCGACCTCCTCGACAACTTCGCGTTCCTCCGGACGACCGGCTACCTGCCCGGCCCCAACGACGTCTACGTCTCGCTCGGCCAGGTGAAGAAGTACGGCCTGCGCAAGGGCGACGCGGTCGTCGGCGCCGTCCGGCAGCCGCGCGAGGGCGAGCAGGCCGGCCAGCGGGCGAAGTTCAACGCGCTGGTGCGGATCGACGCCGTCAATGGCGCGGG
Source organism: Kineosporiaceae bacterium (assembly GCA_036745175.1). Classification (GTDB taxonomy): domain Bacteria; phylum Actinomycetota; class Actinomycetes; order Actinomycetales; family Kineosporiaceae; genus R-H-3. The sequence goes on from DAIOGQ010000315.1 coordinate 2,433, forward strand.
CGCGGAAGAGTCGCGGGCCCGGCCCGAGTTCGGCAAGCTCACCCCGCTGTACCCGCAGGAGCGGTTGCGCCTGGAGACCGAGGCCAACCAGATCTCCAACCGGATCATCGACCTCGTCGCCCCGATCGGGAAGGGCCAGCGCGGTCTCATCGTCTCGCCGCCGAAGGCGGGGAAGACGCTGATCCTCCAGGCGATCGCGAACGCCATCACGGTGAACAACCCGGAGTGCCACCTCATGGTCGTCCTCGTGGACGAGCGGCCGGAGGAGGTCACCGACATGCAGCGCACGGTCAAGGGCGAGGTGATCGCCTCGACCTTCGACCGGCCGGCGGACGACCACACGACCGTCGCCGAGCTCGCCATCGAGCGGGCCAAGCGGCTCGTCGAGCTCGGGCACGACGTCGTCGTCCTGCTCGACTCGATCACCCGGCTCGGGCGCGCCTACAACCTCGCCGCGCCGGCGAGCGGGCGCATCCTGTCCGGTGGCGTCGACTCCTCGGCGCTGTACCCGCCCAAGCGGTTCTTCGGCGCGGCCCGGAACATCGAGAACGGTGGCTCGCTGACGATCCTCGCCACCGCGCTCGTCGAGACCGGCTCCAAGATGGACGAGGTCATCTTCGAGGAGTTCAAGGGCACGGGGAACATGGAGCTGCGGCTGTCGCGCAACCTCGCCGACAAGCGGATCTTCCCAGCCGTCGACGTCAACGCCTCCGGCACCCGGCGCGAGGAGATCCTCATGTCGAAGGAGGAGCTCAACGTCGTCTGGAAGCTCCGCCGGGTCATGGGCGCGCTCGATCCCCAGCAGGCCATCGAGCTGCTCCTGGACCGGGTCAAGCAGACCAAGAGCAACGTCGAGTTCCTCATGCAGGTGCAGAAGACGACGCCGGTCCCCGGCCGCGGCGACGACGACTGAGACGCACGACGACGGGCGCCCGGACGCGACCGCCGCACGGCGAACGAGACACATCCGGACCACCCTCGACCACCCCCGACCGGCCGGCACGGCCGGGAATGCCCGCGGACCGGGGGTGGTTGGAGGTCTGGCACACTGGAACGAGGCTCCGGTTCACGCTTCGCGCACCAGGCGCGGGCGACCCGGCGGCACACCACCGAGGAGCGAACCACGTGAAGAGCGGCATCCACCCGGAGTACCGGGAGACCCAGGTGACGTGCACCTGCGGCGCGCAGTTCACCACCCGCAGCACGGCGAAGGACGGTCACATCCACGCCGACGTCTGCAGCCAGTGCCACCCCTTCTACACCGGCAAGCAGAAGATCCTGGACACCGGCGGCCGCGTCGCGCGGTTCCAGCAGCGCTACGGGAAGAAGCAGGGCACCAACTAGAGCCCCTGCGGCGCCGGTGCGCCGCCGCGGACCTCGGCCCACGCCGACCGGTCCGCGGCGAGCTACCGGCGCCGCACGCTTTTGCCCCGCGGGCCGGGAACCCGTCCCGGTGACGCAGCCTCTGGAGAGGACGACATGGCGGGCCAGACCGTCGACCCTGCGGCCCAGGCGCTCGAGCGGGCCGTCGCGCCGATGCTCGAGGAGCACGCCGACCTCGAGGGCCGGCTCGCCGACCCGGCCGTGCACGCGGACGCCGGCCTCGCCCGGACGCTCGGCCGCCGGTACGCCGCGCTGACCGGCGTCGTCCAGGCCCACCGGCTGTGGTCGGCGGCCGGGGCCGACGTCGGGGCGGCGCGTGAGCTGGCCGCCGACGACGCGTCGTTCGCCGCCGAGCTGCCCGACCTCGAGGCCACCGAGGAGCGCGCCCGCGAGCACCTGCGCCGCCTCCTCGTGCCGCGCGACCCGGACGACGACCGCGACGTCATCGTCGAGATCAAGGCGGGGGAGGGTGGCGAGGAGTCCGCCCTGTTCGCCGGCGACCTGCTGCGGATGTACCTGCGCTACGCGGAGCGGCGCGGCTGGCGGACCGAGCTCATCGAGGCGACGGAGAGCGATCTCGGTGGCTACAAGGACGTCGCGCTGGCGGTGAAGACCCGCGGCACGCCCGGACCGGGTGAAGGCGTCTTCGCCCGGCTCAAGTACGAGGGCGGCGTCCACCGCGTCCAGCGGGTCCCGGTGACCGAGTCCGCGGGCCGGATCCACACGAGCGCGGCCGGCGTCCTCGTGCTGCCCGAGGTCGAGGACGTCGAGGTGACGATCGACCCCGACGACCTGCGGATCGATGTCTTCCGGTCCTCCGGTCCGGGCGGCCAGAGCGTCAACACGACCGACTCCGCCGTCCGGATCACGCACCTGCCGACCGGGATCGTCGTCTCGTGCCAGAACGAGAAGTCCCAGCTGCAGAACAAGGAGCAGGCGC
>DAIOGQ010000316.1:0-4742 GCA_036745175.1 Kineosporiaceae bacterium
GAGTTCGAGGCGTACATCCAGCGCAAGTACGCCGAGACCCGCGCCCTCCTCGAGGAACGCGGCACCCTCGGTCGACCGGTCGACGAGGTCGCGGCGGACGGCGCCTCCGACGGGGACGACGAGGGCGCCCGGGACTGACGGCGGCGCACGGCCGACCCCGGGGAGCGGGCGTCCGACCCGTGGCCCGTGGCCCGAGGCCCGTGGTCCGGCACCGGAGCCCGGGACGGCCTCCTAGCGCGGGTCCGCGCCGTGGACCACGACGACGGCGTGGAACGGCACGCAGCGGACCGCTGTCACGGCCGCCGCTCGGCGCGGCTCGTCGACCGGGTGCAGCGCGACGTCGACGTGGTCGGCCCCGACCCGGTCGAGCGTGCCCCCGATCCGGGCGCCGCCGCGCAGCCGCAGCCGGACGTACGAGCGGTCGCGGGCGACGGCGCGCAGCGCGACGCCGAGCCGGGGCCGCAGGGCGGGGGGTCGGTCGGGCGACGGCCCGGGGGCCGAGGCCCTGGTCAGCCCCTCCACGCCGACGACCGACGCGAGCGGGACGAGTGCCGACCCGGCCGGTCCCCCGACGAGCACCCAGTCCGCCCCGACCTCGTCGACCGGGCCCCGGACCTCCTCGTCCTCGATGAGGTGGAGGGCCAGGACGGACCCGACGTGGGCGTGCAGCCGGTCGGCCAGGTGCAGCACCGCCCGTTCGGCCCGGCCCAGCTCGCCGACCTCGGCCTCGAACCCCGCCCGGTCCTCCGCCTCGAGCGACGCCTCCAGGTCTGCGAAGAGCCGTTCCCACCTCACGTGATCACCCTAAGCCCTCGACAGATCCGGCACCTTCATGCATCATCGTCACTCATTCGACGCTCAAGAGCAGCAAGTGACGTCAAACAGTATCTAACATTGCTGAGAACTGGCATCAGGGAGGGTAGCGGTGACGGAGCAGACGAGGACGGCGCGGGCAGGAGGCCGGTCGACAGCGGCCGGGCGTGCCGCAGGGAGTCGCGGGGGTCGAGGCGTTCGAGCCGGCGGTGGCCCAGGGCGCGCGGATCGGTCCGCAGCGCCCGGCCGGGAGCGTCCCGGGTGGCAGGCGCCGGCGCCGGGCGGTCGCCGGCGCGCGCTCGCAACCACCGCACTGCGGGCGTGCGTCGCCATCACCCTGTGGGCGACGACGACCGGCGGGCTGGGCGTCCTCGTGACGCAGGCCGCGCACGCGGTCTCACGGCCGGGGCCCGCCCGGGTGGAGGACGCCGTCACGCTCACCGCGGGCGGCGCCGCTCTCGTCGTCGCCTGGTGGCTCGCGGTCGCGACGGCGGCGAGCGTGCTGGCGGCCCTCCTGGCGGCCCGCAGCCCGGACGCCGCCCTGACCCGGGCGGCGACTCGCGTCGCGCAGCGGACGGCACCGGCCGCGCTGCGCCGGGCGGCCCTGCTCGCACTCGGGCTGAGCCTCACCGGGGTCGCCGCACCAGCGGTCGCGACGGCCCGGCCGGCCGCGGTCGCGCCGGTCGCCGCACCCGAGGCGGCTCCCGTGGCGGCTCCCGTCGCGGCAGCGCCGGGAGGTGCCGTCCGGGTGGGTGGCCCAGGACCGCTCGACCCGGCGTGGGACGTCGTGGCCGCGCGGTCGCCCCACGGACCGCGGCTGCTGGACCCCGGCTGGGTGCCGGCCGGCCCGCCCGCACGGTCGGTCGTGGCGGCGCCGGCGACGATGCCCGGTCCGGAGCCCCGGGCCCGGCACACTTCCCGCTCGGAGATCGTCGTCCGGCGCGGTGACACGCTCTGGACCATCGTCGAGCGCCATCTCGGCCCGCACGCGAGCGCGGCGGAGGTCGCCGCCGAGTGGCCGCGCTGGCACGCCGTCAACCATGACGTCGTAGGCCCCGACGCCGACGTCCTCCTGCCCGGCCAACGGCTGCGACCACCCGAGCCGGACTCGCGGGTGCGCCCGCCCGCCCCGCTCCCCCAGACCTCGGGAGGTCGGCGATGAGTGCCCAACCCGTCGAGGGCGACGCCTCGGCACCGGCTCTCCGGCTGCTGCCGGCCCCGGTCAACGAGCCGATGGCCGGGCAGGTCGGCCCGCGCGCGCCTGCCCGAAGGTCGGCGGCCGTCGAGGCGGCCTCCCGCGTCGGGACGCCCCTGCGCGTGGGAACGCCCCCGGGCGTCGACACGCCCGCGCGCGTCGGGCCGGCCACGCGCATCGGGCCGGCCGCTGCCCGACGTCCCGTACCGCTCGCCACTGACGACGCGGAGGACGACGACCTCGACGCAGGGCCGCCCCGCCGCCGGACGCCGACGAGCGAGCTCCCGGAACCGGTGCGCTGGGCGGCACAGTTCGTCCAGGCCGCTGTGGAGGTGGCCGTCGGGCTGCGGCCGGCCGTGCAGCTCGTCCGGTGGACCCACGAGGACGTCTACGCGACCCTCGCCCGGCGCAACGACGTCGCCGTCCGCGCACGGCGAGCCGGCCGGCTCGCCGTCCCGCTCGGACGGACCCGGGTGCGTTCGGTCCGCTGCTGCGCTGTGGACGACGGGGTCGTCGAGGCCAGTGCGGTCGTCACGGACGGCCTGCGGCACCGTGGTGTCGCCCTACGCCTGGAAGGCCTCGACGGCCGCTGGCGGGTGACGGCGCTGGAGATCGGCTGAGCAGCGTGCCCGTCAGCGGCGCTTGCGGCTCGCACGCCGCTCGGCACGGTTGCTGCCGTCGGCGGCGGGCGCGGTCGCGCCGTCGTCGCCGCGCACCTCGACCCCGCTCTCGGAGTCGACGCTCGGTGCGCTGTACTGCAGCTGTCCCGGGGGCTTCGGCGTCACGAGGCCCTTCGCCACGAGCACCGGTGCGGCCTGCTCGGCCTCCTCCGGCGCCTGCTCGACCTGGACCTCGACGTTGAAGAGGTACCCGACCGACTCCTCCTTGATGGCGTCGGTCATCGCCTGGAAGAGCAGGTAGCCCTCACGCTGGTACTCCACCAGCGGGTCGCGCTGCGCCATCGCCCGAAGGCCGATGCCCTCCTGCAGGTAGTCCATCTCGTACAGGTGCTCACGCCACTTGCGGTCGAGCACGGAGAGGATGACCCGGCGCTCGAGCTCGCGGGTCAGCTCGGCGCCGAGCTGCTCCTCGCGCGCGTCGTACGCGACGTGCGCGTCGGACGTCAACTCGGTCACGAGCATCGCCTGCGTCACCGACTCGCGGCCGCCCGCCTCCGTGACGACGTCCTCGACGGTGATACCGACCGGGTACAGAGTCTTGAGGGCCGCCCACAGCTGGTCGAGGTCCCAGTCGTCGCCGTAGCCGTCGCTCGTCGCCTGGACGACGTAGTCGCGGATGACGTCGTCGAGGAAGTGCCGCACCTGCTCCTGGAGGTCGGCGCCGGCGAGCACCCGGCGACGCTCGCCGTAGATGACCTCGCGCTGGCGGTTGAGCACGTCGTCGTACTTCAGGACGTTCTTGCGGATCTCGAAGTTGCGGGCCTCGACCTGGCTCTGGGCGCTGGCGATCGCCCGGGTGACCATCCGGTGCTCGATCGGGATGTCGTCGGGGATCTTCGCGGCGTTGAGGAACTGCTCGACCATGCCCGAGTTGAACAGCCGCATGAGGTCGTCGGTGAGCGAGAGGTAGAACCGGCTCTCGCCCGGGTCGCCCTGCCGCCCCGACCGGCCGCGCAGCTGGTTGTCGATCCGCCGCGACTCGTGCCGCTCCGTGCCGAGGACGTAGAGCCCCCCGAACCCGACGACCTCGTCGTGCTCGGCCGCCACCGACTCCTGAGCGTTCTTCAGGACGTCCGGCCAGGCGGCCTCGTAGTCCTCCGGGTGCTCCTGCGGGTCGAGGCCGCGCTCGCGCATCTCGGCGACGGCGATGAACTCCGCGTTGCCGCCGAGCATGATGTCGGTGCCACGACCGGCCATGTTCGTCGCGACGGTGACCGCGCCCCGGCGACCGGCCTGGGCGACGATCGACGCCTCTCGCGCGTGCTGCTTGGCGTTGAGGATGTCGTGCCGGATGCCGCGCTCGATGAGCTTCTTGGACAGGTACTCGCTCTTCTCGACGCTCACCGTGCCGACGAGCACCGGCTGCCCGGTCCCGTGCCGCTCGGCGATGTCGTCGACGACTGCGTCGAACTTGGCGACCTCGTTCTTGTAGATGAGGTCCTGCTGGTCGGCGCGGATCATCGGTCGGTTCGTCGGGATCGGCACGACGCCGAGCTTGTAGATGCTCATGAGCTCGGCGGCCTCGGTCTGGGCCGTCCCGGTCATGCCGGAGAGCTTGTCGTACATCCGGAAGTAGTTCTGCAGGGTGATCGTCGCGAGCGTCTGGTTCTCGCTCTGGATCTCCACGCCCTCCTTGGCCTCGATGGCCTGGTGCATGCCCTCGTTGTAGCGCCGCCCGGCGAGCAGACGGCCGGTGTGCTCGTCGACGATGAGGACCTCGCCGTCGATGACGACGTAGTCCTTGTCGTTCTTGAAGAGCTCCTTGGCCTTGATGGCGTTGTTGAGGAACCCGACGAGGGGGGTGTTCACGCTCTCGTAGAGGTTCTCGATGCCAAGGTAGTCCTCGACGCGCTCGATGCCCGACTCCAGGACGCCGACGGTGCGCTTCTTCTCGTCGACCTCGTAGTCCCGGTCGCGCTGCAGGCGGGTGGCGATCTTCGCGAACTCCGTGTACCACTTCGTCGGCTGGTCGGCCGGGCCGGAGATGATGAGCGGGGTTCGGGCCTCGTCGATGAGGATCGAGTCGACCTCGTCGACGATGGCGAAGGCGTGCC
>DAIOGQ010000317.1:0-4714 GCA_036745175.1 Kineosporiaceae bacterium
GCCGGCGTCGGCGGCGGCGAGCGCCGCGGCGATCCCGGCGGGCGCGCCGCCCGCGACGAGGACGTCGACGTGGGCGTGCCGCTTGTCGTAGTAGGCGCCGCCGTGCGCGTCCGGCCCGTGCCCGCCGTCTGCGTGCAGGGCGGCCGCGGGGTCGACGACACCGCCGCTCGCGAACGTCGACAGCACCCGTTGGTAGAGCGGCCACAGCCGGCGCGGCCGCATGAACGTCTTGTAGTAGAAGCCGGGGGTCAGGGCCCGGCCGACGAGCTGGTTGGCGGCCTTGACGTCGAAGCCGAGCGACGGCCACACGTTCTGCGCGCGCACGTCCATCCCCTCGCGGACCCGGCGATGGGCGCCGCGCACGTTCGGCTCGTCGTCGACCTGCACCGTGCAGTTCGGGTCGACGAAGGACGCCGAGAGCACCCCGCGCGGGCGGTGGTACTTGAAGCTGCGCGAGAAGACCGTGACGCCGTCGGCGATCAGGGCAGAGACGATCGTGTCGCCCACGAGCCCGGTGACGGCCCGGCCGTTCCAGCGGAACCGGACGGGCCGGCTGCGGTCGATGACCTCGCCGGGGCGCGGCGGCAGCCGGTGGTCGCTCATGAGTCGCTCCCCGAGGCGCTCCCGGCGCGGTGGCGTCCCGCGGCGGGTGGCGGCGGCCCGTCGTCCGCACTGTCGGTCGCCACCTCGTTGGTGACGGTGTTCCGGCTGACCGTGACGAACCGGCGGCAGCCGAACGAGTGGTACCAGGTCTCGGTGACCCAGCCCGCGACGTTGTCCCGCTCGTAGAGGTAGCGCCGCCAGTCCTGCGGTGTCACCCGCTCGACCGACGGCCGCGGCCTCGGGTTGCCGGTGTGCCGGAACTCGGCGCTGTCGCGTGGCCCGCAGTGCGGGCAGGGGATGCGGATCATCAGTGGCCCACCGACGCTGCGCCCTTCTCGCCGACGAGGGTGCCGGCGTCGAACCGCGAGAGGCTGAAGGCGGAGATCAGCTCCGGGGTCTTGCCGGTCGCGACGAGCTCGGCCATCTGCTCACCGGAGACCGGCCCGGCCTTGAAGCCGTAGGTGCCCCAGCCGACGTCGACGAGGAACCCGTCGACGGGCGTGAACCCCATGATCGGGGAGTAGTCGGGGGTCATGTCGCACAGGCCCGCCCACTGCCGCAGCAGCCGCAGCCGCCCGACACCGGGCATGAGCTCCAGGACGTGCGCGGCGACCTCCTCGACGAACTCGAGGGACCCGCGCGTGGAGTAGGAGGGGTACGGGTCCACGCTCGCCCCGAAGACGAGCTCGCCGCGGTCGGTCTGGCTCACGTACACGTGCAGCGAGCCGGAGACGACGACGGTGCGCAGGAACACCTTGACCGGCTCGGTGACCGCCGCCTGCAGCGGGTGGGTGACGATCGGCAGCTTGACCCCGGCCAGGGCGCTCACGAGCGAGGACCAGCCGGCGGTCGCGTTCAGCACGACCGGGGTCGAGACGTCGCCGCGCGAGGTCCGGACGCCGCGGACCCTGCCGTGGTCGACGTCGATGCCGAGCACCTCGGCGTCCTGGTGGATCTGCACGCCGAGCGCGTCGGCGCCGCGGGCGTAGCCCCAGTTCACGGCGTCGTGCCGGATGATGCCGCCCGGCGGGTGGTAGAGCGCCCCGAGGATCGGGTAGCGGGCGCCCGGCGACACGTCGAGGGCCGGCGCCAGCTTCTTGACGTCGCGCGGCCCGATGACGCTCGAGGCCACGCCCTGCAGGGTGTTGACCTCGGCGCGCCAGGCCATGGTGCGCAGGGAGGCGTCGTTGTGCGCGAGGGTCAGGTGCCCGCGCTGGGAGAACATGACGTTGTAGTTCAACTCGACGGCGAGGCGCTCGTAGAGCTTCACCGACCGGTCGTAGAACCGCACGCCTTCGGGGGTCAGGTAGTTCGACCGCACGATCGCGGTGTTGCGGCCGGAACCACCACCGCCGACGTAGCCCTTGTCGAGGACCGCCACGTCGGTGATCCCGTGGTTGGCCGCGAGGTAGTAGGCGGCTGCCAGGCCGTGCACGCCGGCACCGACGATCACCACGTCGTAGCGTGGGGCGAGGTCGTGACGGCGCCAGGCGCGCGGCCACTCCCGACCGCCGAAGCCGCGCCGGGCGACGGAGAACGCCGAGTACCGGGCGGTCCTGCGTCGCGTCGGGCCGTGGTGGCCGCTCATGGCGCTCCCTTCCGCTGCACGCGAGTGTATGGGCGCTCGTGAAACGCTGTCCACTGTCAGGAAACACCCGTGGGCGTCTCCGGGACCGGTGCGGACCGGAGTCTGCCGGACGCCGTCGGGCGCGATGCGACCGGGTCTGCCGACGGGCCGACGAGCGTCGCCGTCGGGTCACTGCGGGGCGGGCAGCACCTTGACGGACAGGAACTTCACCGGCAGCCGGACGAGCGCCGTCGGTCCGTGCGGGACGCCGCCGTCGAACTGGAGGGCGTCCCCGGCGCGCATGAGGTACCGGCGCGAGCCGTAGCCGTACTCCATGCTCCCGGCGAGCATGTAGATGAGCTCGGGGCCGTCGTGCTGGAACAGCGGGAAGACCTCCTCCCGCTCGGTGAGCGTCACGAGCAGCGGCTCGAGCTGGCGGTTGGTCCCTCGCAGCGAACCCAGCACCCGGTACTCGTGGCCCTCACGGCTGCCCCGGCGCACGATCTGGATGCCCTGACCGGCGCGCACGAAGATCGCGTCGTGCTCCTCCTCCAGGCCGCGGAAGAACGACGTCACGGGCACGTTGATCGCCGCCGAGAGGCGCGCGAGGGTGGCCAGGCTGGGTGACGCCTGGGCGTTCTCGATCTTCGAGAGCATGCCCTTGGAGATGCCGCTGCGCTCCGCCAGCTGACCGACGGTCAGGCCGATCTGCTGGCGGTACTCGCGCACCCGGCGGGCGATCGCGAGGTTGATCGCGTTCTCGCGGACCGCGATGTCCTCGAGATGGTCGACCACCGTAAGCCGTGCCCCCTGCGTCACGCCGCCGACTGTATCCGGGCGCCCCCGATCCCGCGGGTCGGGACTCACGGCCCACCTGCGCGGCGCGTCGTCACGGCGCGGCGGGTCAGCCGCCGCCCACGGTCACCTCGTCGCGGTCGCGCCAGGCGAACTTCTGCTTGTCCTGGGCCACGCGGCGGTACATGAACAGGAGCACGCTGAACCCGAGGATGATGACGCCGAGCCACAGCTCGCGGGAGATGCCCAGCCACTTGACGCCGCTGGAGTAGCCGGTCTGGTCGAAGGCCGCGAAGCCGACGACGATGAACAGCGCGTTGAGCGCCGCGAGCAGGCCGGCCATGACGAGCCACGGCGAGCCGAGACGGATCGGCCGTGCGGCGTCCGGCCGGTCGCGCCGCAGCAGGAGCACCCCGGTGAGCGCGGCGACGTGGGCGAAGATGTAGCCGAGGTTGCTCGCCGCGAGGATCGCGAGCGTGCTGTCGAAGGCGACCAGCAGCAGGATGTTGATGATCGCGTCGACGGCCATCGCGTTGCCGGGCACATGGTGGTGGTTGAGCTTGCCGAGGAACTTCAGGGTCATGCCGTCCCGGGAGATCCCGTACAGCGCACGGCTGCCGTCCATGGTCGCGGTGTTCATCGACAGCAGGAGGCCCGCGATGACGAACAGGATGAGCACCTGCGTGCCGCCGGTGCCGACGATGCGGCTCATCGCCTCGGCGAGGTAGGTGCCCGACGCCCCGGCCCCGACCTCGTCGACCGTCAGCGTGCCGACGACCCCCAGCGGCAGCAGGAAGAAGACCGCGATGTCGAACAGCGAGGACGACTTCAGTGCGAGCGAGGTGTCCCTGTGGGTGTCCTTGTACTCGGGCGCGAAGGTCGCGCACGTCTCGGTGGCGTAGGACGACCAGCCCATCAGGTAGAGCCACACGAGCATCACGACGAAGCCCGGCGAGGACGACGAGACGGTGCCGTCCTCGGCCGTGCTCTGGAAGGTCCACGTGAGGTTCGAGGTGTCGAAGGCGCCGGTCAGGAAGGCGAACATGACGACGAACAGCGGGATGCACAGCAGCGCGCCGGTCACGTAGCTGACCCATACCGCCGGCCGCATGCCGCGCCAGTTGAACATCCACACGAACCCGATCGCGAGCACGGCGATGAGCTTCGGGAGACCGAACGTCGACAGGCCAAGGTCGATGCTCCACGTGCTGTCGGGGAACCACTCGGCCTGGACGAGCGTGCCGATCGTCAGGCCGAAGATGGACAGGACCGCGGACCAGCCGAACCAGTAGCCGAACGTCGCGATCGGACCGACGAGGTTGGAGTGCCGCTTCCAGCCCTGGTGCGCGTAGAGCCCGATGCCGCCGGACTTGTGCGGGAACATCGTCGCCGGCTCGGTGTAGATCCATGCCTGGAGTGCGCCGATGACGCTCGACGCCGTCCAGAGCAGGACCGCGCCCCAGGGCCCGAGGGTGCCGACGGAGTACCCGAAGGACGCGATGAGGAAGCCCGGGTTGGCGAGGGCGACGAGGAAGCCGTCCCACCAGCGCAGGGTCTTGAGCAGCTGGCGCTCCTCGATCGTTGCCTGACCACCGACCATGACGTGGCCCCTTTCGACAGGGCTGTCTCGTTGTCCTCACGGGGAACGCCGACGCGCCGAAGGGCAGGGCGGGCGCGGCTGGTGCCGACGAGCCGACGGTGGGCGTGTTCCCGGGTCCGACGCACGGGGTACGACGAGCCGGGCGTGCC
>DAIOGQ010000318.1:0-4692 GCA_036745175.1 Kineosporiaceae bacterium
CGCTCGTGCGCTCCACCGAGATCGAGGCGTTCACGACGGCGGTCGTCGACGGGTCGACGACCGGGCCCGACGCCCGGGAGTGGTTGGCGTCCATCGTCGCGATGAGCTCGGACTGGAGCCGGTAGTCCGCCACGGCACCCACGACGACCTGGCACGTCGCGACGAGGCTGCCGGCGGCCACGACGAGCAGCGCCGTCACGACGACCGCCCGTGCCCCGCGCAGACCCGGTCCGAACCGGCGGGCCGCGACCAGGAAGGCCCCGGCAACGGCGAGGACGAAGACGGGCAGCGCCACGGTGCCGTCGCGCAGCCAGGAGACGAAGGGCTCCTGGACCCGCTCCACGGCTCCGACCGCACCGCGCAGCGAGGTGACCCAGAACCCGTCGGCGTACGCCATCAGGGCGGCCAGGAGCACCACCGTCCACCACGAGACCGGCAGCCGGTCCCGACCGGCCCCGGCGGCCGGTCCGCGCCGCCGGGCGGCCGGCACCGCGGAGCCCGCCGGGGGGACCGTCAGGGTCACGTGATCTCCCAGCCGAACATCATCGCGTGGTCCTCGTGGGCCAGGTTGTGGCAGTGCGCCACGTAGGGCCCGGTGAAGTCCCGGAACCCGCGGTAGATGATCACGGACTCGCTCGGGTCGAGGGCGACGAGGTCCTCGCGGCTCGCGTCGTCCGGGTGCCGGGAATCCGGGGTCGTCACAACCTTGCCGTTGCGCATGACCGTGCGGTGCTCCTCCATGTGGAGGTGGAAGGGATGCACCCAGCCACCGCCGCCGTTGCGGATCTCCCAGAGGTTGAAGCTGTTCTTCCGCTGCTGGGCGAGCGGCGTCCTGCCGGCCTTGTTCGGCAGGCTCCTGGCCACCTGGGCAGGGTCGAAGGCGACCCCGTTGATGAGCCACTCCACCTCGCCCCCGGCGCTGCCGCGCTTGACCTCGAAGATCAGCCGGTTGTCGAGCAGCGTCTTCCAGTTCGACGGCAGCGGCGGGACCGGCCGCTGCTGGACCGGGATCCTGCTGTCGTCCGGCGCGTCGTCACCGATGACGAACTTGAGCACGGGGACCTTGTAGGCCGGGTCCGGCGAGCTCCACATCCGGCCGTCCTTCATCTTCATGACGTTCGTCAGGTACACGACGTCACCCTTGGTCGTCGGCGTGCCGTCCATGTAGCGGGTGAAGTCGATGACGACCTCGCGACGCTTCGCCGGCCAGAGCTCGAACGAGTCGCGGGCGAAGGGGAAGGGCACGAGCCCGCCGTCGGAGGCGATCTCGGTGAACTTCATGCACTGCTGGCCGTCCGGGATCCGGTACTGGCCCTGGAGCTCGTCGCCGGTGTACCCGAGGGAGGCCGCCGACTTCGGGCCGTCGGTCGAGGCCATGAGCTTGAAGTCGTAGATCCGCGCGATCGACGCGTCGAGGAAACGGAAACGGTACTTGCGCCGCTTCACCTCGAGGACCGGGTAGGCCGTGCCGTTGACAGTGAAGATGTCACCGACGAACCCGTGGTTGGGGTAGTGCTTGTAGAACGTCTTCCCCCACCACCGCGGGTGCCGGTCGGGGTTGCCGGCCGCCGGGAACTCGCCCTGGCCGTCGTGGATGTCCTTGTGGACCGTGACGCCGTCGTCGAGCCGCGCGTCGTAGAACGCGAGCGGGATGTCGTACGCGACGTCGAAGGACCCGTCCGCGTTGTCGGTCCGGACGCCGGGCAGCCGCAGGCCCTCGGTCTCGCTGCCCGCGTCGTAGCGGCCGCTGATCCCGGTGTAGACCTTCGGGTCGTAGATCGGGTAGAGCCCGACCATGCCCTTGTAGACGTTGGACCCGGTGTGGTCCATCCGGTGGTCGTGGAACCAGAAGAAGCTCTGCTTCTCGCGGTCGTCGCCGCCGGCCGGCCAGTTGAGGTAGAGGTTGTCGCACCACATCTTCGGCAGGTAGCCGGTGTGCCGGGGCCCGTACCGCATCGAGTAGTGCGGGTTGCCGTCGCTCTCCGGGGCGGTGTGGCCGTTGTGCAGGTGCGTGAGGAACGACCAGTCCGGAGCCCCGAAGTCCTGCCGGTCGAGGTTGTCCTCGTTCTCGTCGAGCCGGTTCACGAACCGGACGAGGCAGGCCCGGCCGTACTCCGCGTTGATCATCGGGCCCGGGAAGGTCCCGTTGAAGCCGTAGATCGTGCTCGTCGGCAGCGTGCGCTCCGCGCCCGCAGGATAGGTCGCGCCGTTCTCGTCGAACGAGGTCGTCGGCTGGCCCAGGGCGTCGATCGGCAGCACCCGCGACGTCGTGAAGGCATGCCGCCCCACGCGCAGGTCGATCTTGTAGACCAGCGGCGGCCGGCTCTGGCCGACGTCGCTGCACCAGATCTGGTGCCGCTCGTTGCCCAGCGAGTTCTGCTGGCCGGACCCGGGACCCGGCGGGTTCGGCCACGCCGTCCACTCCGACTCCGGCACCGGCGCGAGCGCCCTCGGGACCACCAGCTCGTCGTTGAACGGCGAGAGGATGAGCGGGCTCGTCGGGAACACCTCGGTGTAGATCTTGTCTGCCCAGGCGATCGAGGCGGCCCCGAAGACGCCGTCCGCGGAGAGCAGGCCGCGCCGGGCGAGGGAGGGCTCGACGACGGTCCGCGCAGCGGCGAGGCCGACCGCCGTCGTCCCGGCGGCCCCGAGCCGCAGCATCATCCGCCGGGAGACCCCGCCGTGGTCAGGGTGGTCTCGCTCGTCACTTCCGGGGATGCGTGCAGACGCCTCATGGACCATGCCGATCGCCCCTTGATCATCGGTCTGCGGCGGTTCGCCCTCGCCACAGCCCGCCTTCCGTGCGGCCGGTCGGCACGCACGTCGCCCGAGTCACCACCGATGATCGGCGCCGGGAGACGGTCCGGTGCAGCCGCAGGCGCGGGGGGCCGGGATGCCGATCGAGGGGGAGTCGAACGAGCACCGAACGCGACCAAGTGCAGGTCACGCCGTACAGGGGAGAGCCGGCCTCGTCCGTTCGGCTGCCCTCACCCCTCAGACAGGGGGTCGACAGCCGTGCTGTGCACCGGTCGGGCACCGGTCAGGGCACCGGTTCGGGCGCCGTCGGCAGCCGGACGCCGTCGGTCAGTGCCTCGGCGGCGCCTTCGGGCTCTTCACCGCGGCGTCGTAGAGGTCGCGCTTGGTGACGCCGCTACCGGCGGCGACCTGCGCGACGGCGTCCTTGAGCCGCGTCCCGGCCGCGACGAGATCATGGACGCGCCCGACCAGCGCGGGCAGGTCGTCCGGCCCGCCGTGCGACGGCGTCGCGCCGGCGACGACGAGGGTCACCTCGCCGAGCACCTCGTGCCCGGCCGCCCACGCGGCGAGGTCCCCGAGCGGACGGCGCAGGACCTCCTCGTACGTCTTCGTCAGCTCGCGGCACACCGCGGCGGGCCGGTCGGCGCCGAAGGCCTCGGCCATGTCGGCCAGGGTCGCGGCGAGCCGGTGCGGCGCCTCGAAGTAGATCGTCGTCCGGGGCTCGGCGGCGAGTGTCGCGAGCGCACGGCGCCGGTCCCCGGGACGGCGCGGCGGGAACCCCTCGAAGCAGAACCGGTCCGTCGCCAGGCCGGACAGCGCCAACGCCGTGAGGACCGCCGAGGGGCCGGGGACGGCGGTGACCGCGACCCCGGCCTCGACGGCGGCCCGGACGACCCTCAGCCCGGGATCGGAGATGCTCGGCATCCCCGCGTCGGTGACGACGAGCACCGTCCCGCCCGCGAGCGCGGCGTCGACGAGGTCCGCGCTGCGTGTCGTCTCGTTGTGCTCGTGGTAGCTGACGACCCGGCCGGACGGCGTGACGCCGGTCGCGGCGCAGAGTCGTCGCAGGCGCCGGGTGTCCTCGGCCGCGACGACGTCGGCGCTCGCGAGCAGGGTCAGCAACCGTGGCGGCGCGTCGTCGACGTCGCCGATCGGCGTCGCGGCGAGGACGAGCCGGCCGGCACCTTCAGCACGGGGAGTCACCGCGAATGCCTACCATGTCCCGGTGACGTCACCGCCGCAGACGCTGACGCCCGACCCACCGCTCACACCGGAGCCCCCGGACGGCGCGCCCGTGGGCGGGCGGCTGCTCTCCGCGCAGCAGGCGCTCGCCGCCCGGCTGCTCGGTGCGCGGGCCTCCGACCGGTTCTGGGGCTGGGTGGCGCCGCTGGTCGTCACGGCGATCGGCGGCTTCCTGCGGTTCTGGCACCTCGACCGGCCGTCGTCGCTCGTCTTCGACGAGACGTACTACGTCAAGGAAGCCGCCTCGATGCTCCGAGTCGGCTACGAGCTGCAGAACAACCCGGACATCAAGAAGCCGGACGACCTGTGGAACGCCGGGAACACCGACGTCTTCGGAACCGCCGCCGACTTCGTCGTCCATCCGCCGCTCGGCAAGTGGATGATCGCCGTCGGGGAGCTGCTCTTCGGAGCCGACAGCCCCTGGGGCTGGCGGTTCTCGCTGGCCTTCTGCGGGACGCTGTCGATCCTCATGCTGGCCCGGATCGCGCGGCGGCTCTTCGGGTCCACGCTGCTCGGAACGACCGCCGGCTTCCTGCTCGCGATCGACGGCCAGCACTTCGTCCACAGCCGGACGGGGATCCTCGACCTCTTCGTCATGTTCTGGGCGCTGGCCGCCTTCGGCTGCCTGCTCATCGACCGGGACCACGCGCGGGCCCGGCTCGCCGCCGAGGTCGGCGCCGGGGCGCCGGTCGG
>DAIOGQ010000319.1:0-4658 GCA_036745175.1 Kineosporiaceae bacterium
TGCCGGTCGCCCAGGAGCTCCAGCACGGGATCATGGGCTACCTGCCGGGCTTCGCCACGCCGCGGATCGTGTGCGACGTCCCGTTCGTCGGCAAGCGGTGGGTGCACCAGAACGCCGAGCACGACCCGGTGCTCGGGGTGAGCCGGTGGACGAAGAACTACCTGACGTCGATCGAGGCGTCCGACCCCGAGGCACTGACCCGCACCTACCCGTACTACGACCCGATCGACACCCTCCCCGAGGAGGGGCGGGCGTGGTGGCGGGCGAACGCGGACGTCGAGCTCGCACACCTCGCGGCGACCGAGCGTGCCGCCGCGAGCCGCGAGGCGGCGCGCTCCCAGGCGTGAGTCGCGGCACTCTGCCCCGGCGGTCGCAGGCACGACGGACGACGCCGGCTCGCCCGCTCCGCACGGCCGTCAGGGCCGAGGCCGCAGGCCCGCCGCGCGGACGAGGTCCTGGCCGAGGCCGTCGACCGACCGCGCGTCGGCGCCGAGGACGACGACCCGGACCGCCTCCCCGGGCAGGAACGCGCAGAACGAGCGGAAGCCGCCCGTGCCACCGTTGTGCCAGAGCAACCGTTCGTCGCTGCCGCGGCGCAGCGCGAGGCTCATCCAGCCCAGGCACTGCCCGAGCGCGGCGCGCCTGGCGTGCTCCACGTGCGTCGCCCGGATCGCGCGCTGCAGCGCAGAGTCGGACGTCGGGTCGTCGGCCGACGCCCGGGCGACGTCCTGGGCTCGCATGAAGGTGACGAGGTCGAGCGCCGTGGACCGCAGTGCGCCTGCACCCGCGAGGACGGGGAAGTCCCAGGCCGGGACAGCGCGACCGCGCCGGTCGTGCCCGGTGGCCGTCCGGTCGGCGTCGGACGCGGGGACGACGACCCGGGTGTCGACGAGGCCGAGCGGGGGGCAGACGCGCTCGACGACGAGGTCGGCCCAGTCCCGGCCGGCGCGGTGCGCGAGCGCGTGGCCCAGCAGGCCCACCCCGAGGTTGGAGTAGCGCGGCGCTCCGCCGGGGGCCCGGCGTCGGGTCGTCGCCGCGGCGTCCCAGACGTCGTCGAGGGTGAAGGCGGCGTAGGGGTTGTCGCCCGCGCGCACACCCCGCAGGAGCCACCGCGCGGGCAGCCGCGGCAGGCCGCTGCGATGCGTGGCGAGGTCGAGCAGCGTGACCGGCCGCCCGCGCACGGGCAGCCGGACACCGTCGGGCAGCAGGTCCTGGACCGGCTCGTCGAGGGCGACCACTCCCGTCTCGGCGAGGAGCGCGAGCAGCGTCGCGGTGAGCACCTTCGTCACCGAACCGATCTCGAAGAGCGTGCGCCCGTCGGGCGTGCCCGCGTGGCCCGGTGCGGTCGTCCGAGCCGGTGCCGTCGCTCCCGTGCCGGTCGTGCCGCGGCCCAGGACCGCCGAGCAGCCACCCGCGTCGAGCGCGGCGACGAGGCCGAGGTGCCGGCGGCCGTGCCGCTCGACGAGGGCGGTGACGGTCTCGGCGAGCGGCCGTCCGGACGTGTCGGTCTCGGGGCCCACGCCTGGCGAACGCTGCGGCCCCGGCTCACGTTCCGCAGCCGTCCGAGGTGCGCGAGAGGACGCGCTCACTGCGGCCGTCGACGCGGGCGGCAGACGTCGCGACGGACGCCGGCGACGAGTCACGGTCGTCCGTCGTGACCGCACCGAGACCGCAAGGAAGTCCGTGGTGGGCCGCCCCGGAAGGTAACCTTCGCCGGATGGAGGACACCGACCGGCAGATCCTGCACCTGCTCGCCCGAGACGGCCGGATGAGCTTCACCGACCTCGGCAAGGCGACGGGACTGTCGACGTCCGCGGTGCACCAACGGGTCCGGCGGCTCGAGCAGCGCGGCGTCATCACGGGCTACGCCGCCGTCGTCGACGCCGAGCAGCTCGGCCTGCCGCTGACGGCATTCGTGTCGGTGACCCCGCTCGACCCGGCCGCCCCCGACGACGTCCCCGAGCAGCTGCGCCCGCTCACCGAGCTCGAGGCGTGCCACTCGGTCGCCGGTGAGGAGAACTACATCCTCAAGGTCCGGGTCGCGACGCCCGGCGAGCTCGAGTCGCTGCTCGCCCGGATCCGTGCCGCGGCGAACGTCTCGACGCGCACGACCGTCGTTCTCTCCACGCCCTACGAGGCCCGGCCGTTCCCCGCCTGAGCCGTGCCCTGCCGACCCCACCCGGTCCGGGACCGGTCAGCGTCGGCGGTCCGGGTCGAGGTACCGGCTGATGACGAGCCGCTGCACCTGGTTCGTGCCCTCGACGATCTGGAGCACCTTCGCCTCGCGGAAGTAGCGCTCCGCCGGGTGGTCCGTCGTGCATCCAGCGCCACCGAGCACCTGGACGGCGTCCGTCGTGACCCGCATCGCGACGTCGGTCGCGAAGAGCTTGGCCATCGCCGCCTGCCGGGCGAACGGCTGCCCGGCGTCCTTGCGACGCGCGGCCGTGAGGTACAGCGCCCGGGCCGCCTCGACACCTGTCGCGGCGTCCGCGAGACAGAACGCGGTGCCCTGGTGGTCGAGGATCCGCGCCCCGAACTGACGGCGCTGCGCCGCGTACGCGACGGCAGCGTCGAGCGCCGCCTGGGCGAGCCCGACGGCGCAGGCGGCGATCCCGAGCCGGCCGCAGTCCAGGGCCGCGAGCGCGATCGCGAACCCCTGGCCCTCGGCGCCGACCCGGCGGTCCGCGTCGACCGCCACGTCGTCGAGGAGCACCTGCGCCGTCAGGGACGAGCGGTAGCCCATCTTGCGCTCGGGCGGCGCCGCGGAGAGCCCGGGCGACGCGGCCTCGACGTGGAAGCACGAGATCCCGCGGGCGCCGGGCCCGCCGGTCCGCGCCATGACGGTATAGAAGTCGGCGACCCCGCCGTGGGTGATCCACGCCTTCGTCCCGCTGAGCCGGTACCGGCCCGCGTCGGCCACCGCCTTCGTCGACAGCGCTGCGGCGTCCGACCCGGAGTGCGGCTCGGACAGGCAGTACGCGCCGAGCACGCTGCCGTCGAGCAGGCCGGGCAGCCACTGCTCGCGCTGCGCGTCGGTGCCGAAGGTCGCGATCGGGAAGCACGACAGCACATGGACGCTCACGGAGAGCGCGACCGCCGCCCACACCGCCGACAGCTCCTCGACGACCTGCAGGTAGACCTCGTACGGCTGGCCGCCGCCGCCGTGATCGGCGGGGTACGGCAGCCCGAGCAGGCCCAGGCCGCCGAGCTCGCCGAGCAGGTCGCGCGGGAACTCGCCCTGCGCCTCCGCGGCATCGACCGCGGGGGCGAGCCGTTCTGCGGCGACCTGACGGACCAGCCCCAGCAGGTCCCTGGCCTCGGCCGTGGGCAGGCCGCGCTCGACGGTCGTCACCGGGCCACTCTAGGTCGGTCGGCCTGGGTCGCACCCGGTGGCGAACGCGGACCTGGGGGCGCCGCTGTCGCGGCATCGGGGTCGTGGTGTTGGATCGGGGGCGTGCCCGGCCTGCTGCTGCTCGACTCCGCGTCGCTCTACTTCCGTGCCTTCCACGGCATCCCCGAGTCGATGACGGCGCCGGACGGGACGCCGGTCAACGCCGTCCGCGGGTTCCTCGACATGGTCGCGACGCTGGTGACCGCGCGCCGGCCCGACCGGCTCGTGGCCTGCTGGGACGACGACTGGCGCCCCGCGTTCCGGGTCGACGCGATCGCGTCCTACAAGGCGCACCGGGTCGCGAACGCGAGGACCGGCGTCGAGGAGACGCCGGCCGGGCTCCTCCCCCAGGTGCCGGTCATCGTCGACGTCCTCGCTGCCTTCGGGATCGCCCGGGTCGGTGGCGTCGGGCTCGAGGCGGACGACGTCATCGGCACCCTCGCGACCCGCGCGGCCACGGCCGGGGCGGGGCCGGTCGAGATCGTCACCGGTGACCGTGACCTCTTCCAGCTCGTCGACGACGCCGCCGACGTGCGGGTGCTCTACGTCGGCCGAGGGGTGCGCAACCTCGAGGTCGTCGACGAGGCGTGGCTCGCGAACAAGTACGGGGTGCGCGGCGGTGACGGCTACGCCGACCTCGCGGTCCTGCGTGGTGACCCGAGCGACGGCCTGCCGGGGGTCGCCGGCATCGGCGAGAAGACCGCCGCGGCGATGCTCGCCCGGTACGGCGACCTCGACGGGCTCCTGGCCGCGGCAGAGGCGGCCGACACCGGCCTCGCCCCGGGGGCGCGCAAGAAGCTCCAGGCCGCGCGGGACTACCTCGCGGCGGCACCGCGCGTCGTCCGGGTGGTCCGGGACGCGGACCTGCCGGACGTCGACGACGCAGCACCACGCACGCCCGCCGACCACGAGGCGGTCGTCACCCTCGCGGACCGCTGGGGCATCGGGTCGAGCGTCACCCGGCTCGTCCAGGCACTGTCGGCCTGAAGATCGCCGCGACGCAGCGGTTCTGCCCGGTGCAGCGGGTCGATCCGCTGCGTGACGACGATCTTGGTCGGGTCAGCCGACCGAGGAGTAGGCGACGACGCCACGCCGCACGCCGTCGACGGCGTCCCGGGCGACCCGCCGCAGCAGGTCCGCATCGAGGTCCCCGAGGGCGGCGGCGGCCGCGGCGCGCTGCTCGACCTGGCCGAGCAGGTCGACGACCTGCTTGCACCAGCGGACGAAGTCGCCCGCGGACAGCTCGCCGTCCTGCAGCACCGACTCG
>DAIOGQ010000320.1:0-4653 GCA_036745175.1 Kineosporiaceae bacterium
CCGGCATGTGGACGATCGCGCTCGACAGCTCGGGGTCGCTGCCCGCGAGCAGCAGACCGTAGAAGACCAGGACGAGCGGCGCGACGCTCGCCCCGACAGTCGTCCAGGCGACGACGCCCCGGCCGGACGCCGTCCGCGGCAGGTAGCGCGAGTAGTCGCCGCCCGCGTTGACCCAGCCCAGACCGAAGCCGGTCATGGCGAAGACGAGCGCGCCGATCCACGCCTGGGCCGAGCCGGTCGGCGCCTGGCTGACCGCTGACCACGAGATGTGGTCGGCGGTCAGGAGCACGTACCCGACGGTGAGGACGGCGAGCGCGACGGTGAGGACGGTCTGGAGCCGCATGATGACGTCGAAGCCGAAGACGCCGGCGACGACGATGATGGCGGCGACGGTGACGAACGCGAGCACCTTCGTCACGTCGCCGTCGCCCCAGCCCAGGCGGCCGAACACGGTCGCCGTCGCGAGCGTCGCGAGCGCGCAGAGCACCGTCTCCCAGCCGACGAGCAGCAGGTAGGAGACAGCCGCCGGGATGGAGTTGCCCTGCACGCCGAACGGCGCCCGGGAGGTGATCATCGTCGGCGCGGAGCCGCGCTTGCCCGAAAGGCCGATGATCCCGACGAGGAAGAACGAGAAGACGATGCCGACGACGGCGGCCACGAGCGCCTGGCCGAACGACACCCCGAAGCCGAGGATGTAGCTGCCGTAGCTGATCCCGAGCACCGAGATGTTCGCCGCGCACCACGGCCAGAACAGGTCGCGCGGGACGCCCTTGCGCTCGGACTCGGCGATGACGTTGATGCCGTTCTGCTCGACCCGCGTGGCGGGTCCGGCGGCGGTCGCCGTCGTTCGGTCACCGCCGGGTGTCGTGACAGCCCCGCGCTCCTCAGCCGACATGGCCTGCCTCCTCGTCGTCGGACGCCGCGGCGAGCACCGTGGCGATGACACCCCCCAGCCGGGTCGCGGCAGCAGCCGCGACCCGGACGACCTGCTCGCCGTCGACGACCTCACCGGTCGCCTCGACGGTCGTGACGACGCTGAGCCCGAGCAGCTCCAGGCCGGCCTCGCGGGCGGCGACGGCCTCGAGCACCGTCGACATGCCGACGACGTCCGCGCCGAGCGTGCGGAGCATGAGCGCCTCCGCCACGGTCTCGTAGTGCGGCCCGGGCAGCATCGCGTAGACCCCCTCGACGAGCGCCGGGTCGGCGGCGAGCGCGCGCTCGCGCCAGCGCGGCGTCCAGGCGTCGCTGAGGTCGACGAACCGCGGCCCGACGAGCGGGCTCGCGCAGGACAGGTTGAGGTGGTCGCGCAGGACGACCCCGGTGCCGGTGCCCCACGCCGGTCGCAGCGACCCGTTCGCGTTCGTCAGGACGGCGAGCCGGCAGCCGGCCGCCGCCGCGGTCCGGACGGCATGCGCGACCCGGACGGCGCCGTGGCCCTCGTAGAGGTGGGTGCGACCGAGGAACACGAGCACCCGGCGGCCGCCGAGCAGCGTGGAGCGGACCCGCCC
Source organism: Kineosporiaceae bacterium (assembly GCA_036745175.1). GTDB lineage: Bacteria > Actinomycetota > Actinomycetes > Actinomycetales > Kineosporiaceae > R-H-3. The sequence goes on from DAIOGQ010000320.1 coordinate 1,509, forward strand.
GACATGACCCTGCGCGACGACGGGCAGGAAGCCGGGCAGGTCGGTGACGTCGACCTCGGCGACGGCCTCGCCGAGGGCGTCGGCCGCGCCGGCCCAGCCCGACCCCAGGACGACGACCGTGTCGTGCGCGGGTACGCCGGCGCGCGCCGCGAGCGCGGCGGCGGCCGCCTCGGCGGCGCCGTAGGGGTCGGCGTCCACGTCGGTCGCGAGTGCGGCTCCTGCGGGCACGCGGCAAACGTAGCCCGGCGGGGAACTGCTCACGAGGTGCCGCGACCCTCGAGTTCGGCGATCACCCGGGTGGCCGCGGCGAGCTCGGCCGTGGTCGGGCCGCTGTTCGCCCCGTGCCGGGTCACGGACACCGCGGCCGCGCGATGCGCCAGCCGGACGGCGTCGGCCAGGGGCAGGCCCCGGCCGAGGCCGGCGACGAGCGCGCCGGTGTGGACGTCGCCCGCGCCGTTCGTGTCCACGACGGGTCCGGGGACGGGGACGCCGCCGACCCGGACGGCGCCCGCGCCGGTGCCGCCGCGGCCGCGGGGTCGCCGCACGAGCGCGCCGCCGGCCCCGGCCCGCAGGACGACAGCGGCGCCCGGCGGCAGGCCCGGTCCGGTGAGGTCAGGCCCGACGCCGACGGCCGCCGCCTCGGCGTGCGAGAGCGTGAGGAGGTCCACGCGGGCGCGGACGGCGGCGAGCAGGCCGGCGGGGACCGTCGCGGCGAGCGGGCCGGGGTCGAGGACGACGAGTGGTCCGGCGCCGGCCGGCGGCAGGGCAGCGACCCACTCGGCGAGTGCCGGGCCGGCGTCGGGGTAGGCGAGGTCGTAGCCCGAGAGGTACACGGCGTCGTGTGGTCCGACGTCGAGTCCGGCGAGCGTGACCGTGGTCTGCCGCGCCTCGGCGCCGGGGACGGTGACGAAGGTGCGCTCACCGTCGGGTTCGATCATCGCCAGGCACCAGCCGGTGTCGGCGCGGGGGTCTGCGGCGAGCAGCACGGCGATCCCGTCGGCGGCGAGGGCCGCGCGGACGAGCTCGCCGTGCGGGCCGGTGCCGTGCGGTCCGGCGTACGCGGCGGGCAGCCCGAGCCGCGCGGCGGCGGCCAGCGCGTTGATCCCGCCCCCTGCGGCGCGGCCGGCGTCGGACGCGACGACGTCCCCGCCGCGGGCCGGCAGCGCCGGCAGCGTGACGGCGACGTCGACGAGGGTGCTGCACAGCCCCACGAGTCGCTGCGGCGGCTTGGCGACGGTGCCCTCCGCCGTCCAGGCGCCGGGTCCGGCGCCGCCGGCGGGCTCGTTCACGGCGCCCCTCGGGGGCGTGCCCGGAGCGACAGGAGCCCGTCCACGAGCGCGGCCAGGTCGAGCGCGTTGACCGCGACGACCCGGGCGACGGCGTCGGCGGGCAGGGCGGCGGCCCCGGTGCAGGCGCCGACGCACGCACCGGCGATGGCTGCGATGGTGTCGGCGTCGCCGCCGAGCCGGGCTCCGAGCCAGCCCGCCCGCCACGCGTCGTCGGGGGACAGCGCCGCGACGGCGAAGGCGGCGGGCACGGACTCCTGGGTCGCGAGCGTCGTCCCGATCCGGGCGCAGACGGTGTCGAGGACGGCCGCGAGATCGGCGGTCGCGACGTCGGCGCACGCGCGGGTGAGCCGGACGGCCGCCTCGATGCGGCCGGCGACATCGGCGGCGTCGGGGCGGTGTCCGCGCCGTCCCGCCTCGCGCGCGGCCCGGACGGCGAGCGGCAGCGCCTCGCCGAAGGTCGCGCCGTCGACGCCCGCGGCGACCGTGGCGGCGACGGCGGCCGCCCCGGCGTGCGCCGTCCCGGTGTCGTGGGTGACGGCGCCCGCGGCGACGACGGCGTCGACGAGGCCGGCGAGCGGTTCGGCCGGGGTGGCGATCCCGACCGGCGCGACCCGCATCGCGGCGCCGTTCGTCGTGCCGGCACGACCCGTCGTCCGCGGGTCGGCGCCGGCCCGGACGGCGGCGAGGGCCCGCCGGGTCGAGGGGCCGAGCAGGTCGAGCGACCCTGCGGCGACCGCCTGCTCCTCCCAGCGCAGGAGGGCCCGGGCGAATGCGAGCGGCTCGACGGCGCCGCCGCCGTCGACGAGTGCCCGGGCGAGCAGGAGGGCCTGGGCGGTGTCGTCGGTGACCGAGCCGGCGGGCAGCAGAGGGCACACCGGGTTGTCCGGCGGGCCGTCGAGCAGGACCGGCCCCCGGCCGAGGAGCTGCTCGGCCCGGACCCGGGTCAGCTCCTGGGTCGGCATGCCGAGCGCGTCCCCGAGGGCCAGCCCGAGCAGCGTGCCGAGCGCGCGGTCGTGCCGCTCGGCCCGACCGGACGCCGGCTGCACCGGGTCGCCCATCCCAGACCGCCGCCTCAGTGGCCGCGGGCGACCCAGGCGTCGTAGTCGCCCGCCTCGGCGCCGATCGTGGTGGTGTCGCCGTGGCCGGGGAGCACCATCGTCGTCGGGGCGAGGCCCAGCAGCCGGGTCCGGATCGACTCGAGGATCGTCGGGAAGCTCGAGAACGACCGTCCCGTCGCCCCCGGCCCGCCCTTGAAGAGGGTGTCGCCGGAGAAGACCACGTCGATCGAGGGCACGTGCAGGCAGACCGCACCGGGGGAGTGCCCCGGCGTGTGCAGCACGTGCACGGCGGTGCCGGCGACGTCGAGCACGTCGCCGTCGGCGAGGTAGCCCGGTTCGCGGTCCGGGTGCACGACGTCCCAGAGCATCCGGTCGTCGGGGTGCAGGAGGACGGGTGCGCCGGTCGCGTCGGCGACGACCCCGGCGGCGTTGACGTGGTCGTTGTGCCCGTGCGTCGAGATCACCGCGACGACCGCGCGTCCGCCCACCGCGGCGAGGATCGCCGGGGCGTCGTGCGCGGCGTCCACCACGGCGACCTCGCTGTCGTCGCCGAGCAGCCAGACGTTGTTGTCGACGTCGAAGTCCTGCCCGTCGAGACTGAAGACCCCGTGGGTGACGACGTGCTCGACCCGAGCGGTCACAGCAGGACCACCGAGCGCAGGACCTCGCCGCGGTGCATCTTCTCGAACGCGGCCTCGACGTCGCCGAGACCGATCGTCTCGCTGACGAAGTGGTCGAGCGGGAGCCGGCCCTGCAGGTACAGCTCGATGAGGGTCGGGAAGTCCCGCGACGGCAGGC
>DAIOGQ010000321.1:0-4650 GCA_036745175.1 Kineosporiaceae bacterium
GCCGCGGCGAACACGGTCGCACGCCGGATGGTCGTGCCGCCGCAGCGTGACGGCGGGCAGGCCCAGTTCGTGGAGAGCCCGGTCCGCGACGTACGGGCGAGGACGCTCGCGCCGGTGCTCGACTGGGCGGCGGGGCACCTCGACGAGGACCTGTCCGTCGCGGTCCTTGCGGCCCGGGCGGCGATGTCGGAGCGGACCTTCGCCCGGCGCTTCCGCGACGAGACGGGGACGACCCCGCACGCCTGGCTGCTGGCCCGCCGGGTCGCGCTCGCCGAGGAGCTGCTCGAGACCGGACACCTCGGGGTCGAGGAGGTCGCTCGGCGCTGCGGGTTCGGCTCGGCGACGATGCTGCGGCACCACTTCACGAGGCTGCGGGGGACGGCACCGACCCGCTACCGGCGCACGTTCGGGCACACCGCCTGCTGAGTGCCGTCACCCGCCGAACCGCAGCACCCGGACCGGGCCCGGTGCCGGTCACTCGAGCAGGTCGCCGGGCCCCTCGGGCATGACCGCCTCCAGCGCCTCGGCGAAGGCACCCTCGACGTGGACCGACACGTCACCGTCGTCCGTGACGCTCGTCAGCTGCTGGAGCGCGCCGGTCGCCGACCGGTAGTACAGGTGCGGCGAGACGCTCCCGATGCCGTCGTCGTAGCCGGCGACGGCGAACCGGACCATCGCCTCGACGGTGGCCAGGACCCGTCGGTCGCGCACGACGTGGAAGCCCAGCTGATGCCGGTACGGCACGCACAGCAGCGTTCCGTGCGGGGCGTCCGGCTCGCCGTGCACCCGGCGCAGCACGTCGTCGACGGTGAGCAGCCGGCTCGCCGTGTGCACGGACTCGCCGGCGACGACCCCGAACCGGACGTCGCCCGCCTCGAGCCACTCGACGCCGCCGAACGGTTCGACGAGCAGGTTGTGCACCCCGGCCGACCTCAGGTCGCCGACGCCGACCCGGGCCACCACCTCGTCGGTGAGGAGCAGGACGGCGTCCGGGGTGTCGTAGGCGAGCACCTCGACGAGCTCGCCGGCGAGCTCGCGGCGGTAGCCGAACGGTTCGAGGTCGGGCAGCGAGGTGCTCGCGCAGACCCGGACGAACGCGTGCTCGAGGAGCTCGGCCGACGACAGGTCCGCGACGTCCGGGCCCTCACGGGCCCGGAGCATCCGTGCGACGTGGTCGCTGACGATCGACGGCCACTCGCGCTCGCCGCGACGGGCGTTGTGACACATCGCGAAGAGGTTGTGCAGGCCGAAGCCGGCGCCGTCGTCGGCGCGCAGGTGGTCGGGCTGGATGTCGACCTCGAGCCCGTGCCGGGCGAACGCCTCGCGGGTCAGTGCGCGCAGGCGGGCGGCCTCGCCGACCGTGAGAAAGCCGAAGGTCGGGTCGGGAAGGTCGTCGCCGTCACGGGGGGCCGGGCTGCGCCCGAAGAGCCGCATGCCCTCACCCCCGACCTGGTCCACGACCTCGGCGGCCACCGGACGTCGCGCCGCCCGGCGTCGAACCGGACCCGAGCAGGCTAACGCCCGGCCGGGCGGCCGGGCGGGGTGGGACCGTCGGCGGGCGCGTCGGAGCCGTGGGACCGCAGGTCGAGGTCGAAGCCGAGCAGCCGGACGCCGGGCTCGGGCTCCCAGTCGAGATCAGGGCGGCGGGAGAAGCCGAGCACGCCGTAGAGCCGGTGCGCGGCATGCATGACGTCCATGCTGCACAGCACGAGCCGGCTCGCGCCCGTCCGGCGTGCTTCGTCGACGCACCAACGGGCCAGGGCGAGCCCCACACCGCGGCCACGGGCCGCGGGAGCCACGCCGAGGGCGCGGAACTCGGCCTCGCCGGCTGCCGAGAGCTCGGCCCAGGGGCTGCCGGGGAGGGCGAACGTGACACTGCCGAGTACCTCATCGTCGGGGGAGACGGCCACGGCGACGGTGGCGTCGCGGGCGCGGTCCCGGGCGTCCGCGAGGACGTCGAGGTACCCGCCGACCGCGAGTCCGTCGGCGGCGTAGGCCTGACGGACGACGTCGCCCGCGGCATCGAGCTCGCTGTCGCGGGCGGGGCGGACGGTGACGGCGCCGACCGCGCGTCGGCGCTGCTCGTCGTGCATGGTCGGACCCTACTCACAGGATCCGACGGGCCACCGCGGCGGCCACTGCCGTGCGCGGCGGCGGGGGTGCTGCGGTCCGGTGCTGCAGTCGGCTGCTGCGGCGACCGCGACCGTCAGCGCAGGATGCCCCAGCGACGGTTCTGCAGCTCGACGGTCTTGGTGTCGGCGCCGAAGAACGGCGAGAGGGCGGAGATGAGCAGGAGGGCGGAGAGGATGACGATGAGTTCCATGAATTCATCCTACAACCCAATGATCCGTTCTTCTAGCGATGTCACCCGGACGGCCTCGTGAGATGGCCGACACCGGGCGCGGCGGGGCCGGACCGCTCAGATGCCGGTCGTGGTCCGTGGGTAGGCCACGTCGGGGTCGGTGACGACGTTGACGAGGTACGGCACGCCGGCGTCGAAGCCGCGCTGCAGGGCGGCCCCCAGGCCGGCCGGCCGGGTGATGAGCTCTCCGGCGCCGCCGAGCGCCCGGACGACCTCGTCGTACCGGGTCTGGGGCGCGAGCTCCGCGGCGACGTCGTAGCCGAACATCATCTGCATCGGGTGCTTCTCGAGGCCCCACATGCCGTTGTTGCCGACGACCATGACGACGGGCAGCCGGTGCCGGACGAGGGTGTCGACGTCCATGAGCGAGAACCCGGCCGCACCGTCGCCGAGCAGGAGGACGACCTGGGCCGACGGCCGGGCGAGCCGGGCCGCGACTGCGTAGCCGAGCCCCGTACCGAGGCAGCCGTAGGGCCCCGGGTCGAGCCAGCCGCCGGGCCGGGCCGGCTCGACGTACTTCCCCGCGAACGACACGAAGTCGCCGCCGTCGCCGATGACCACGGCGTCGTCGGCGAGCATCGGCACCAGGTCGCCGTAGACCCGTGCCGGATGGATCGGCTCGCTGTCGGCGGCGAGCGTCGGGGCGTCCGCGGCGACCGCGGCCTCGTGCCGGGCACGCAGTCCCCGCGCCCAGGCGGCCACGTCCGGGTGCGGTCCGCCGCGCGAGACCCGCTCGCGCAGGCCGTCGAGGACGAGCGTGAGATCGCCGGCGACGCCGGCGGCGAGCTCGACGTGCGTCGCGAGCCCCGCCGGGTCGTCGGCGCAGTGCACGACCGCGGCGACCGGGGCGCCGTCCCTGCCGCCGAAGGCGCCGTACCCGAGCCGGAAGTCCAGCGGGGTGCCGACGACCACGACGACGTCCGCACCGCCGAACGCCGCGCCGCGGGCCCGGGGGACGAGCAGCGGGTGGGCAGGTCCGAGGATGCCGCGACCCATGCCGTTCGGCACGACCGGCAGGCCCAGGTCCTCGGCGAGCGCCGTCGCGGCGTCCTCCGCACCGTCCGACCAGACGTCGGACCCGAGGACGAGGAGCGGACGGCGGGCGCCGGCGAGGGCGGCGGCGGCGCGGTCCAGGGCGTCGGCGTCCGGGGCGACCCGCACGCGGGTCGGTGCCGGCGGCAGCGTCACCGTGGCGTCGCCGAAGACGACGTCCATGGCGATGTCCAGGAAGACGGGACCGCGGTGCGGGCTCGTGGCGAGGCGTAGTGCGGAGTCGACCTCGTCGGCGATGGACGCCGTCTCGTGGACGGTCGCGGCGCGCTTGGTCACCGGTGCGAGCAGCGGCGGGTGGTCGAGCTCCTGCAGGCTGCCGGTACCCCAGCGGTAGGCGGGGGCCCGCCCCCCGACGACGAGGAGCGGCGAGCCGTTGAAGTGCGCCGTCGTCACGGCGCTGACGCCGTTCGTCACGCCGGGCCCGGCGGTGAGGACGGCGAGACCGGGCGTGCGGGTCAGCTTGGCCGTTGCCTCGGCCGCGAAGACCGCCGTCTGCTCGTGGCGCACGTCGACGATGGGCAGGGGCGGGTCCGCCGTGACCGCGCCGTCGTAGAGCGGGAAGACGTGCGCACCGGACAGGGTGAACATCGCCCGCACGCCGTGCGCCTGCGCGACGGCCACGGCGAGCGTGCCGCCGTGCCCCTGGACCGTGGCGGGGTCGGCGGTGGCGTGCAGCTGCGGGGTCGGGCCCGTCGAGGGCTGCGCGTCCGACGTCATACCGTGCACCGTACCCGCCGGTAACCCCAGGCGAGGAGGCCGTTGCCGGCCGGGCCGAAAGCGTGGACGGCGGCGTCCCCGGCCCGGGTGCGGGTCGGGGACGCCGCCGGGACGACGCCGGTCGGCGTCGGGTGCGCGTCAGGCCTTCTTGGTCTCCCAGAAGACGGCCGCGATCTCGTCGATCTTCGTGAGCAGCGCGTCGGCGACGGCCACGTCGTTCGTGCCCTTCGTGCCCCCCGCGCCGGCCAGCTTGGTCGCGTCGTTGAACAGCTGGTGCAGCTGCGGGTACTTCTCGAAGTGCGGCGGCTTGAAGTAGTCCGTCCACAGCACCCAGAGATGGTGCTTGACGAGGTCGCTGCGCTCCTCCTTGATCGTGACGGCCCGGCTCTTGAAGTCGGGGTCGTCCGAGGCGGCGTACTTCTGCATGCAGGCCTTGACCGACTCGGCCTCGATCTTGGCCTGTGCCGGGTCGTAGACGCCGCAGGGGAGGTCGCAGTGCGCGCTGACCTCGGTCCCCG
>DAIOGQ010000322.1:0-4644 GCA_036745175.1 Kineosporiaceae bacterium
CTAGCGGTTTTCAAGACCGCCGCCATCAACCACTCGGCCAGCCCTCCTGTGGTGCCAGGCCATTGTGCCGGACCGGCGCCGTGGGGACCCGCAAGGGTCGGGCGCGTGCCGGCGCGGTGGTCGACAGGCGGTGCGCGACCCGGGCCCGGTGCGGGTGGTCGGCGCACGTGGATAGCCTCAGGGCGTGGTGCAGTCGGTCGAGCTGACTCTGGACGGCGCGGCCGACGCGGCGGTGCGAGGCGAGTGGGGGCGGTTGGCGGCGGCAGGGTTGCCGAGCCAGGCGCACCACTTGGCGCCGTCCAACCGGCCGCACGTCACTCTCGCGGCGCCGTCATCGATCGACCCGGCCTGTGAGCCGTCGCTCCGTGCGGCGGCCGAGGGGCTGCTGCCGCTGGACGTGCGGCTGGGAGCGGTGGCGGTGTTCGGCCGCGGTCCGTTCGTGCTCGTCCGGGTCGTCGTCACGAACCCGACCCTGCTCGCGCTGCACGCCCTGGTCTCGGGCATCGTCGGGACGCCCGACGGGACGAACATGAGCCCAGGGCGCTGGACGCCGCACGTCACCCTCGCGCGGCGGATCGCGGGGCATCAGGTCCCCGACGCGCTCGCGGCACTGGACGGTGGTGAGCTCCACGCCCGCTGTGTCGCCGTCCGCCGCTGGGACGGCGACGCACGTCGCGAGTGGGTCGTCGCCAGCCCTTCGACGTCCGCCTGACGTCCCGCCGTCTCCTGCCTCGGGTCCGTGCGTCCTGCCTCGGGTCCGTGCGTCCCGACTCGGGACTGCGGGTCCGGACTCGGGCCCGCAGCCCCGCGTCAGGTGTCGCCTCGCAGCGCTTCGGCCGCTCGCCCTCAGGCGTGCGGCTCGTGCTCGACCGCGGTGTCCGATCCCGGGAAGAACAGGCCCTCGTGGCCGTCGGACCACCGCACGACGTACGGAGGGTCACCGTTCGCGCCCCGCACCTCGAGCACCTCGCCGTCGCGCACCGCCCCGTCCACGTGCGTCGCTCTCACCACCAGTCGGTCACCCACTGCCGCCTTCACTGCGACCACCTCCATCCGCCGAACAGGCCTCCATTCGACTCCCACCCACCGGCTCCGAACAAGGCCGGACGTCCTGGGCACCCACCCGTGGGCCGCCGCACCCTTCCTCGACGGCCGCTGGGCACGACCCGGAGGTGCACCTGAGGAGGCCGCCCGGGCACGAGCGTCGCAGACGTTCAACCCCCGCGGTGCCGGCGCCACAGGGGGAGCGCGACCCACAGGACGGCGAGCAGCATCCCGATCCCGGCCGCGGACACCGCGCCCGCGCGGCGTCCGACCGTGAGGTCGACGACGAGCAGGATCGACGTCACGACGCCGAGCCCGAGGAAGAGCAGACCCAGCTGCGCCAACCGGTTCGCCGCCGTCACGACCTCGTCCTTCAGCTGCCGCCGGAACAGCGCCCGGTGCCAGGCGACCGGCGCGATGATGAAGGCGCTCGCCGTGGCGAGCACGAGGACGTCGGCCACGAGCAGGCCGCGCTGGACGTCGTCCAGCTGGGAGAACCGAGCCTGCATCGGCATCGTCAGCAGGAACCCGAAGAGGATCTGCACGCCGGTCTGCCCGACCCTCAGCTCCTGGAGGATCTCGCCGAAGTTGCGGTCGGCGCGCTCCTGCTCGGTCTCGTCCGGCCTCCCTGTCGTCACGAACGCATCGTGCCGCTGCGACCGGCGGCCCACATCCGCAGACGGCCCGCGCCGACGCCCGTCCGCAGACAGCACGTGGACGCCGCAGCAAAGGTCCGCGGAGCGTCACCGTCGTCAGGACGCCCCGGTGGTCTGTGCCCGGCACCGTGACCGTCGCGACGTCGGACGCCCCGAGACCGGCCGCCGACACGAGCACGCGGTCGAGCCGCATGACCGGCGGGAACGGCCGGTCCGCGGGCCAGGTCAGCCCGGGCCACGCTCCCCCGGTGACACCTGCGACGTCCGCGGCGTCGACGAGCCCGGCGTCGAGCAGCGCCCGGAACGGCGCGTGCGCGCGGGTCGCGTTGAAGTCACCGCCGACGACCTGCGGCTCGGAACCGACCGATCGCACCGCATCGGTGATCAGGGCGTGGTCGCGCTGCCATCGGGCGGCCTGCAGCGGCGGACACGGGTGCGCCGCGGTGACGACGACCGTGCGCCCGGGGGACAGGGCGAGCCGGGCTCGCGGCGCCCGGAACGTCGTTCCACCGACCGGGTCCAGCGGCGTCACGGGGTACCGGCTCCAGATCCCGGAACCGGCTGCACCACCGGACGGCGCGAGCACCGCGGACGGCAGGAGACCCTCGAGACCGGCCAGGCGCAGCCGCGTCACCGCCTCCGGCGTCAGCTCGACCGCGAGCAGGACGTCGACCCGCTCGCGCCGCACGACGTCGACGACGGTCGCGGCGTCCGCCCGACCGAACTCGAGGTTCAGCGCGAGGACCCGGATCCGCTGCGGCGCGAGGCTCCCGCCGGCGGGTGCGGCCGACGCCGACCTGCGCCCCAGGTCGGGCAGCACCGGGGGGCGACCCAGACGCCGTGCAGGACGAGGGACACGACCGGGACGGCCACCAGGACCGCGGACAGCGGGGACCGCCGACGTCGTCCGGCCGGCCGTGACCGCAGCGGACGTCGACCACGAGCGACGAGGGCGAGCCCGACCGCCAGCGAGAGCACCGGGAGCGTCCACGGCACGAGAGCCGCGAGCAGGGCCTGGTACGGACCGCCGGTCCCGCCGCGGAGGCGCTCGACGGTCGTCGGCAGGCAACCGATCCACAGCCCGGCGGCGGTGAGGCCGGCGAGCGCGCGGAGCACCGTAGCGGGACGACCCGGCCCGACGACCGGTGGCGCGAAGGCCGTGGCGTCGTCCGGATCCTCGATCGTCCCCCCGGACACCGGCTAGATCCAGATGGCCGGATCGACGAGGTCGTCGTCCGACGCGGGCGGCGGCGGGGCGGGCGGTTGCCGGGCCGGCAGCGCGCCGTCCCTGTCGCGCACGACCCCGGGGACGCCGACGACGACGGAACCCGCCGGCACGTCACGCACGACGACGGCGTTCGCGCCGACCCGCGCACCGTCGCCGACGACGACGGGTCCGAGCACCCGCGCCCCGGCACCGACCGTGACGCCGCTGCCGAGCGTCGGATGCCGCTTGACCTTGGCCAGGCTCACGCCACCGAGAGTGACGTCGTGGTAGAGCATCACGTCGTCGCCGATCTCGGACGTCTCACCGATGACGACGCCCATGCCGTGGTCGATGAAGAAGCGGCGGCCGATCGTCGCACCGGGGTGGATCTCGACGCCTGTCCAGGCCCGCGCCCACTGCGAGATCAGGCGGGCGGCGAGCCGGTGCCCGCGTCCCCAGAGCACGTGGTGCAGCCGGTAGGCCCAGATCGCGTGCAGCCCCGGGTAGCCGAGCACGACCTCGGCCCGGCTGCGGATCGCCGGGTCCTTCCGGTTGGCGGTGTCGACGTCCTCACGCAGCCGCGCCCGCCAGCCCAGCCGCGCCGTGTCCCCCGGTGTCGCCGTCGTCGCCCCCGGCGTGCCGTCGGACGCCGGGACGTCCGGCCCGACGGCACCGTTCGCCGTCGCAGCCGACGTCCCCGAGCGTTTCGTCCCGGCGCCCACGACGGTCCGTCGTCCACGCAGCCCTCGTGGGCGGGTGTGATGCATGGTCGACCCTTCGTCAGTCCATGAGGTCGGAGTAGAGGATCGTCGACAGGTAGCGCTCGCCGAACGACGGGATGATGACGACGACGAGCTTGCCCGCGTTCTCGGGCCGTTTCGCGACCTGGACGGCGCCCCAGATGGCGGCACCGGAGGAGATGCCGACGAGCAGGCCCTCCTCTTTGGCGGCGCGGCGGGCGTACGTGACGGCCTCCTCGGTGGGGGCGTCGAGAACCTCGTCGTAGACCGTCCGGTCGAGGATCTCCGGCACGAAGTTGGCGCCGATGCCCTGGATCGGGTGACCGGCCGGGGCGCCGCCGTTGAGGATCGGTGACGCGGCGGGCTCGACGGCGACGACCTGGACGCCGGGCTTGCGCGCCTTGAGCACCTGGCCGACGCCGGTGATCGTGCCGCCGGTGCCGATGCCCGCGACGAAGATGTCGACGGCACCGTCCGTGTCGGCCCAGATCTCCTCCGCGGTCGTCCTGCGGTGCACCTCGGGGTTGGCGGCGTTCGCGAACTGCCGCACGAGGACCGCCCCTTCGTCGACGCCGATCTGCTCGGCCTTCGCGACGGCGCCCTTCATGCCCTCGGGAGCCGGCGTGAGGACGAGCTCGGCGCCGTAGGCGCGCAGCAGCGCGCGACGCTCCTTGCTCATCGACTCGGGCATCGTCAGGACCACCCGGTAGCCGCGGGCCGCGCCGACCATCGCGAGCGCGATGCCGGTGTTGCCGCTCGTCGCCTCGACGATCGTGCCGCCGGGCTTCAGCTCGCCGGACGCCTCGGCGGCGTCGATCATCGAGACGCCGATCCGGTCCTTGACGCTGCTCGCGGGGCTGTAGAACTCCAGCTTCGCCACGACGGTCGCGCCGGCGCCGTCGGTCACACGGTTGAGCTTGACGAGGGGGGTGTTGCCGATGAGCTGGGTGACGTCGTCGTAGATCGGCATCGGTGCTTCTCCGCGGTGGTCGTCGGC
>DAIOGQ010000323.1:0-4597 GCA_036745175.1 Kineosporiaceae bacterium
CGGGTGAGGGCGCGCAGCACCGCGGCGTCCCCGTGCCGGCGGCGGGCCGCGGCGACGAGCGCGGCGAGCGCCTCGGCGAGCGCGTCGTCCGGCACGTCGGGGATGTCGTCCGTCGGGTCGACCCCCGGGCCGAGCCCGACGGACAGCGCGAGGTCCTCGACGTGGACGCAGAACTCGACCAGACGCGTCCGCAGGTACTCGTCGACCGTCATCGCGTGCCCGCCGTAGGCGAGGACCTGCCGTGACACGGGCTCGTCCTGCAGCCGGCCGGCGAGCCGGTCGAGGCACCCACGGACCCGCCGGGCCACCCCGTCCGGACCGTCGACCGCGACGTCCTGCGCTCGCGACCGGACCCCGGCGTTGAGGTCGGAGCCGAGGTCGTCGACGCCGCTGAGCGCTGCGTAGTAGACCTCGGCCGTCACCGGGCCGGGTGCGGCGGGGTCGCCGGCGTCCAGGAACATCTCGACCTGCAGGAGCGAGCGACCCAGGTGGGCCGCGAGGTCGGCGACCGTCATGAGGTCGAGGACGCTCGGCTCGTCCCACCGGCGCCGGACCTCGGGATGGGCCACGAGGTCGGCCGCGACGCCGGCGGTCGCGAGGTAGAGCGCGCGGACGGCGGACATGACGCCCGCGGTGCCCGGGACGTGGTCTGGGGTCATCCCGGCATCCTCGCCAGGCGGGACGTCCCGCGTCGAGACCTCCCCGTCGCCGGCGTCAGGTCTACTGGCCGCGGCCTGGTCGTGGTGACAGCCTCGGTCGGTGAGCGACGGAATCCACGAACCGGTCAACGACGGTGACGACGGGGTGATCGACCTCGACCAGGCATTCGGCGAGGACGGCGCCGACATCCTCGACGCGTCCTACTCGCCGCCCGAGAGGCCTCGGGGGCTGGACGCCTTCGGCACCACTGCCGAGGAGGAGCTGCGCGGTGAGAGCCTCGACCAGCGGATCGCCCAGGAGGAGCCGGACCCCGCGATGGAGGTCGATCTCGTCGAGGGGGAACGCCCTGTGCGGGCAGGCGAGGGCGGCGGCGTCCCCGACGACGTCGACACCGGCACGGGCGAGGTCCCGGACGACGCCTTCGACGACGGGGTGCTCGACGACGGCGAGGTCGGCGAGGCGCGGGCCGGCCGGCTCGTCGACCCCGACGAGGGCGTGCGCGAGGACACCGAGAGCGACCTCCTCGCCACCGACGTCGGCATCGACTCGGGCGCCGCGAGCGCCGAGGAGGCCGCGATGCACGTCGTCGACAGCGAGCAGCCGGGGATCGACGAGGGCTCGTCGCGCTGAGACCCACCGGGCCGCCGCACCGGACCGGGGTCGCCGTGCTGACGGTTGTCGCCGGGTCGGGGCAGACTCGGCGCCATGACCGGACTGGGGAACGTCTCGATCGTCACGCTCGGGGTCGCTGACGTCGAGGCGTCGGCCCGCTTCTACACCGCCCTCGGCTGGCCGCGCTCCACGGCGTCCGTCGACGGCACGATCCACTGGTTCGACGTCGGGGGCTTCTACCTGGGCGTCTACGAGGAGGTCGCGCTCGCCGTCGACTCGGGGCTGACCGCGGACGACGTTCGGCACCCGGCGTCGGCAGCGGCAGGCCGCGGGTTCCGCGGCGTGACCGTCGCGGTCAACCTCGCGTCGCGAGAGGCCGTCGACGCGGCGCTCGCGACGGCCCTCGAGGCCGGCGCGACGCAGACGCTGGCTCCTGCCATGACGGACTACGACGTCTACCACGCCTGCTTCGCCGACCCGGACGGCCATCTGTGGGAGGTTGCCTGGAACCCGGGGTTCCCGGTCGTCGACGGGCGCACCGTCATCCCCTGACGGCCGCCGTGCAGCGCCCGGCCCGTCACGGCACCGTGCACCCGTCGGTGGACCGTCTCCTGAGGGCGCGGTTCGCCGGGGGTACCGGCACCCGGCGAAAAGGCGGTGAGCGGGGCGGGCCGGGCCCGGCAGACTGCGCGCATGGGCCACGTCGACGTCAACGCCGTCTCGTTCGCCCTGCCCGACGGCCGACCGCTCCTGGACGAGGTGACGTTCCGGGTCGGGGACGGGACCACGACAGCGCTCGTGGGGCCCAACGGGACCGGCAAGACGACCCTGCTGCGCATCGTCGCGGGAGACCTCGACCCGCACGGCGGTGCCGTGACCCGCAGCGGAGGGCTCGGCGTCATGCGGCAGTTCGTCGGCGCGGTCCGCGACGACACGACCGTGCGGCACCTGCTCGTCGAGGCGGCACCGCCCCGGGTCCGCGCCGCCTCCCGGGCGCTGGACGCCGCCGAGCTCGCGATGATGGAGACCGACGACGAGCCGACCCAGCTGCGCTACGCGCAGGCGCTCGCCGACTGGGCGGACGCGGGTGGCTACGAGAGCGAGACGCTCTGGGACGTCGTCACGACGTCCGCTCTCGGCGTCCCGTTCGAGCGGGCCCAGTGGCGCGAGGTCCGGACCCTGTCGGGCGGGGAGCAGAAGCGTCTCGTCCTCGAGGCCCTCCTGCGCGGTCCCGACGAGGTGCTCCTGCTCGACGAGCCGGACAACTTCCTCGACGTGCCGGGCAAGCGGTGGCTCGAGACGCAGCTCGCCGCGACGGCCAAGACGGTGCTCCTCGTCTCCCACGACCGCGAGCTCCTGTCCCGGGCGGCCGACCGCATCGTCACCCTCGAACCCGGCGTCGTCGGTGCGACAGCCTGGGTGCACGGTGGCGGGTTCGCGACCTACCACGACGCTCGCGCCGAGCGGAACTCGCGCCTGGAGGAGCTGCGCCGGCGCTGGGACGAGGAGCACGCCAAGCTCAAGGCGCTCGTCCTCATGCTCAAGACGAAGGCGGCCTACAACGACGGCCTCGCGTCCCGGTACCAGGCGGCGCAGACCCGGCTGCGCAAGTTCGAGGAGGCCGGCCCTCCGCAGGAGACGCCGTTGGAGCAGAAGGTGACGATGCGGCTGCGCGGCGGCCGGACCGGCAAGCGTGCCGTCGTCTGCGACAGCGTCGAGCTGACCGGGCTCATGGCACCGTTCGACCTCGAGGTCTGGTTCGGCGAGCGGGTCGCGGTCCTCGGCTCGAACGGGTCGGGCAAGTCGCACTTCCTGCGGCTGCTCGCGGCGGGCGGCACCGACCCGGACGTCGAGCACCGGCCTGTCGACGAGACGCCCGTCTCGCCCGTGACGCACACCGGGACGGCACGGCTCGGGGCGAGGGTCCGGCCCGGCTGGTTCGCCCAGACCCACGACCACCCCGAGCTGTCCGGGCGGACGCTGCTGGAGATCCTGCATCGCGGCACCGAGCACCGAGCGGGCATGCCTCGCGAGCCGGCGAGCCGCGCTCTCGACCGGTACGAGCTCGCCGGGGCCGCCGAGCAGTCCTTCGACGTGCTGTCGGGCGGGCAGCAGGCCCGTTTCCAGATCCTCCTGCTCGAGCTGTCGGGGGCGACGCTGCTGCTCCTCGACGAGCCGACGGACAACCTCGACCTGCAGTCGGCCGAGGCGCTCGAGGACGGGCTCGCCGCGTTCGAGGGCACCGTGCTCGCGGTCACCCACGACCGGTGGTTCGCCCGCTCGTTCGACCGCTTCCTCGTCTTCGGCGCCGACGGCCGGGTCTACGAGTCGGACGGCCCGGTCTGGGACGAGGCCCGCGTCGTGCGGGACCGCTGACATCTCACGCTCCGGACACCGGGACACCCGGGGCGTGCGCGACCTACCGTTGGACCATGGCGACCCTTGCGGACCTCGTGCACACCGACGGCTTCGTCATCTTCGACGGGGCGATGGGCACGATGCTCCAGGGCTGCGGCCTCGACGACGGTGGTGCGCCCGAGCTGTGGAACGTCGAGCGGCCCGAGACCATCCGCGCCGTCCACGAGGCGTACCTGCGGGCCGGCGCCCGCGTCGTCACGACGAACACCTTCGGCGGCACCCGGCCGCGGCTCGACATGCACGGCCTCGGCGACCGGGTCGAGGAGCTGAGCGCCGCCGGTGCGCGGGTCGCCCGCGAGGCGGCCACGCCGTACGGGGCGCTCGTCGCGGGCGGGCTCGGCCCGACGGGTGAGCTGCTCGAGCCGCTGGGAACGCTGACGCCGGACGCCGCGGAGGAGCTCTTCGCCGAGCAGCTCCTCGGCCTGCAGGCCGGCGGGATCGACCTCGTCCTCATCGAGACGATGAGCGACCTCGCCGAGGTCGAGGCCGCGGTGCGCGCCGCGCTGCGCGCCGGCGCCGGGCTGCCCGTCGTAGCGACCCTGAGCTTCGACACCAAGGGCCGCACGATGATGGGCGTGACGCCGGCGCAGGCGGTCACGGCACTCGCCGCCCTCGGCGTCAGCGCGGTCGGAGCGAACTGCGGCCGCGGGCCGGAGGAGATGGAGACGGTCATGGCGCAGATGGTCGCCGCCCGTCCCCCGGGGCTGCTGCTCATCGCGCAGTCGAACGCCGGGCTGCCGCAGCTCGTCGGTGACCACTTCGAGTACGACGCCCCGCCGGCCGCGCTCGCCGAGCACGCCCGCCGGCTGCGCGAGCAGGGCGTCGATCTCATCGGTGCCTGCTGCGGCTCGACGCCGGACCACCTGAGCGCCGTCCGCGAGGCGCTCGCCGGCTGACGCTGCGCGGT
>DAIOGQ010000324.1:0-4594 GCA_036745175.1 Kineosporiaceae bacterium
CGTCGTCGCTCATCCCCGGCAACGAGAACGCCGTCTACCGGGTCATCAACGGGCTCACCCGGCTCGGCGCGAAGGTCGTCCACCAGGGCAACGCGCGCGTCCACGTGTCCGGTCACGCGAGCGCCGGCGAGCTCCTGTACTGCTACAACATCGTCCGGCCGCGCAACGTCATGCCCGTGCACGGTGAGGTCAGGCACCTCGTCGCGAACGCCGAGCTGGCAGTGAAGACCGGAGTTCCCGCGGACCGGGTCGTCGTCGTCGAGGACGGCGTCGTCGTCGACCTCGTGGACGGCGTCGCGAAGGTCACCGGGGCCGTCGAGTGCGGCTACGTCTACGTCGACGGGTCGAGCGTGGGCGAGATCACCGAGGTCGACCTCAAGGACCGGCGGATCCTCGGCGAGGAGGGGTTCATCTCCATCGTCGTCGTCGTCGACTCCGGCAGCGGCAAGGTCGTGGCCGGACCCGACATCCACGCCCGCGGTTTCGCCGAGGACGACGGGATCTTCGACGAGGTCCGGCCGCGGATCGCCGACGCCATCCGCGAGGCGGCCAACGACGGCATGACCGACTCCCTCCAGCTGCAGCAGGTGGTCCGCCGGGTCGTCGGCCGGTGGGTCAACGAGTCGTACCGCCGTCGCCCGATGATCATCCCGCTCGTGATCGAAGCGTGACGGCGGCCGGCACGGCGGTCCCGGCTGACGGCGGGACGCCGCCCGGCCGGGTCGTCTGCGTCGGTGGCGCGGTCGTCGACCGGCTGCTCCACCTGCTGGCGCCGGCGGTGCCCCGCACGTCGAACCCGGCGCGCGGCGTCTCGTCCTTCGGTGGCGTCGCGCGCAACGTCGCGGAGAACCTCGCTCGGCTCGGCGTCCACGTCACGCTCGTCTCGTGCGTCGGTGACGACGCCGCCGGGCTCGGGCTGCTGGCCCACGCCCAGCAGGCCGGCATCGACACCTCGGGCGTCCGCAGCGTGCCCGCCGCCTCGACGGCGGAGTACGTCGCCGTCCTCGACCCCGCCGGTGAGCTGGAGATCGGCATGGCGGCGATGGACGTCCTCGCGCAGGTCGCCGTCGCCGACCTGGAGGCGGCACTCGCCGACCGTGGAGCCGCCTGGGTGCTTCTCGACTGCAACCTCGACCCGGAGGTGCTCGCCGGGTGCCTCGCCGTCGCCCGGGCAGCCGGCGCCCGGGTCGCGGTCGATGCGGTGTCCACGGCCAAGGTCGTCCGGCTGCCGGTCGACCTCGACGGCGTCGACGTCCTGTTCCTCAACCTCGCCGAGGCACGCGCCCTCGCCGAGGTGCGCGGGGTCGCCGTCGACGAGGACGACGAGCCGTCGGCCGTCGACACCGCGTTCGCGGAGGTCGGCCGGCTGCTGGGGGCCGAGAACGTCGTCCTCACCCGAGGGGACCGGCCCGCACTGGTCCTCATGCCGGGGGGGATCGCCGGGATGAACGTCGTCGGCACACCGGACGTCGTGGACGTCACCGGTGCCGGGGACGCGTTCATCGGCGGCACCCTGGCGGCCCTCGTCCGCGGCGAGGACCTCGCCGACGCGTGCATGTCGGGCACCCGCGTCGCCCTGCTCACCGTCGCGTCCGAGCACAGCGTTCGGCCCGACCTGTCCCCGGAGGACCTGCTGCCATGAGCGTCGAGCTCGCCCCTGCCGTCGCCGAGGCGCTCGCCGCCGCCGGGCCCGTCGTCGCTCTCGAGTCGACGATCATCACCCACGGCATGCCCTTCCCGGCGAACCTCGAGACAGCGCGCGGGGTCGAGGACGTCGTCCGGTCCAACGGCGCGACCCCGGCGACGATCGCCGTCCTGGACGGCCGGCTGTGCGTCGGGCTCGACGACGCGGCGCTGGAGCGGCTCGCGAAGGCCGGCTCGGCCGGCGACGTCGCGAAGGCCTCCCGTCGTGACCTGCCGGCGCTCGTCGCCCGCCGGGCGACCGCCGGGACGACCGTCGCCGCGACGATGTACCTCGCGCACCTGGCCGGGATCGTCGTCTTCGCCACGGGCGGGATCGGCGGCGTCCATCGCGGCGCCGAGCACACCTTCGACGTCTCCGCCGACCTCGACGAGCTCGGGTCGACGCCGGTCGCGGTCGTCTGCGCCGGCGCGAAGTCGATCCTCGACCTGCCGAAGACGCTCGAGGTGCTCGAGACCCGCGGCGTCCCGGTGATCGGGGTCGGTACCGACGAGTTCCCGGCGTTCTTCTCCCGGACGAGCGGGCTGCCCGTCGACCACCGGGTCGACTCGGCCGACGAGCTCGCCGCGGTTCTCGTCGAGCACCGCAGGCTCGCGCTGCGCGGCGGGGTCCTCGTGGCCAACCCGATCCCGGTGGCCGACGCGCTGCCGGCGGCCGAGATCGACGCCCGGATCGACGAGGCGGTCGCCGACGCCCAACGGGCGGGCGTCACCCGAAAGGACGTGACGCCGTACCTGCTCGGGCGGATCAACGAGCTCACCGGTGGGCGGAGCCTGACCGCGAACATCGCCCTCGTCCGGAACAACGCCGCCTTCGCGGCCCGGACGGCCGCGGCGCTCGCGGCGCTCGGCGACTGACGACGCCGTCCGAGGACGCGATGCCCCAGGACGCGATGCCCGAGGACACCGCCGACGCGGGCTCGGCCGGGCGCTCATGACGACGGTGTGTCGGGTCGCCGCCGCGGCCGGCCACTCGCAGGTCGCCCTGCGAGCGATGTCCGACAACCGGTCCGCGCTCGCGCTCTACCGCAGCCGCGGGTTCCGGCCTCGACTCGACGACCCGGCCTGATCGCCCGCCGGGCCGGTCAGTGTGCGAGATCCGACGGCCGGTTGCCGCGCGATCCCTCACGATCATGACCTCGCCGCGGTCGGCCTGCAGTGAGGGCGTCGTGGCCCACCGGCACGGCCCGCCCGGCCGCCCGTCCAGCCACCCTCGGCTCTGGTCCGGCTGCGGCCCCGGGCGACCCCCGGTCAACCTCCGCGGCACCCAGCGTGATCGCCCGGACGCCTGCGACGGCGGAACGGGCCGTCCGGGCCACGGCGTGTGACGCGTGTGGCGATGGGTCGATCCCGTAGCCTCGCGAGCATGGCGACCCGCACGTCTTCCCCCGGCGGGCGCGCCTCGGACAGATCCGCCCGGTCCTCGGGCCGGGCCTCGTCCGGGCGCACCGTGGCCACCGGTGGTTCTCGCACGACCGGCCGTGCCCCCGCCAGGACGGCGACCGGCAGCCGCTCGCCGGGCCGCCGCTACAGCCGCTCGCCGCGCCGGGTCGGCCCGCCGTGGCCGGTCCGTGCCGTCCGTGGCGTCTGGATGGGCGCGGCGCACGTCGTCGGCGGCACCGCCCGCCGGATCGGGACCGGCGCCCGGGACCTCGACCCCGCGCACCGCCGGGACGGCTTCGGCTTCTTCCTCATCGGGCTCGCGATCGTCGTCGCCGCGCGCGAGTGGTGGGGCCTCGACGGCCGGTTCGGGGACGGCGTCCACGCCGTCGTCGCGGGGACCTTCGGCCGCGTCGGGCTGGCCGTCCCGCTCGTGCTCCTCGGTCTGGGCGCCCGCCTGCTGCGCCACCCCGACCGCGTCCAGGCGAACAACCGGGTCGCCGTCGGGCTGCTCGCGATGGCCGTCGCCGCGACCGGCCTCGTCCACGTCACCGCCGGGATCCCGACCCCGCCGGGCGGGAAGACGAAGATGCGCGAGGCCGGCGGCATGATCGGCTACCTCGCGTCGTCCCCGATCGAGGCCGCCGTCACGGTCTACGTGACCGTCCCGATCCTCGCCCTGGTGGCCTTCTTCGGCCTCCTCGTCATCACGGCGACGCCCGTGCACGCGATCCCAGAGCGGATCCGTCAGCTCCACGACCGGCTCACAGGGCACGTCCACGACGACGCCGAGGGCGCGGACGGCGAGGACCTCCCGGCCGGCCGGCACGCGCTGCGCCGCCGTCGCAGGGGTGCGGACGACGCCGAGGGCGGGTTCGCCGGCGACGAGGCGTACGAGCAGGCCGTCGTCGTCGCAGCCGGCAACGGCCGTCGGCTGCGGCCGGGGGAGAAGCGCTCGACGCCGCTCGACGAGGCGATCGCCGCGGCGAAGGGCGGAACTCCACCCGACGTCGCCGACCTGACGGGTCGGGTCGCCGGCCGCGCCGCTGCCGCCGGTGCCGCTGCCACCGCGGCCGGGGACGGCACCGAGTCCGCAGCCGTCTCGAAGAGCCCGCTCGAGCCGCCGTCCACGACCCAGCTGCCGCAGCGCGTCGAGCAGCTCCTGCTCGCCGGCGACGTCACGTACACGCTGCCGCCGTCGGACATCCTCGCCCCGGGCAGCGCCCCCAAGGCCCGCAGCGCCGCGAACGACCGTGTCGTCGAGGCGCTGACGACGGTCCTGGACCAGTTCGAGATCGACGCCCAGGTCACCGGCTTCTCGCGCGGCCCGACGGTCACCCGCTACGAGGTCGAGCTCGGCCCGGCCGTCAAGGTCGAGCGGGTCACGGCGCTGAGCAAGAACATCGCGTACGCGGTCGCCAGCGCCGACGTCCGGATCCTGTCGCCGATCCCCGGCCGGTCCGCGATCGGCATCGAGATCCCGAACGCCGACCGCGAGACCGTCTCGCTCGGG
>DAIOGQ010000325.1:0-4581 GCA_036745175.1 Kineosporiaceae bacterium
GCGCGGCGCCCGCGAAGAACCGGATCTGGTCGACCATCGGCGGGATCTCCTCGCTCGTGGTCAGCGCGTACGGCTTGCCGGTGTTCTCGGCCTCCAGCCGGACGAACTCGTCGGCGCGCGCCTCGACGGCGTCGGCGAGCCCGAGCAGCGCCTTCTGCCGATCGCTCGGTGTGGAGTCGCGCCAGGTCTCGAAGGCCTTGGACGCCGCGCCGTAGGCGGCGTCGACGTCCTGCGCCGACGAGACGGGTGCGGTGGCCACGACCTGGCCGGTCGACGGGTCGACGACGTCGCTGCGCGCGTCCGACACGGGGTCGACGTACCCACCGTCGACGAAGTTGCGCAGGACGCGGGGCGCGGACTCGCTCACGACAGGTGCCCTTCCTCGAGGACCCCGCAGCCACGGACCGGCGGGACGCCGACCAGGTCGGGCGAGGTCGATGACATGTACGGGCGACTGTAGCCCGCGGACGCCGTAATCGGCAGCCCTGGACCCCTGAAACTGAAGATTCGGTGAACCAGCCCGGCCCAAGACGACGGATTCGCTTGCGTGAAGGGCCGGAGCCCGTCAGGATCGGTCCGTGGTGACCCGCCCCTCGCGGCCCCGCTCCCTCCCCGCGCTGCTCGACGAGACGTCCAAGCGGATCATCGAACAGCTGCAGGAGGACGGCCGTCGCGCCTATGCGTCCATCGGCAAGGCCGTCGGCCTGTCCGAGGCGGCCGTACGTCAGCGCGTCCAGCGCCTGCTGGACAGCGGGGTCATGCAGATCGTGGCGGTGACCGACCCTCTCCAGGTCGGGTTCACCCGGCAGGCGATGATCGGCCTTCGGGTCTCCGGCGACATGGTCGACGTCGCCGACCGGCTCGCCGAGCTGCCCGAGGTCGACTACGTCGTCGTCACCGCCGGCTCCTTCGACGTCCTCGTCGAGGTCGTCTGCGAGAACGACGACCACCTGCTCGACCTCCTGACCCACCGGATCCGGGCCCTGCCCGGGGTCGAGTCCACCGAGACCTTCGTCTACCTGAAGCTGCGTAAACAGCTCTACAACTGGGGTACCCGATGACCATCAGCCCGCAGGCCTTCTCCGAGGCCGGCCAGGACACGCTCGCCGAGAAGGCGCGCGACCACCTCTGGATGCACTTCACCCGGCACTCGACGTACGAGCAGGGCGGGCACGTCCCCGTCATCGTCCGTGGCGAGGGCGCCTACATCTGGGACGACCAGGGGCGCCGCTACCTCGACGGGCTGGCCGGCCTGTTCACCGTGCAGGTCGGCCACGGCCGTCAGGAGCTCGCGGACGCCGCAGCGATGCAGGCGCGCGAGCTCGCGTTCTTCCCGCTGTGGTCCTACGCCCACCCGCGCGCCATCGAGCTGGCCGAGCGGCTCGCCGCGTCCGCCCCGGGCGACCTCAACCGGGTCTTCTTCACGACCGGCGGCGGCGAGGCCGTCGAGACGGCGTGGAAGCTCGCCAAGCAGTACTGGAAGCTCGTCGGCAAGCCGTTGAAGCACAAGGTCATCTCGCGGGCCGTCGCCTACCACGGCACGCCGCAGGGTGCTCTGTCCATCACGGGCATCCCGGAGGCAAAGGAGATGTTCGAGCCGCTCGTGCCCGGCGGGTTCCGGGTGCCCAACACCAACCAGTACCGTGCGCCGGAGCACCTGCGCGACGACCCGAAGGCGTTCGGCCGCTGGGCGGCCGACCGGATCGCGGAGGCCATCGAGTTCGAGGGCCCCGACACCGTCGCGGCGGTCTTCCTCGAGCCGGTGCAGAACTCCGGCGGCTGCTTCCCCCCGCCGCCCGGCTACTTCGACCGGGTCCGCGAGATCTGCGACCAGTACGACGTGCTGCTCGTGTCGGACGAGACGATCTGCGCCTTCGGCCGGATCGGCGGCATGTTCGCGTCGGAGGACCTCGAGTACCAGCCCGACATGATCACCTGCGCCAAGGGCATGACGAGCGGGTACTCCCCGCTCGGCGCGATGATCGCCACCGACCGGGTCTTCGAGCCGTTCCGGACCGGGACGACGTACTTCCCGCACGGCTACACCTTCGGCGGGCACCCGGTGTCGGCCGCCGTGGCGATGGCCAACCTCGACATCTTCGACCGCGAGGACCTCTACACCCACGTCCGCGAGGAGGGCCCGAACTTCCGGGCGACGCTCGAGAAGCTCCTCGACATCCCGATCGTCGGCGACGTCCGCGGCGAAGGCTTCTTCTACGGGATCGAGCTCGTCAAGGACAAGGCCACCCGCGAGACGTTCGACGACGACGAGAGCGAGCGCCTGCTGCGCGGCTTCCTGTCGAAGGCGTTGTTCGACGCCGGTCTCTACTGCCGTGCGGACGACCGTGGCGACCCCGTCGTCCAGCTGGCGCCACCGCTCATCATCGGGCAGAAGGAGTTCGACGAGATCGAAGGCATCCTGCGCTCGGTGCTCACGGAGGCGTGGAACCGGCTGTGACCGCTGCTCCGGCAGGCCAGCGGAGCCGGCAGCGCACCGACGTCCGGCGGGCCCCGCACAAGCAGGTGCGGGACCGCGCGGCCCTCGACGCGCTGCTCGACGCCGCCCTCGTCGCGCATGTCGCCGTCGTCGAGGACGGCGGGGAGGGCGTCCCCGCCCAGCCGTACGTCGTGCCTCTCGGCGTCGCTCGCGACGGTGACCGGCTGCTGCTGCACGGGTCGACGGCATCGCGGGCCTTGCGCGCGCTCGCCGCCGGGGCCCCGACGTGCGCGACCGTCACGATCCTCGACGCCGTCGTCATGGCCCGCAGCCAGTTCGAGTCCTCGATGAACTACCGCAGCGCAATGGTCCTGGGCCGCTGCACCGAGCTCGCCGGCGAGGACAAGGAGCGTGCGCTCGCCGCGCTCTCCGAGCGCCTGCTGCCGGGCGTCGAGGGCCAGCGGACGCCGACCCGCAAGGAGCTCGCGGCGACGTCGATCCTCGCGCTGCCGCTCGAGGAGTGGTCGCTCAAGGTCTCGGCGAAGGACGGGCCGGAGGACGAGCCGTCCGACCTCGACCGCGAGGTCTGGGCCGGCATCGTGCCGCTGCGCCATGTCTGGGGCGAGCCCGTCGACGCGCCGGACCTGCGCGTGGACGCCGCTCCGCCCGCCGCGATCGCGACGTGGCCGCAGGGTCGGTCCTGACGGTGACGGCGTACCGATCCCTGTCGTTGTGGCACGACTCGCTCGTCGCCGACGGCACCGACGACCTGTCCCCCCGGCCCGCCCTCGACGGCGACGCCCAGGTCGACGTCTGCATCGTCGGCGCCGGCTACACGGGTCTGTGGACGGCGTACTACCTGCTGCTGGCGGACCCGTCGCTGTCGGTGCTCGTCGTCGAGGCCGAGGTCGCCGGCTTCGGTGCCAGCGGGCGCAACGGCGGCTGGTGCTCGGCGCTCTTCCCCGCCTCCGCCGCGGGGCTCGCCCGGCGGCACGGCCGGGACGCCGCGCTCGCGATGCGGCGCGCGATGAACGACACGGTCGCCGAGGTCGGCCGGGTCGCCCTCGACGAGGGCATCGACTGCCACTGGGCACCCGGCGGCACGGTCCGGCTGGCCCGGACCCCGGTCCAGCTCCGGCGCGCGCAGGCCGAGGTCGACCAGGACGCCGAGTTCGACGGCGTCGACGGCGTCGTCCTGCTGTCCGCCGCGCAGGCACGCGAACGCGTCGCTGCCACGGACGTGCTCGGCGGCACGTACAGCCCGCACTGCGCGCGGATCCACCCGGCCCGGCTCGTCCGCGGCCTCGCCCGCGCCGTCGAGCGCCGCGGCGGCCGCATCGTCGAGCGCACCCGCGTGCTTCGGATCACGCCGGGGACCGCCCCGGTCGCCGCCGGGGAACCGGTGTACCGCAACGGGTTCGGACCACTGGTCGGCACCGACCGGGGCGATGTCCGGGCGCGCCACGTCGTGCGGGCCACCGAGGCCTGGACGGCGACCCTGCCCGGCTCGACGCGCGACGTCATCCCCGTCTACTCGCTCGTCGTCGCGACCGAGCCGCTGCCCGCGTCGTTCTGGGCCCGGGCCGGGCTCACCCACGGCGAGACGTTCTCCGACCACCGGCACCTCGTCGTCTACGGCCAGCGCACCGCCGACGACCGGCTCGTCTTCGGCGGCCGCGGCGCCCCGTACCACCGCGGGTCGCGGATCGAGCCCGGCTTCGACCGCGAGCCCGGGGTCTTCGCCGGGCTGCGCCGCGCCGTCCGGGACCTGTTCCCCGACCTCGCCGGGCACGCCTTCACGCACGCCTGGGGCGGACCGCTCGGCATCGCCCGCGACTGGCACGCGAGCGCCGGCATCGACCGGCTGTCCGGCGTCGCGTGGGCGGGCGGCTACGTCGGCGACGGCGTCGGGACCTCCAACCTCGCCGGCCGCACGCTCGCCGACCTGCTGACCGGCCGCTCGACCGACCTGACCCGGCTGCCGTGGGTCGGGCACCGGTCGCGGCGCTGGGAGCCCGAGCCGGTGCGCTGGCTCGAGGTCAACGCCGGACTGCGCACGATGAGCCTGGCGGACGGCGAGGAGCGGCTCACCCGCCGTGAGTCGTTCGCTGCGCGGCTGCTCGCACCGATGCTCGGGCACTGAC
>DAIOGQ010000326.1:0-4581 GCA_036745175.1 Kineosporiaceae bacterium
TCATCCTGCGCAACCCGGTCACCGACAAGGAGCACTTCGCCCGGGTCAAGGTGCCGCCGCTGCTGCCGCGCTTCATCGCCGTCGGCTCCGACGACCTGCACCACGCACGCTTCGTACCGATCGAGGACGTCATCTCGGTCCACCTCGACCAGCTCTTCCCCGGCATGGAGGTGCTGCAGCACCACACCTTCCGGGTCACCCGCAACGAGGACGTCGAGGTCGAGGAGGACGATGCGGAGAACCTGCTCCAGGCGCTGGAGAAGGAGCTGCTGCGGCGCCGGTTCGGCCCGCCGGTCCGACTCGAGATCGCCGAGGACGTCGACGAGCACGTCCGTGACCTGCTCGTGCGCGAGCTCGGGGTCAGCGACGCGGAGGTCTACAAGGTCCCGGAGCCGCTCGACCTGCGCGGGCTCAACGTCGTCGCCGACCTCGACGTCCCGGAGCTGCACTTCCCGAAGTTCGTCCCGAAGACCCATCGTCACCTCAACGAGGTCGAGACCGCCAAGCCGAGCGACGTCTTCGCCGCGATCCGCGAGCGCGACGTCCTCCTGCACCACCCCTACGACTCGTTCTCCACGAGCGTCCAGGCGTTCCTCGAGCAGGCGGCGTCCGACCCCCGTGTCCTCGCGATCAAGCAGACGCTCTACCGCACGAGCGGTGACTCACCGATCGTCGACGCCCTCATCGACGCCGCCGAGGCGGGCAAGCAGGTCCTCGCGCTCGTCGAGATCAAGGCGCGGTTCGACGAGCAGGCGAACATCACCTGGGCCCGCAAGCTGGAGCAGGCCGGTGTCCACGTCGTCTACGGGATCGTCGGGCTGAAGACGCACGGCAAGCTGAGCCTCGTCGTCCGGCAGGAGTCCGAGGGGCTGCGCCGCTACTGCCACGTCGGCACGGGCAACTACAACCCCAAGACGGCGCGGCTCTACGAGGACCTCGGCCTGCTCACCTGCGACCCGCAGGTCGGCGAGGACCTCACGCGGCTGTTCAACCAGCTGTCCGGCTACGCCCCGAAGACGGCCTACCGCAGGTTGCTCGTCGCGCCGCGGTCGCTGCGCAGCGGGCTCGTCGACCGGGTCGAGCGTGAGATCGCGCATGCCCGGGCGGGCCGGCCGGCCAGGATCCGGTTCAAGATGAACAGCATCGTCGACGAGGTGCTCATCGACGCCCTCTACCGCGCGTCCTGCGCGGGTGTGCCCGTCGACGTGGTCGTCCGCGGCATCTGCGCGATCCGGCCCGGCGTGCCGGGGCTCAGCGACAACATCCGGGTCCGCAGCATCCTCGGCCGCTTCCTGGAGCACTCCCGGGTCTTCTGGTTCGACAGCGGCGGTGAGCCGGTCGTCTACATCGGCAGCGCCGACATGATGCACCGCAACCTCGACCGGCGCGTCGAGGCGCTCGTCCGGCTGCGCGACCCCGGGCACATCACCGAGCTCGACGAGCTCCTCACGCTGTCGGTCGACGACGGGACGGCCTCGTGGCACCTGGGCCCGGACGGCACCTGGACCCGGCACAGCGAGGGTCCGGACGGCGAGCAGCTGCTCGACCTGCAGGCGCACCTCATCGCCACGCGGCCGCGGCGACGGTCCACCCGGCGCCGGTGACGAACCCCGGACGAGACACATGAGCGAGATCGGGACGCCCGGCGAGGTCACCTCCCGGGCAGGCGGGGACGTTCGGGACGACGCCGCGCCCGGTCCGCCCGCCGACCCCGCGGACGACGGCGGCGGGCACGTCGCCG
Organism: Kineosporiaceae bacterium; assembly: GCA_036745175.1. Lineage (GTDB taxonomy): Bacteria > Actinomycetota > Actinomycetes > Actinomycetales > Kineosporiaceae > R-H-3. The sequence goes on from DAIOGQ010000326.1 coordinate 1,742, forward strand.
GGGTCCCGCCGCTGCACGTCGTGGCACCGCTGCTCGTCGTCGAGCTCGCCGCCGGCGTCGTGTGCTGGCGGTCGACGGTCGGCGACGGCCGCGCCGCCGCCGACGACCCCGACCGCACGCTCGAGGTGCTCCTCGTGCACCGGCCGCGGTACGACGACTGGTCGTTCCCCAAGGGCAAGGTCGAGCCGGGCGAGACGCTTCCCGAGTGCGCCGTCCGCGAGGCCGCCGAGGAGACCGGCGTCCGGGTCCGGCTCGGCAGACCGCTGCCGACCGTCCGGTACACGCTGCCGGACGGCCGCCCCAAGGAGGTCTCCTTCTGGGCCGGCCGCGCGCTGCCCGGCGGGAACGGACCGGCCCGGGCGAGCGAGGTGGACGAGGCCGCCTGGCTGCCCGTGCGGGCCGCTCGCAAACGGCTCACCCACGACGGCGACCTGGTGCTCCTCGACGCGCTGGTCGCCGCGGCGCGCGAGCGGCGGCTGCTCACCCGCCCGTTCCTCGTCGTCCGGCACGCGACCGCGCGGCCCCGGCAGGCCTGGACGCACGCGGACGCCGACCGTCCGCTCGTCGCGGCCGGCCGGCGGCAGGCGCTCGCCCTCTCCGCGCTCCTGCAGTGCTGGTCGCCGGAGTACCTGCTCAGCTCGCCCTGGCTGCGCTGCACCGAGACTCTCGCGCCGTACGCAGCGGGGTCCGGCGCCCGGGTCAGGACCAAGGGGGGGCTGTCCGAGGACGGCTACGCCCGCGACCCGCGCAAGGCGACCCAGCACGCCCTCAGGCTCGCCGAGCGTGAGCACGCGGCCGCGATCTGCACGCACCGGCCGGTCCTGCCGGGCGTCGTCGCGGCCCTGGCCGGGATGAGCGCCGACGGCGTCCGCGACGACCTGCCGGACGCCGACCCCTACCTCGACCCGGCCGAGGTCCTCGTGGCGCACATCGGCCGGCGGGCGGGCGGACGCCCCGTGGTCGTCGCGGTCGAACGGCACGCGCCGCACCGCTGACACCGCGCCGGCGCCGGACCCGCGCACCCCCGGGTGAACGTCGGACCACCGCGGTCCGGGTGAGCCACGTCACTGCGCTGCGCCCGCGGGTGCCGGGATGACCGTCTCCACGCCGAGAGACGGCTTTTGTTCATTCCGCGTTTGCGGAGTGCGGCTCTTCGATTCAGCCGGCCTCCCTACGTTCGGCACGTCAGAACCCACTCCGGCTGCAGTCCGGTGCCTAGAGAGGCAACACCACCGTGAACCGACGCACCCTGAGCCGCGCCGCCCTGCCCGTGGCCGTCGTGCTCTCCCTCGGTCTCGCCGCGTGCGGCGGGAGCAACGAGGCGGAGGCCACCGGCGGCGGCACCGCGGCCGGCACGTCCGGCGCGACCGGCGCCGCCGTGACCGGCGAGGTCGTCGCGGACGGCTCGTCGACGGTCGGCCCGCTCACCGAGGCCGCGGCCGAGCTCTTCCGGGAGACGAACTCCGGCGTGAACATCACCGTCCAGACCTCCGGCACCGGCGGCGGCTTCGAGAAGTTCTGCCAGGGCCAGACGGACATGTCGAACGCCTCGCGCCCGATCAAGGACGAGGAGAAGGCGATCTGCGACGGCGCGAGCATCGCCTACACCGAGCTCCAGGTCGCGACCGACGCCCTCACCGTCGTCACGTCGAAGGACAACACGTTCCTGACCTGCCTGACGACCGCCGAGCTCAAGAAGCTCTGGGAGCCCGCTGCGGAGGGCAAGGTCAGCACCTGGAACCAGGTGAACCCGGCCTTCCCGAACGAGAAGATCGAGCTCTTCGGCCCGGGCACCGACTCCGGCACGTTCGACTACTTCACCGCCGAGATCAACGGTGAGGAGGGCGCGAGCCGTACGGACTACAACGCGTCCGAGGACGACAACGTCATCGTCCAGGGCGTCTCCGGCTCGAAGAACGCCCTCGGCTACTTCGGCTACACCTACTTCGAGGAGAATGCCTCGACGCTCAAGGCCGTCCAGGTCGACAGCGGCAAGGGCTGCGTGACGCCGAGCGTCGAGACGGCGCAGGACGGCAGCTACGCGCCGCTGGCCCGTCCGCTCTTCGTCTACGTCAAGAACGCCGCGTACACCGAGAAGCCGCAGGTGAAGGCGTTCGTCGACTGGTACGCCGCGAACGACGAGGTCGCGACCAAGGCCGCCCAGTTCGTCCCGCTCAACGAGACCCAGGTCACCGCCCTCAAGGACGCTGTCGCCAAGCTCGGCAGCTGACCCTCCTCGCGAAGGCAGGAACGCGCAGACATGGAGGTCACGTCGTGAGCACGCTCACGGCAGGCGGGGGCCCGGTCGGACGACCGGGCCCCCGTGCCGCCGTCATCACCCGTCAGCACTCCCGCCCCGGCGAACGCGTGACCATGGTCGCGATCGCCGCGGCGGCCGGCTTCTCCGTCCTCGTCACGGTCGGGATCGTCCTCGCCCTGCTCTTCCCCGCGGTGGAGTTCTTCCGCCAGGTGTCGATCGTCGAGTTCCTCACCGGGACCCGGTGGACGCCGCGTTTCGCCGGCCAGGAGAGCTATGGTGTCCTGCCGCTCGTCACGGGCACCCTGTGGACGACGTTCATCGGGCTGCTCATCGCGGTGCCGTTCGGGCTCGGTGCGGCCGTCTACCTGTCCGAGTACGCCCACCCGCGGGTTCGCAAGACGCTCAAGCCGATCCTCGAGATCCTCGCCGGCATCCCGTCGGTGGTCTACGGGTACTTCGCGCTGACGTTCGTGGCCCCCGTACTCCTCAACGACCTGCTCAACCTCGAGGTGGGCTCGTTCAGCACCCTGTCGGCGGGACTGGTCCTCGGCGTGATGATCATCCCGACCGTGGCGTCGCT
>DAIOGQ010000327.1:0-4558 GCA_036745175.1 Kineosporiaceae bacterium
GGATCGCGAACGGTGGGGTCGTCATGCAGCCGCAGCTCGTCAAGGACGTGCTGTCGGCCGAGCGCGAGGTGATCCAGCGGCCGCAGCCGCAACGGTTCTCCGAGGCCGTGTCCGGTCAGGTCGCGGCCGAGCTCACACAGATGATGGAGGCCGTCGTCAACGACGGCACCGGCAAGCGGGCGCAGATCAGCGGCGTCCGGGTGGCGGGCAAGACGGGGACGGCCCAGCAGGGGGCTGGTCGGCCACCGAACGCATGGTTCACCGCGTTCGCGCCGGCCGACGACCCGAAGGTGGCAGTGGCGGTCGTCGTCGAGGACGGCGGGACACTGGGGGACGCGGCGTCGGGCGGCAGGGTGGCAGCGCCGATCGCCAAGCAGGTCATCGAGGCGGTGCTAGGCCGATGAAACGATCGTTCGGCAACATGAGGCTGGGCGGGCGGTACCGGCTCTCGGACCGGATCGCCTTCGGCGGCATGGGCGAGGTCTGGCGCGCCCTCGACGAGGTGCTCGGGCGCAAGGTGGCGGTGAAGATCCTGCGCCCCGAGCTCGCGTACGACGACAACTTCCGTCGCCGGTTCCGCGCCGAGGCCCGGACCGCGGGCGCGCTGTCGCACCCCGGCATCGCCGCCGTCTACGACTACGGCGAGGGCCCGGTCGTGCCGGCCGACTCGCCCGTCGACGACGGCGGGACCGGGACGCCGGGACAGGGCGTGCTGACGGGCGACGAGGTGGCCTACCTCGTCATGGAGCTCGTCCCCGGCGAGCCGCTGTCGGCGCTGCTGAGCCGCGGCGCGCTCGGGGTCGACCAGACCCTCGACGTCGTCGCCCAGACCGCGCGCGCCCTGCACGCCGCGCACGAGCGCGGCGTCGTCCACCGCGACGTCAAGCCGGCGAACCTCCTCGTGACACCTGACGGCACGGTCAAGGTGACCGACTTCGGCATCGCCCGGCCGCGCGACCACGAACCGCTGACGATGACCGGCCAGGTGATGGGCACGGCGCACTACCTCGCGCCGGAGCTCGCCCGCGGCCGGGACGCGACGCCGCTGTCCGACGTCTACGCGCTCGGCGTCGTCATGTACGAGTGCCTGGCCGGACGGCGTCCGTTCGAGGGCGACAACCAGGTCGCCGTCGCGACGGCGCACCTCGCCGAACCGCCGCCGCCGCTGCCCGAGGTGCTGCCACAGGACGTGCGTGAGCTCGTCGAGCTCGCGATGGAGAAGGAGCCCGACCACCGGACCCGGTCCGCGGCGGAGTTCGCCCACGAGCTCGAGCTCGTGCTGCGCCGTCGGCGGCGGCCGCAGCGGCCGGCGGACGGCTCGGGAGCGGCGAGCGTCCGGCGCGAGATCGACCTGCGCGAGGGTGAGCGGGACGCTGCCGTCGCCGCTGCGGGAGCAGCCGGCGCGGCCGGGCTCGTCGGCGCGGCCGGGGGTGCGGGGGGGCTCGACGCGACCGGCGCAGCAGCGGCCGGTGCCGACACCGTGTTCTCGCCGGCCACCGGCGGGCCGCAGCACCCGACCGGACGGCGCGCCGCGCCGGAGAGCTACGTGGCGGGCTACGAGCACGGCAACGGGCCGACGTTCGTGCCGGTCGAGGACTTCGCCGGGTACGGGGTGCAGGGTCGCCAGACGCAGGGCGGCTGGGACGGCCACGCGCGCAGCAACGGCCACGGCGACCGGACCGCGGCGTACGGCGCTCCCGGCTACGCGGCCGGACCCGGCGCTGCGGGCTACGGCGCGGACCCGATGTCGCCGGCGACGCCGACCGACGGGCTCGCGCCGCTCGGCGGTGGCGGGAGCCACCGCAACCGGGACGGTCGGACGTTCGAGCTGTCGCCGCGCAACATCGCGATCATCGCCGTCGTCGCGGTCGTGATCCTCGGGCTCGTCGCGATGGCGATGGTCCTGTTCGGAAACCCGGGCACAGGAGTGGCGCCCGCGCCGTCGACGGGCGTCACGCCGTCGACGTCACCGCCGACGGCCGCGACGTCGTCCGGGCCGACGCCGTCCGTGACGACGACCAGAGTGACCTCGTCCACGCGCAAGCGAGTGGTACCTCCCCCACCCGGCCCCAGCAAGACGCCGAAGCCGACGTCTCCCTCACCGACGACCTCGCCCACGACGAGCGCGACGACCTCGCCGGCGACGACCACGCCGCCGCCGAGCACGACCCCACCGCCGAGCACGACCCCGCCCACCGGCACCGGGACGACCACGGCGCCGCCCGCCGTGCCGGTGGGCAACGGGCCGCCCGTGGTCCCGGGCACGGGCGGCGCGGCTGGCCCGGACGCCGGTGCGCCGGCCGGGGGGCAGCAGTGACCAGGAGAACCACGGCACTCCGGGGGCCGGCGATGGAGAACCTCATGACCGAAGCGACCCAGGGACGGATCCGGTGAGCGACAACCCCCGCGTGCTCGGCAACCGCTACGAGGTGGGAGACCTGCTCGGCCGGGGCGGGATGGCCGAGGTCCACATCGGCCGCGACACCCGGCTCGGACGCACCGTGGCGATCAAGCTCCTGCGCACCGACCTCGCCCGGGACGCGACGTTCCAGGCCCGGTTCCGCCGCGAGGCGCAGTCGGCCGCCGCACTGAACCACCCGGCGATCGTGTCGGTCTACGACACCGGCGAGGAGGTCGTCACCGAGTCCGGCGGCGCCATCGTCCCGCTGCCGTACATCGTCATGGAGTACGTCGAGGGCCGGACGCTGCGCGACATGCTCCGCGGCGGCACGCCGCTCGACCTGACGAGCGCCCTCGAGATCACCTCGGGCGTCCTCGCGGCCCTCGAGTACAGCCACAAGGCCGGCATCGTCCACCGCGACATCAAGCCGGCCAACGTCATGGTCACGCCGCGCGGCGACGTCAAGGTGATGGACTTCGGCATCGCCAGAGCGCTCGCCGACGCGTCCTCGACCATGACCCAGACCCAGGCCGTGATCGGGACCGCGCAGTACCTGTCGCCCGAGCAGGCCCGCGGCGAGACGGTCGACGCCCGCAGCGACCTCTACTCGGCCGGCTGCCTGCTCTACGAGCTCATCACCGCGCGGCCGCCGTTCGTCGCGGACTCGCCCGTCGCCGTGGCCTACCAACACGTCCGGGAGATGCCGCAGCCGCCGAGCGTCCACAACCCCTCGATCCCCGAGGCCATCGACCGGATCGTCCTGCACTCCCTCGCCAAGGACCGCGAGAGCCGGTACCAGAGCGCCGGCGCGTTCCGTGCCGACGTGGACAGCATCCGCGCGGGCCGGCCGATCCAGGCCTACGCCGGCGCCGGCGGTGTCGCGATGGGTGCCGGGTCCGCCGCGACGACGGAGTTCATGCCGCAGGCGGCCGCCGGCACCCGGGCCATGCCGCCCGTCGGCCAGACCGCCGGGCACCCCAGCCTGCTCCCGGGCGGCCAGCCCCCGCTGCCCCTCGAGCCGGACGGCGGCTGGGAGGACGAGCGCGGCAACGGCGGCGGTCGCAAGGTGGGCTACGTCCTGCTGGCGCTCGCCGTCGCGGCTGTCTTCGGCGTCGTCGCCTTCCTCGTCGCGAACGCCGTCGGCGGTACCCCGAAGCCGACGACGATCGCCGTCCCCGACGTCGTCGGCTCCAAGCAGGCCGACGCCGAGGAGGCGCTCACCACGGCGGGCCTGAAGTTCACGGTCAAGAGCGCGGCGAGCGACACCGCCCCCAAGGGCGAGGTGACCGCGCAGGACCCGGTGGCCGAGACGCAGGTGGAGAAGGGCTCGAGCGTCGCCCTCACCGTCTCGGCCGGCCCCAGCGCGGTCGAGGTGCCGAATCTCGAGGGGATGGACCAGGACCAGGCCCGGGAGGCCCTGTCCGCCGTCGGCCTCGAGCTCGGCAACCAGAACCCCGAGGACAGCCCGACCGTCGAGAAGGGCCGGGTCATCCGATCCGAGCCGGCAGCCGGTGAGTCCGTGGAGCCGGGCAGCGGAGTGGACATCGTCGTCTCGACGGGCCTGGTCAAGGTGCCGGACTTCACCGGCAAGTCCTACGACAGCGCGAAGGCAGCGCTGCGCAAGCTCGGGCTCAACGCGGAGCGGACCCTCGAGCCGAGCGGTGAGGCCGAGGGGACGGTGCTGTCGCAGGACCCGAAGAACGCCAGTGTCGACCAGGGCTCGACCGTGAGCTTCGTCGTCGCGGCCCCGGAACCGGACCCGACCACGCCGCCGCCGACCGAGACGACGCCACCGACCACACCGCCGCCGTCGCCGGGGGCCACCCCGACCCCGTGACGCCACGGGTGTGACCCTCCTCTGGTGGGGGTGTGACCGTCGTCTGGTGCGGGTGTGACCGTCGTCTGGTGCGGGTGTGACCGTCCTCTGGTGGCTAAGGGGCCCTACGTGACCACGCGTAGGGCCCCTTAGCCACCAGAGGACGGGGACGACGCGGGGCGACGCGGGAAGTGCGGGTGGGAGCTGGCGCGGTCAGGGCGTCAGCGGCGGACGAGCGGGGCGAGGCCGGCGGACCGTGCGACCGCCTCGTCGTCGCCGCAGACGGCCAGCCAGTTGGCGAGCATGAGGTGACCGCCCTCGGTGAGCACCGACTCGGGGTG
>DAIOGQ010000328.1:0-4558 GCA_036745175.1 Kineosporiaceae bacterium
CGAGATAGGTGCTCGGCTCGCCGCGCCGGTCCTTCTCCCGGTCCCGGTCGACGAAGCCGGACCTGAGGACGTCGGCGACCTTCTCCGCGAGCGCGTCCTCCTGCGCGACCAGGTCCTGGCCGACACGGTGCCGGGCGACGTCCCGCATCTGCCGGCGCAGGTCGGCCAGGTCCCGGCGGGCCTGCCGGGTCAGCACCAGCCTGCCGGGGCGGACGACGACGAACTGGTAGGCGAGGGCGACCGACGAGCACCGGACGCACTCGTCCGTCACCGCGACCGCGAGGTTGCCCGCCTCGACCCGGCGCTCGTTCCGGCCGGCGACGACGACCTGGACCGACAGCGCGACCGCGTGGCAGTCGGTGCAGTCGTGCGCGGTCGCGGTCGCCAGGTTGCGGGCGTCGAGCGCCGGCGCGCGCAGCGTCCTGACCCGCCACGCGACGGCCCGGCGCGTCCTGTCGTCCCGGTGCACCCGGGCCCGGGCCCGCGTCCGCACGTGGCGGACCCGGACCCGGTGCTCGTCGGCCGCCGGCCGGACGGTCGCCGCGGCGGCCGGCGCCCCGGCCGTGGCGGGTGCGGCGGGGGCGGCAGCGGCGAACGGTCCGGGACCGCCGGCCGCCCCGACCGTCGCCGGGAGGTGCGCCGGCCCGGTGAGCGCGGTGGCGGCGAGGACCGCCGCGGTGAGCGCACCGAGCAGCCCGAGCCCGCCCACGGGGCCGAGCCGGCCCGTCCGTCCCGTCGGGCGTGCCGTCGGGCGTGCCGTCGTCCCTGCCGCGCCGGTCATGGCCGTCCTCCGTGGCTGGGGAAGCGGTCGGCGACCGCCGCCGCCAGCTCCAGGTAGGCGTTCCGGGTCGCCGGGCGCAGGTCCTCGAGGCTGACGCAGCCACCGGCCTCGAGGCCGCGGTCCCAGGGGATCCGGACCGTCGCCGAGCAGCGGGCGTCGAAGTGCCGCTCGATCTCGTCGAGCAGCACGTGCCCGCCCTCGCCGCGGACCGCGTTGACGACCGCGACCGCGCCCCGGACGAGCCGGCGGTGGCCGTGCTCCTCGAGCCAGTCGAGCGTCGAGGCCGCCACCCGGGCGCCGTCGAACGCCGGTGGCATGACGACGACGACCTGGTCGGCCTCGCGGAGGATCTGCTGGACGGCGTCGTCGAGGACACCGGTGCCGGTGTCCACGAGGACGAGCGAGTAGTGCCGGTCGAGCAGGTCCAGCGCACGGTGGACGTCGTGGGCGCCGAGCGCCTGGCTGATCCTGGGGTCGTCGTCGGAGGCGACCACCTCGAGCCGGCTCGCCGCCTGCGAGGTGTACCGCCGCATGGCGGAGTAGCGGTCGACCTGGTCGGCGTCCGCGAGCATCGTCGTGATCGTCGCATCGGTCTGACGCTCCACCCGCAGCGGCAGCGACCCGGCGTCCGGGTTGGCGTCCAGCGCCACGACGCGGTCGCCGCGGTGCATCGCGAAGGTGTGCCCGAGCATGACCGACGTCGTCGTCTTGCCGGCCCCGCCCTTGCGGGACATGACGACGATCCGCCGGGAGCAGCCGACCGGCGTCCGGACCCGCTCGACGAGCGCGTCGTGGCGGCGCTGGGCCGGGCTCGGCGGCGGGGTGAGCAGGCCGCCCGAGGCGAGGTGGATCCCCCGGCGCCAGCCGCTCGAGGGGGCGGCCCGCCGACGACGCAGCATGACCGCCTCGTCGAAGTCCTCCGCCGACAGGCCGCGCGCGGTGGCGGGGTCGCCGACGGCTGGGTCGGGGGCGACGGGAGGCGGGGCGGCGGTGAGCATCGGTCGCTCCTCGGCGTCGGGGGCGTGGGTCGGGTCGGGTGTGACTCCCGCCCGGTGCGGGAGGCGGCGGGCGATCGCGTGGCGCGCGAGCCGGGCGCCGCGCTGCGCCAGCCGCCAGAACAGCGCCGCGGTGCCGACGAACGGCAGCAGCACGAGGACGATGGTGACCCAGGCGAGGACGGCGGTCAGCGGTCCGTCGGCGCCCAGGGCAGCTCCCCAGATCGACGAGGCCTGCTGCCAGGCCGTCGCCACGAGCTGCGGCGCCGACCAGACGAGCCAGCCGAGTGCGACGACGAGCAGCGGCACGGTCACGCCGACCCAGCCGATGACGGCGGCGCGCGCGGCGGGCTTGAGGCCGCGGACCTGCGCTGACATCGGGCGACCGGGCACCAGCCCGCGCAGGACCGCGCCGGTGAACGAGAACAGGTTCGGCACCCCCGTGAGGTCACCGAACAGGTAGTAGCCGTCCATCCGCACGATCGGCAGCAGCTGCTGGACGATGACGACGTGGGTCATGACGGCGGCCACGACCGCCGGTGGCCACCCGGTGAGCCAGCCCGCGCCGGCCGTCACGACGATGAACACGACGTTGAAGTAGATGCCGCCGAGGTCGGTGCGCAGCCGGCCCGACCGGTCGAGGCGGTACGCGTCCGTGACGTCGGTCCAGAACACGGGCATCCACAGGTACATCCCGGCGCCGATCGCCCCCGGGCGGCCGCCGCCGTAGACGCACCCGGCGGCATGCCCGATCTCGTGGAACAGCGTCGACACCAGGAGCAGCCCGAGCACGAGGAGGACCGATCCCGGCGTGCCGAACGCGGCGGCCAGGCCGCCCATCGGCCCGCCCGCGGAGAACAGCCAGAGGTCCGCGACGACCCACAGCGCGAGCACCGCCGCCACGACGAGGGGGTGGAACAGCGGGGCATGGACCCGGGCGAGCCGCCGCACCGTCCGCACGCCGACGAACGGCCGGTCGAGCGTCAGGGCCAGCAGCGGGTCCGACGTCGGCAGGCCGGCCCCTCCCGCGGCCGGGGTGCCGCGCACCCGGCGACCGGCGCCGCGCGACCCGCCCGCCGGGCCCGCCGTGGGGACCTCGCCACCGGCGCGCGGGACGGGGGGCTGCCCGGCACGGTCGGCGCCGCCCGCGGCGGGGACGACGACCGCGAGCCCGGCGGGCACCAGCCGGTCGACGACGAGCGCGGTGAGCACCGCCGTCCCGACGTCGCGGCCCAGGTCGTCACCGACGAGAGCGGCGATCCGCGAGGCGTCGTTGTCGCCGTCCGCGTGCCGCAGCACGTGGTGCAGCAGCGGGGTGAGCATGACCGTCTGCCCGTCGCCGCGCACCGCCAGGAAACGCTCCTCGACGTAGCCGGATCGTTCGTAGCGGCCGACGAGGCGAAGCCCGGGCGCACGTTCGACGACGTCGTCCGGCTGCAGGCCCGAGACCGGCTCGTCGGTCCGCCGGACGGCCGCGACCGGCTCGTCGGTCCGCCGGACGCCGGTGAGCGGCACGACCGGCCGCGGCGTCGTCGAGCGGTCGTCGGCGACGCCCGCCGGGATCATCGGGAGCACCACGGCCAACCTCCTGGTCCTGGCGGGTCCGGACAGGTGGGGGACGGCCGGAGGTACGCCCGGCCCGGGCGCACCTCCGGCCGGCATCTCAGGCGTGCGCGCCGATCCCCTGCCAGGCCGCTGCCCAGGCCTGGCCGTGGATGGTTCCGGCGTTCACCGCGATCGCGATGTTGACCCCGGTGATCGTCGTGATGTTGATCCCGTGGCCGAGGGCGGACCGCCGTGGAAGCAGCTCCACGGTCTCGCGGGCCGCGTCCTCGAGGGCCAGGGCCTCGTGCGCCGTGTGGTCGGGCATGATCCCTCCTTCGGAAGGCCGGTCGACGGGCGGTCAGGCGAGCACCGCCCGCGACCAGCTGGTCAGCCCTAGCCGCCGACGTTGATGTTCTGGTTCGCGTTGGCCACGGCGTTGGAGAAGTGGCTGCCCACGTTCATGGCGAGCGCCTGGTTGGTCGCGTAGACCGACACCCAGCGGTTGCAGCAGCCCTTGTGGCCGTAGTAGCCCAGAGCCGCCCGCGGGGGCAGCAGCTCGACGTCCTGCTCCTCGAGCTCGGCGAGCGTGAGTTCGGTGCGCATGGGTACACCTCCGGTGGGTTCGCGACCGACGTACCGCGGTCGCCGACCCCAGCCGACACCCCGGGGCGTCGGCCGCGCGTGACTGGGGCGTGATCGCCGCGTGACCGACAAGGCCGAACGGAACCGTGCGCACAGGGATGCGCAGAGGAAGGGTCCGACGCACATGTCCCGTGAGATTCGTCGCTCCGCGGGAAGAACGTTGACAAAAGCCCCCCGGACCTGGGAAACCTGATCTGGCGAGTGATCTCATGTGACCCTCCGCAGCGGGCGGTCGAGCCCGCTCGCGGCGGGTCCTGGTCAGGCACGTCCGCTCACTCGCACGACCCGTTCGCACCATCGGTACCGATCGGCACGATCCGACCGACTCGCAGCATTCGCACGGCATCACGGGGGCGCGATGACCAGGCGGAACCGACATCCGGACCACGAGACGCCACGCCCGGTCGACGACCGCGGCGGCACCGGGCCACCGGCCCCGCCGCGGTACGCCGTCCGGCTCCTCGGCGCCTTCGGGCTCGTGGCGGACCGCGTCTCGGTCCCGCTGACCGCGCGCGAGCAGCGCCTGACCGCCCTGCTCGCCCTGCACGGCACGCAGACCCGGGCTCTCGTCGCGGGCCTGCCCTGGCCGGAGACC
>DAIOGQ010000329.1:0-4552 GCA_036745175.1 Kineosporiaceae bacterium
TCAGCCCCGAGAACGTTGACGCCGATCTCGCAGACGTCGAGCGCCGGCTGGACGCGGCGCGGGGCTGGACGCGGGCGGGGCCGGACCCCGGGCGGGGCTGCACGGGGCTGGGCTGGACGCGAGGCGGGCGCGGAGGGGCGCGACAGCGACGGGGTAAGCGGTCAGTGGGAGCCTCGGGGGGCCGCCGGCGAGGGGCGCGTTTTGACCCCCCGTCGGCACCCCGGTAACCTTGCAGGCTGTTGCGCCCCTGCGTGGACAGGACCGTTTCGGCGGTGCCGCCCGCACCGGGGCCCTCGACCGGCCAACGGACCCCGGAGGCCCCGCGAGAGCGGGGCCCGACGGACTGCGGACCGGCTCGCGAATGTCATCCGGATAAGGACGAAGGCTACGACTGTGCGCACGTACACCCCGAAGGCCGCCGACGTCGAGCGGCGCTGGCACGTCATCGACGCGACCGACGTCGTGCTCGGCCGGCTCGCCTCGCAGGCGGCGATCCTGCTGCGCGGCAAGCACAAGCCGATCTTCGCCCCGCACCTCGACACGGGGGACTTCGTCGTCGTCATCAACGCCGACAAGGTGGCTCTCACCGGGTCGAAGCGTGAGCAGAAGATGGCCTACCGGCACTCGGGCTACCCGGGCGGTCTGCGCGCGGTCGGCTACACCGAGCTGCTCGACAAGAACCCCGAGCGTGCGGTGGAGAAGGCCATCCGCGGCATGCTCCCGAAGAACACCCTGGGCCGCGCCCAGCTGAGCAAGCTGAAGGTCTACCGCGGGTCTGAGCACCCCCACCAGGCCCAGAAGCCGCAGCCGTACGAGATCTCGCAGGTCGCGCAGTAAGCCACGCGCCCCGCACGTCGAAGCACCAGAACCGAGGAGAACCGTGGCTGAGACCACTGCAGAGATCGAGGACGCCGTCGTCGACGGCGAGGACGCCCCGAGCAGCTACACGACGACGACGCCGCAGACCCGTGGCGGCGGTTCGAGCATCACGGCGCCCGGCGCCGCGACCGGCCGCCGCAAGGAGGCCATCGCGCGGGTCCGGCTGGTGCCGGGCAGCGGCCAGTGGAAGATCAACGGGCGCACGCTCGAGGAGTACTTCCCCAACAAGGTCCACCAGCAGCTCGTCAACGACCCCTTCAAGATCACCGAGCTCGAGGGCCGCTTCGACGTCATCGCGCGCATCCACGGCGGTGGCACCTCCGGCCAGGCCGGCGCGCTGCGGCTCGGGGTCGCCCGCTCGCTCAACGGCATCGACCATGACGCCAACCGGCCGCAGCTCAAGAAGGCCGGCTTCCTGACCCGTGACGCGCGGGTCAAGGAGCGCAAGAAGGCCGGTCTCAAGAAGGCCCGCAAGGCGCCTCAGTACAGCAAGCGCTGATCCCGGCCCCGGCCGACCAGCCCGCGCACGAACGGCCCCGGAGCGTCACACGCCTCCGGGGCCGTCGCGCGTCCGGGATTCGGACGCCCCGCCGGGTCTGGGTACGGTGGGCGCGCGTGCACCGCCGCGGATCCGCCGGACCCGCTGCGCCGACAGCAGGAGGTTTGGTGGGACGTCTCTTCGGTACCGACGGCGTGCGGGGGCAGGCGAACCGGGAGGTCACCGCCGAGCTGGCGCTCGACCTGGCCGTCGCCGCGGCGCACGTGCTCGGAGAGGTCGGCGCCTTCGCGGGCCACCGGCCGCGTGCCGTCGTCGGCCGTGACCCCCGAGCGTCCGGGGAGTTCCTCGCCGCCGCCACGGTCGCCGGGCTCGCGAGCGCCGGCGTCGACGTCGACGACGCCGGGGTGCTGCCGACGCCTGCCGTCGCCGCCCTCGTCGCCGACACCGGCGCCGACCTCGGGGTCGTCCTCTCGGCGTCCCACAACCCCATGCCCGACAACGGGATCAAGTTCTTCACCAAGGGCGGGCACAAGCTGCCCGACGACGTCGAGGACGCCATCGAGGCCCGGCTCGGCGAGCGCTGGGACCGTCCGACCGGCGCCGCGGTCGGGCGGGTCCGGCCGTTCCCGGACGCCGCGGACCGCTACGTCGAACGCCTCCTCGGCACGCTGCCGTACCGGCTCGACGGCGTGCGCGTCGTCGTCGACTGCGCCCACGGTGCGGCGAGCGCCGTCGGTCCGCGGGCGCTGCGGGCCGCGGGCGCGAACGTCGTGGTCATCGGGGCCGAGCCGGACGGCCTCAACATCAACGACGGCTACGGCTCGACGCACCTCGACAAGCTCCGCGACGCCGTCGTCACCCATGACGCACAGGCCGGCGTGGCCTTCGACGGCGACGCCGACCGCTGCCTGGCGATCGACCACCTCGGCCGGGAGGTCGACGGCGACCAGATCATGGCCGTCCTCGCGCTCGCGTTCCGGGATCGCGGGGCGCTCGCCGACGACACCCTCGTCACGACCGTCATGAGCAACCTCGGGCTGCTGCGCGGCATGGAGGCCGAGGGTGTCAAGACTGTGCAGACCGCGGTCGGGGACAGGTACGTCCTGGAGGAGATGCGGCGCGGCGGCTACTCGCTCGGCGGCGAGCAGTCGGGGCACGTCGTCATGCTCGAGCACTCGACGACGGGCGACGGCATCCTCACCGCGCTCCACGTCCTCGCGCGGGTCGCCCAGACCGGCCGCTCGCTCGCGGACCTCGCGGGCGTCATGCAGCGCTTCCCGCAGGTACTCGTCAACGTCCGCGGCGTCGACAAGGGCCGCGCGTCGCAGGACGAGGCAGTGGTCGCGGCCGTGGAGGCCGCGCAGGCCCGGCTCGGGACGTCCGGCCGGGTGCTCCTGCGCCCGTCGGGCACCGAGCCGCTCGTGCGCGTCATGGTCGAGGCCGCCGAGGCCGATCAGGCCCGCTCGGTCGCCGACTCCCTGGCCGTGATCGTCAAGGAGCGGCTCGGCCTGTAGCTGCCCGCCGCGGACGGGTGAGGGCGCGCTGCACCGTGAGCAGCAGGGTCCCGGCGGCGGTGAGGCCGGCGAGGTTGACCGCGAGCTGGGTGAGGGCGCCACCGATCTCCTCGGGCACCCACAGCGCCAGCGCGAGGCCGAGGTTGCCGGCCGCGGGCACCGTCGTCACGGAGATGAAGACGCCGACGAGGGCGTTGGCGCGGCCTGCGGTGAGCGACAGGACGCCGGCGAAGCCGGCGAGGAGCGCGACGACGACCGACCAGCGGTCCGGCCGCCAGATGAACGCCGTCATCGGCCGGGGCGCGAGCAGGTCGGCCGGCTCGACCCACCCGAGGAGCCGGACGACGAGCGCGAGGACGGCGGTCACGGCCACGGCAGTGGCGAAACCGAGCACGAGCAGCCGCAGCGAGCCGGCGACGAGCCGGCGGCGGCGCAGCACCATGCCGACGGCGAGCGCAGCGACCGGCCCGAACTCGGGGCCGACGACCATCGCACCGACGACGAGGACGGCCGAGTCGGTGACGACCGCGACCGCCGCGATCGTCGTCGCGAGGCAGAGGAAGGCATAGAAGGACCACGACGCGCGGGCGTCCGCCTCCGCCCGGTCGGCGACGACGTCCCAGACGATGCCGTCGTCCGGTGAGCCCGGCGCGGCGGCCTCGGCCCGGACGGCGTGCACCGAGGCAACGGCGTCCACCGTCTCGATCACGACGGCCCCCCGGTCGTCGAGACCGAGCGACCGCAGGTGTCCCAGGACGTCGGAGGCGGCCTCGCGAGCGACATCGGCGAGGACGAGGTCGCCCTCGGGCTCGACGGCCGCGTCGGGCAGGACGGCGATGTGGGTGACCCGCGGGTCGTCGCGGAGGGCGGCGACGACCGACTCGCGGGCAGCGCGGGGCACGATGAGGCGCAGGTGGATCACGGTGGCATCACGCAGGACATGACACCACGCAAGCTGTGACATCGCGTCACAGCTTGCGCAGCCGGATCCGGCGGACTGCGTGGTCGGCGCCCTTGCCGAGGACCAGGGTGGCGCGGCCCCGGGTCGGCAGGACGTTCTCGACGAGGTTCCGCTCGTTGATGTCGTGCCAGATCTGCTCGGCCCGCACCACGGCCTCGGCGTCGGAGAGCGAGGCGTAACGGTGGAAGTAGGACTCGGGGCGGCTGAACGCCGTCTGCCGCAGCCGCAGGAACCGCTCGACGTACCAGTGTCGGACGTCCTCGGTCCTGGCGTCGACGTAGATCGAGAAGTCGAAGAAGTCGCTGATCGCGACGCCCTGCCGGCCGTCGGTGCGCGGCCTCGCGGGCTGCAGGACGTTGAGGCCTTCGACGATGAGGACGTCGGGGTTGCGGATGACGACCTCTGCGCCGGGGACGATGTCGTAGGTGAGGTGGCTGTAGACCGGCGCCCGGACCTCAGGCACCCCGGACTTCGCCTCGATGACGAAACGCAGCAGCCGGCGCCGGTCGTAGGACTCCGGGAACCCCTTGCGCTGCATGAGGCCGCGCCGGGTCAGCTCGGCGTTCGGCAGAAGGAAGCCGTCGGTCGTCACGAGCTCCACGCGCGGGGTGTCGGGCCAGCGGGCGAGCAGCTCGCGCAGGATGCGGGCGGTCGTCGACTTGCCGACGGCGACCGAGCCGGCGACGCCGATGACGAACG